>NZ_NGFP01000013.1 GCF_002149035.1 Streptosporangium minutum
GCTCTCCCCGGAGGCCGGAGAAGTCACGCACGCCAAGATCATGACTGCACGTGCGAGGGCCCGCACCGCCGGACGGCGGTGCGGGCCCTGCGAAGATGGACGGCTTACAGGTAGCGACTACGGCGGTGGCGCTCGTGCTCGTGCACGATGGCGGCCGCGTAGCCGTGGGTCAGCCCGTGCTCGTCGGCGAGCCAGTTGGCCCGCTCGTCACAGCGCAGGAAAGACGGGCCGTTGTCGATGGCTTGGAACCACTCTGGGAGGGCGCGTCCCGTGATATCCGGGACCCTTGCGATCAACTTGCTCTGCGTCTCCAGTGAGTGGTTCAACGACATGGGCACCTCCACGGATAGGGCTCCTTTGCTCGACAGTGCATCACGAGTCCGCAGATAGCAAGCCCTCACTAGCTGGTCATCCGTGATGATGCGTCGCTCATTGGTGGCTTCTCGTTCATCGGCTTGCCCACCCCGCGCAAGAAGAAACCCCCGCCGGAGATGCTCCGGCGGGGGTTTTCGGTCATGCCTGATCGCTTGCCTAGTCGCTGCTGGAGAAATAGCTCAGCAGACGCAGGATTTCCAGGTAGATCCAGACCAGGGTGACCGTCAGGCCGAAGGCCATCAGCCAGGAGTACTTCTCCGGGGCGCCGGCGCGCACGCCCTGCTCGACCGAGTCGAAGTCGAGCAGCAGGAAGAAGCAGCCGATCAGGATCGCGGCGATGCTGAACACGTAGGCCAGCGGGCCGCCCGAGCGGATGCCGATGCCGTCCTCGATGAAGAAGGTCGCGACCCAGTTGACGAGCATGAGGCCCATCAGGCCCAGACCCGCCGCCACGACGAACTTGGTGAACTTCGGGGTGACACGGATGATCCGCAGCGAGTACACGGCGAGCATGGCGGCGAAGGCCAGAGCCGTGCCGACCACCGCCTGGAAGACGATGCCGTTGTACAGGTTGTTGTACATGTGGCTGATCACGCCGATGGCCACGCCGTAGGAGACGGCGTATCCGAGGATCAGCACCGGGTTCGTGCTCTGCTTGAACGAGACAATCAGGCCGAGGACGAGACCGGCGATCACACCGACGAGCAGGGCCGCCGTGCCGAGGTTGAGCGCCCAGGCCACCGCCGCGGAGACGACCAGCGTCCCCAGCGTGATGAACCCGCGCACCACCACGTCGTCGATCGTCATGGTCCGCTGCGCGGGGGGCGCGTACGCCGGCCTGTCGTACATCCCCTGAAGCTGGTCAGGGGTGGGGGTCGGCGCTCCCCATGCCTGCTGCTGCCCGTTGGACTGCCGACTGAATACGGGGTTCTTACTCTCCATCGCTGCCTCCACGCTGCGACCTACGCGATCAGCGTATTAGATCGGTTGTCACACGGCCGTATCGTGTTGATATCCATGTCTGTCTCATCCATGTGGCCGTACGGCTACCGCCGAGTGATCCAACGAACGGCCTGCCCGCCAGGTTCCCGTCTCTCACAGCTATCACGGCCCGCTCACCGGGAACCCACCGGAGAGCCGCCGGGCCACCGCCCCACCACGGTCCGGGAGACAGAACGGGCCCGTGACCGCGTCACCGGTCACGGGCCGTTCATCCGCATGGGCGCGCGGTGCCCCGGGAGGGACTCGAACCCTTTTAAGAGGCGCAGCGACTCCATCTCAACATCCCCTCTGACCTGCATCGGGATGCGATTCCTAAGGGTGGTGCCCCATTTTTGCGCCGGGATTTGACCGATCGGCGCCCTGGACGAGTTACAGATCACTCCAGCGCCTGGGCTTCTCCCAATTGGCCCAGATCCCTCAGCACGCAAGCCAGGTTGTTCCGACTGATCAACGTGGACGGGTGCTTCTCACCTAACACCCGACGACAAATCCCCAACACCGCCCGATGCTCGGCCTCAGCCTCCACCAACCGCCCCAAATCCTTCAGCACGCCGGCCAGATTGCCCCGGCTGGTCAACGTGGACGGATGCTCCTCACCGTCGCTGTCGCGGCGAGCCTGAACGGCCTGCTGGAAAGCTGCAGCGGCAAGGCCGTAACGGCCTTGCGCCTGCATCTGCAGGGCAACGGCCTCGGTGTCGGTTGTGACGGCATGACGGAGGATGACGGGAATGACCCGGTCAGGAACATGTGCAGTCGGCCCGAGGCGTTGCTGGTGGCGGTCCACCAGATAGTCGAACACCTCCGTCCTCGCCCCGTTCTCGTCCACCGATTGCAGCAGGGCTGCGGTGGAGCGCCGCTGCCGGGTCGCCCACTGCCAGGCCTGCTCCAGTGGTTCGGGCCGTAGCCGCTGGCCGCCGTGCTCGTCGAGGTAGCCCTGGTGCAGCTCCTCCAGCAACGCCTTGGGGAGGGGGGACAGGTGGCCGGCGCGGCGGCAGTCGACCGCGGCCGCCACCAATGCCGCTCCGCGGGGGTTGCGGCCGACCGCCCAGGCATTGTCATAGGCGTCCTGCAGGTGCGGCCCGGCCGCCAGATACTCGGCGATGCCGTACTCGCCGGCGTAGTCCAGGGCATCGGCGATCCGCTCATCGGCCGCCCGGACGTGGGCGCGCTCCAGCTCCGCCGGGCTGAAGATCCGCTTCAGGCGGATCCGGTGCGCCTGCTCCAGCACGTGGGCGGCCTGATCGCCCAGTCCCCGCTGGGTGGCGTCGGAGTCGGGCGGAAGGTGGGTCAGCTGGTCTTCCTCGGCGCTGCGCAGCGTAGCCAGGATCACCTTGTGGCCCCGGCCGCCGAGGATGCGAGCGAGCTGCACCGAGGTGAGCGTCCCCGAGCGCAGGAAGTGCTCCAGGTCGTCCAGCCACAGCACCGCCTTGCGCGCCCGGCCGATCCGCTCGATGAGGGCGGCCATCACGTCCTTGCCGGCGTTCTTGTCTCCGGGCACGAACACCTGATGGTCGGGAAGCTGGGCGCGCAGCGCCTCGAACCCCGCCCGTGTTTTGCCCGCCGTGGAGTCTCCCACCAGCAGCACGAACCCGCCCGCGGCGAGCTGCTCGCGTAGCTCGCCGTCGACATCTCGCGGCACATAGACCGGCACCCGGTTACCCGCTACCCGCCCGGGCTCCGCCCCCGTCGCCTGAGCCGGGGCACTGGGGTGGACTCCCAGCGGCAACGGATCACGCACCTGCCGCACCTTCGGCACCCGGCCCGACCTGAACGTCAGCAGACCGTCGGCGACCTTGAACCGCTGCTCGTCACGGCGTTGCCCCAGCCGCTTGAGCCGCTCCTGCCAGAACCCGGCCGCTACCAGCGCCAGTGCCGCCACCAGCGCAACTGCCCCCAGCACCCACGGATCGGTGACCTTGAACGCGGCCAGCACCGCCGGAGCGGCCGCCACCAACACCAGTCCGCCGATCACCGCAGCGATCCGGCCCCGCCCCATCCCTGCGCCTCCGGCCCATGTGATCCCGCCGTTGCCAAACCTCCGTAGATCACAGGAAAACGCACATCACCAGCAGCGTCCACCGCTTCGGCGCATCTGCCGCACCCTGGTACGGCCCCGCGCACATCCCTCCGCTCTGATCATCTGCAGCCGGAAGAAAGGCGTTGTGCTCGGGATCTTGTGGCCGGAGCATGGTAGTGCGACTGCTCCTGTGGCGGTCACGCAAGTCCCTGTAGCTCAACTGGATCGAGCGGCCCAAAAACGAAGGGTGTCATGCCAGGAGGTTGCGGATGCACCGGGACCGGGCCTGTGCGGGCAACCGTACGGGTTGGGGAACCTCAGCCCCCGGCAGGGAAGCGCGTTTCCAAACCTGGCAACGTTGATACGGGTTCGAATCCCGTCAGGGACACAGATGGCAGCGGCGTGACCGACGACGAAACTGAAGATAGCGGCTTTACAGACCCGCCGCGAAACCGCTCCGACCAGCAAAAATATTCTTCCGCAAGATAGTTTCGGCAGGCATTCGGCATGATCAGGCCCGTGAGCCCCGCAGAACCACGCTTCACAAGCCCCATCCACCAGTCCGTGTTCATAAGCCGGTCACTCGGGTGACCTGCTGCGTCAGGGCCGCCCACGTGTTCCCCGCAGACACGGGCGGGTGCGCTCTCCCCGGGCCTGATCCCGCCGCCCGGCGTGAACGAGGCGTTGTCGGTGTCCTTCGTCGGCCCCAGCCTGGGGTACGCCAGGATGCGATCGCTGTCGTCCACGAGGACGACGTAGACGAAGGGGCGAAGGGGTGCGAGATCGCGGAGAATGACGGCACGACCCGCCAATAGTGATATCTCAGAGCCAGCGCGAATGGCGGAAAACTGTAACCCTCCCAGCACCTTCGAGCGTCCATAGCGTCGAGAGAGTCTTGGGGGCGTTTCTTCCCGCCCATCACAGAGGAGCCATCATGCAGCCGGTACGGTACCGTCCACCCCCCGCCGCCCTCGACGTTCTGCTGATGCTCTCGAATTACCTGCGCGACCTCAATACAGAGAGCACAGGTCCCTTCCTGGCCCATCACCTCAAGAACGTCGTCTCCAAGAAACCGCTCGAGAACATGGTGCGTGCGAAACTCAGGGAGATCAACACCAACGCGGGCCAGGACGACGAGCTACGGCTGACGCTCAGACTCAGCATGGCGCAAGAGATGTTGGAGCAACTGCGCACCGGAGCGCAGACCGATCCCGGCTTCGCCGAGGTGCTCAACGAGCAGCGGGAGTACGACTTCAACGAGATTCTGCCCGGGGGGAAGAAGACACTCACCCTGGCAGGGGTGCTCGACGAACTGGGCAAGATTGACTTTTTGGGGAACGCGCCCTGCATGAACTATGTGGGTGGCCAGGTCCAGGACTACCTGGACGAGCTGTCCGGCCGCCCGCGTCGCCCGTAGGAACAGCCATCCGGTCGTGGCGGCCAGCCGTACGGCATGCGTGCTCAGCCCGACGTATTCCGGCAGCACCACCGCCACGACCGCGCATTCGCCGGGGGCGGACGCCCATCCACCTCAGCAGCCTGACTACCGTCCAACCCCGTGATCGTTTCCAGTCAGCTCGCCTACTCCATGAAGGCCGGCGCACCGTCAGCATGGCGGCCGGAGCACGGCCGTGCGGGAGAACAATCCCGGACCACACGCGCAGAGTGCCGTTGAGCGCAGGGCCGTGTAGTGGCGCGCCACATCGCCACTTTGGATAAAAGCCACCCGACATCACTCACGGCAGCCAAGACGCCTCAAACTCCTGGCCTTCTGATCCGTAGGGGAACCCTCACCTCGACCCCTTCACTCCTTTGACCTGCCCGAACGCCGAGTCCGTGAGTTGACAGCATCCCCTATGGCAAGGCATTGGGAATGACCATGGCCGCAGAGACCCTCCCACAAGTCGCATAGCGGGTTCGTGCCAGCAGGGCCGGCAGCAACGCCCAGCTGAGCCGGCGCTTTTACAGAGCCCTGGCTGATATAGGGCGGCACCGGCGTTGACACCGCACACCATCGGGGACAGCCGTAGACAGCCGGAGGGCACAGAACGGCCCGTGACCGTGTTTCTATTGGTCACGGGCCTGATCTGGCTGATCACTATCAGTGCCCCCGGAGGGACTCGAACCCTCACTCGAACCCTTTTAAGGGGTTTGCCTCTGCCGTTGGGCTACGGGGACGCCGTAATCATACGTAACAGACCACTCATCCGAGGAGCACAACTTCGCATCATGCGTCACACGAACATGTGACCGGCGTTGTGTCTCTAAGGCCCTTGTACGTAACCGATCCGGGCCGCCGGAGCGCGGCCGCGCGCCCCCGGACCAAGGCGCGGAACGCCGTCGCCCCGGTGCCTGCGGGCCCGGGGCGACGGTGGGAACGAGGGGTCGCGAGTGACGGTCAGCGGCCGCGCCCGGGGTCGTCGACGTCGCCTTCAGCCTCGAGACGCTCCTTGCGCACCTGACCCGAGACGGTCTCCTGCCCGGTGACCGTCTCCTTGGTCATCCGGACCCGTTCGACCGGCACGGTCTCGGTGTCCACCACCGGCCGTTCCTCGTGGAGGGTGACCTCGTGCTCGGCCTCGGTGATCTCCGGCCCGTCCATCGCCGCCGCCCGGTTGGCGTCGGTGATCGGCTCCCGTTCGAGACGCACCTCTTCGTGGCTGACCGGTACGGTGATCTGCTCCTCTTCGGTGACCACGTACTTGCGCAGCCGCGCCCGGCCCGTCTCCTGGGACTCGGTGTGCGCACGGAGTCTCTCCTCCGAGCGGGTCATGGCGTCGTCCTCGCGAGCCGTCGCGTCACCCGTACGGGCCGTCATGTCGTCCTCGCGAGCCGTCGCGTCACCCCCGCTCCACTCACGGCGTTCCCGTTCCCGCCGGCCGCCCGAATGGGCCCACCCTCCTTCGCCGGGCTCGTTGGCCTGTTCCCAGGCCCCTTCCCAGGAGATCTCGTAGTAGCGGTAGAGCTCGCGCTCCTCCTCGGCGGACAGATGACCGCCGGCCTCGACGTCGACGTTGGGAGCGTTCTTGATGCGGGCCTTGTCGTAGCCGACCTCCACATGGTCGGCGACCACATCTGCGCTCTGCACCGGCACGAAGGTCTCCTTCATGCCGAAGAGTCCGGTCTTCACGCACAGCCACTCGGGCCGGCCTGTGGCGTCGTCGAGGTAGACGTGCTTGACCTCGCCGACCTTCTCTCCTTCGACGTCGTACAGCGGGTGATCGATCACCATAGGAATCTGCTCTTGCGTGATCATGGTGTCTTTCCCTTTCTCGTCCGGTCCCCGCGTGGTCTACCACGGAACAAAAGGAGGAAAACGGACTTAAGGAACAGAACTGCTAAATAACTATAAAAACCTTAAAATGCCACAAGAGGGTTTATTCTCCGGTCGGCTCCGTCGCCGGTTCCGCTCTGCGGACCGCCCAGGCGCGGATGACGCGGTCCAGGAAAAGCACGCCGTCGAGATGGTCGAGCTGGTGCTGGATGCAGCGGGCCTCGAATGCGTCGGCGTCGATGGTGACGGGGGCGCCGCTGCCGGGGCGTTCGCCCCGGACGGTGATGCGGGTCGCGCGCAGGACGTCACCGGTCAGGCCGGGGACGGACAGGCAGCCCTCGCGGGCGGGTTCCCAGCGGGAGGCGGCGACCAGCCGGGGATTCGCCACGACCAGCTCCCCGGCGCAGGAACGGGCTCCGGGATGGAGGGAGACGTCGACGGAGAGCAGCCGCCAGCCCAGGCCTATCTGGGGGGCGGCCAGGCCCGTGCAGTGCCGTGCCCGGCGCATGGTGGCGAGGAGGTCGGCCGCCGCGACGACGACCCCGGGGTCGGCGGGGTCCACGGGGAGTGCCCGGGCGCTCAGCACGGGGTGCGGGGCGGCGATCAGCTCGCGGGGGGTCCCTGACGCGGGCACGCCCATCACAGCACGTCCGGCTCGGCGGGACGGAAGGTGATCTCGGAGCCGAGGCCGGCGCCCACCGCGGCCAGGCGGCACATCAGATCCGCCACGTCCACCGCCTCCGGCAGCCGCACGTCCGCGATCAGGACGTACAGCCGGCCGCAGAGACGGGACGTCATGCCGGTGATGTCGCCACCGGCTCCGGCGAGCACCGCGCTGACCGCGGAGATGATGCCGGGGCGGTCGGGGCCGTGAAGCGTCAGCACGTAGCCGAGGCCGTCCGGGTCGCGGCCAGAGTCACGGCGGGACTCGACATCGGTCACGGTGACCGCCACCCCGGGGAAGGCCGAGGCCGGCGGCAGCCCGCCGGAGACCAGCAGCATCATCGCGACATGGCCGCCGAGCAGCGTCATCGCCGAATCCTCGACGTTCGCGCCACACCCGGCGAGCACCGCGGTCACCTCGGCGATCGTTCCCGGTCTGTCCACTCCCAGCACGGTGATCGCAGACAAGCCCACCCCCGCCCCCCTCCCGGCTTGGGCTGGGGCTCAAGGGACGAGCATGACGATCAGCAACAAACCCCGACGAGAACCCAGCAGTTTCCCACCTGTGGGTGCCCGGGACTCAGGACGTCGTGGCCTCGCGGAACTCCGTACGCGGCGCCTCGATCTCTCCGAGTGAGACGGTCTCCCGCTTGAAGAACAGCGCCAAGGTCCAGTCCGCCATCACACGGACCTTGCGGTTGAGAGTAGGCACCCGCGACAGATGGTAGGTGCGGTGCATGAACCACGCAGGCAATCCGCGAAGCTTGACCCCGTAGACGTTGGCGACGCCCTTGTGAAGGCCCAGCCCGGCGACCGATCCGACGTACTTGTGCCGGTAGTCGACCAGTTCCTCTCCGTGGAGCAGGCGGGTGATGTTGTCGGCGAGGACCTTGGCCTGCCGTACGGCGTGCTGGGCGTTGGGCGCGCAGTACTGGCCCGGGTTGGTCACGTCGGGCACCCCGGCCACGTCTCCGGCGGAGAAGGCGTCGTCGACCCCGGCGACGGTCAGGCGGGTGGTCGTCTTGATCCGGCCGCGCTCGTCCAGCGGCAGGTCGCCGGCGTTGACGACCGGGCTGGGCTTGACGCCGGCGGTCCACACGATGGTCGCCGACTCGAACTCCGAACCGTCGGAGAGCTTGACCAGACCGCCCTCGCAGGAGTCCAGGCGGGTGTTCATCTTGACCTCGATGCCCCGCTCGCGGAGCTGCTCGGCGGTCCACTTGCCCATCTCGGGGCCGACCTCGGGCAGGATGCGGTCGGTCGCCTCGACGAGGACCCAGCGCATGTCCTCGCGGGAGACGGTGCGGTAGTAGCGGACGGCGTCGACGGCCATGTCCTCCAGCTCGGCGAGCGCCTCGACGCCCGCGAAGCCGCCGCCGATCACGACGAACGTCAGCGCCCTGCGACGCAGAGCCTCGTCGTCGTCGGACTCGGCCCGGTCGAGGAGTTCGAGCACCCGGTTGCGGAGCGCGATCGACTCGCCGACCGTCTTGAAGCCGATCGCGGCGTCGGCGAGACCGGGGATGGGGAGGGTGCGGGAGATCGAGCCGGCGGCCATGACCACGATGTCGTAGCCGATCTCGTGCGGCGTGCCGACGTTGGGCGCGAAGGTGACCGTCTTGGCCGCGTGGTTGACCTTGGAGACCTTGCCGTTGAGGATCGTCGCCTTCCTCAGCACCCGGCGGAGCGGGACCACCACGTGCCGGGGCGAGAGGTTCCCGGCCGCGGCCTCGGGGAGGAAGGGCTGGTAGGTCATGTGGGATTCGGGAGTGAGGACGGTGATGCGCACGCTGCCGTCGCGCAGTTCCTTGCTGAGCGTGTGCTGCAGGCGCAGCACGGTGTAGAGGCCGACGTAGCCCCCACCGACGACCACGATGTGCTTGGAGTTGCGGTTCACTTCGGCGCCATCCTTAGATCCAGGCTTTGTGAAAGCTTTCACAAGCATACGTCCACCCCGCCGGTCGCGCCATGCGCCCTCCAGGCAACTTGCGCCAGTCTTTCCAAAATCGGGATGAACTATCTCCCTTCTCCCCAAAAGTACGGTCAGCACTCTCTTTATGGTCGAGTTCACGGGGAACGGAGAGCGTTCGCCCTGGTGAAGACCTGGTCAAGCATCTCGGCGGTCACCCGGCCGGTGAAAGTGTTCTGCTGGCTCGGGTGGTAGCACCCGAGAAGCCAGGCCGGAGCCCCGTCGCGGGAGATCTCCACCTCGGCGCCGTGCCCGAAGGGCGGCCTGGGCCGCGGCAGGTCGTACCCGGCGTCCTTCAGCGCGGGCCAGACCGCCTGCCAGGCGAAGCCTCCCAGCGCGACCACCACGCGCACGCCGCCGGCGACCAGCGCGACCTCCCGGGACAGCCACGGGAGGCAGGTGGCCCGCTCCGACGGCTCGGGCTTGTTGGCCGGCGGGGCGCACCGGACGGCGGCCACCATGCGCGTGCCGATGAGCCGCTGCCCGTCGCCCGCGTGGACGCTGGTCTCCCGCGCGGCCAGGCCCGTCCGGTGGAGCGAGGCGAACAGCCAGTCCCCGCTGCGGTCCCCGGTGAAGATGCGGCCGGTCCGGTTGCCCCCGTGCGCGGCCGGGGCCAGTCCGACGATGAGGACCTCCGGCCTCTCATCCCCCCACCCCGCGATGGGCCGTCCCCAGTAGGTCTCCCCGGCGAAGGCCCGCCGCTTGACCGTCGCGACCTCCTCGCGCCACTCCACCAGGCGCGGGCAGGCCCGGCAGACCGACTGCCGGGCCGTGAGTTCGGCGAGGGTACGGCTCCCGGCCGCGAGCTCTCTCACCTCGGAGGGGTCATGGGCGACGGGGGTGTCCGGCCGGGCGGGATCGCCCGGCCAGCCGGATCCGGGAGGAACATAGGTCATGACCTCGATGGTGCCCGATCGGACGAGGTCGATGGGCCGGGAGGCCGAGCGCGTCCCGGTCTCCCAGTGGGGAGAGCTCCGGCCCCGGACAGCGAAAAGCGGCGCCCGCCGGAAGCGGGCGCCGCCTGTTTCAATCAGGACGAGACGCTGAGACGAGACTCGGGTCAGGCCTTCGGGGTCCCATCAGCCTTGGGGCAGACCGCCTCGTAGTCCACGGTGGTCGAGCCGCCGCCGACGATCCCGAACCGGGCGTTGCCGCCCTTGAGGCCGTCCGAAGCGCTGGTGAAGGAGACGGACTTGGTGCCCTCCGAGGTGAACTCCAGGTCCTCGGACTTCACCACGGAGCCGTTGAGGCTCCAGGTGACGGTGAGCTTGATCGGGCCGGTGGCGTAGATGCTGCCGGTGCCGGTGACCGAGCCCGCCGGGCAGCCGGCCTCGACCTGCTTGACCGACGTGCCGGCCTGGATCCAGGCCTTCGACGCCGGCGGGGCGGCCTTGCAGGTGACCTTGCCCTCGACGGTGCCGCTGGTCGAGCCGCCGTAGATCTCGATCGAGCGCTTGCTGGTCCCGGACGCCGAGGCGGTCCAGGAGTCGCTCACGCTGCGGCTCTGGTGGCCGTAGCCACGGCCGTCGAAGTAGACGCTCTGCCAGCCGCCCGCGACACCGTCACGGATCCAGCGGTACTTGACCTCACCACGACCGTGCGAGGCGCTGATCGTGCCGGTGAAGGTGCGGGTGACCGGGCAGTCGCCCTCGTAGTTCGAGGGAGCGTTGACGGAGGCCGAGACCTTCGGCGACCAGTCCCGGCACGAGATCTTGAAGTAGGCGCGGTTGGAGGAGGCGTCACCCGGGTCGAGGATCTGCAGAACCGCCCAGCCACGCAGGTTCTCGTGCGGCCTGATCACGTGGTAGACCTTGCGCGAGCCGTAGACGCGCACGGCGTCCCGGTCGACGACGCGGCCGTTGACGACCCACTGGTAGCGCACCCAGCGCGTGCCGGAGGCGGTGATGCGGCCGATGAGGGTCGCCTCACAGTTGCGCTCGTCGACCCACGCCTGGGCACCGACGGTGTGGGTGTTGACGACGTGCTTGTCGCCGTCCCACTCGTCGTCGCCACAGGAGACCTTGAAGTAGCCCTTGGCGGAGGTGACCTTGCGCGGCGCCAGGACCTGCAGCGCCTGCCAGCCCTTGAGGTCGCCGCCCTTGAAGGTCGAGGACTCCTTCACCGTGACGTACTTGACGCCCTTGCCCTTGAGCACGAACGTCTTGACGGCGCTCTTGGAGCCGTTCCCGCGCAGCCAGCGGTAGGCCACGGTGGTCTTGCCCCCGTAGGCCTTCACCTTGATCCGCGAGGAGAACGTCACCCGGGTGGGGCACTCGTCGGAGTTGGACGGGGAGGCCTTCGTCTTGCTCACCGAGACCGCGGGCCTCGGCGTGGCGGAGGAGGAGGAAGCCACCTTCCCCGCCTGGTTGGTGGAACCGCTGGCCGCCGCTGCGGGCGTGGCCAGAAGTCCTGCCGCCATCGTCGCCAGCATGGCCGTGCTGGCTCCTACGGCGGCTAGCTTACGAGCTAGTCCGGACATGAGGGGATGCTCCGTTTCGTTAGGAACGAAAGTGCGCTCCGGAGACGGTTGCCGCCCCGACACCAGCTGTGCCGGGCCCCACGGCAAAGCCTCGCTAAAGCTTCTTTACCTAACCATAAAACGGAAGGATCCCTCAATACTCCCTCGGCATAGGAAATGTCCAGATGTTGTTAAGGTTTAGACACGGACCAGGCGATTCCATCCAGAATGTCGTGTTCACTGACAACGACATCGGTGAAACCGAACCGTTCCATAATCCGGTCCAGAATCAGCGCACCCGCGCCGATCACGTCGACCCGGCCGGGATGCATGACGGGAATGGCCGCCCGCTTCTCGTGGCTCATCGCCAGCAGTCGCTCGGAAACCTCGCGGACCCTATTTACCGCAATCCGCGAGTGGTGAATTTTATCCGGATCATATCCAGGCAGGTCAAGCGCTATTCCCGCGACGGTGGTAACGGAGCCTGCGAGGCCGACCAATGTGAGCGCCCGCTCCACCGCGACCTCCTGGGCGACCCGGTCGAGCGCCTCGTCGATGTCCGCGACCACGGCCTCCACCACCTCGGCCGACGGCGGGACGCCCGCGTCGCGCAGGTGCCGCTCGGTCAGCCGGACGCAGCCGATGTCGACCGACAGCGCGGCCTCCACGTGCGTGGAACCGAGCACGAACTCGGTGGAACCACCGCCGATGTCGACCACGAGGTACGGCGGGCGGGTGCCGTCGGGGGTGGGCAGGCCGGTCTCGGGCGAGAGCCGTACCAGGTCGCGGGTGGCGCCGGTGAACGACAGCTCCGCCTCCTCGGCGCCCGTGATCACCTCGGGCTCCACGCCGAAGATCTCGCGCACGCCGTCCACGAAGTCCTGCCGGTTGGCGGCGTCCCTGGTGGCGCTGGTGGCCACCACGCGGACCGCGGAGGCGCCGTGCTGGTCGATGAGCTTGGCGTAGCCGCGCATCGCGCCGAAGGTGCGCTCCAGAGCCTCCGGAGCCAGCCTGCCGGTCTCGTCCACTCCCTGGCCGAGCCGGACGATCTCCATCCGCCGCTCGACGTCGGTCAGGGTGTCGGCCTCGATGTCCGCGATGAGCAGACGGACGGAATTGGTGCCACAGTCGATGGCGGCGACGCGGGTCACTTGCTCTCCTCTTCGGTGCTCGCGGTCACGGCCGCCTCTTCGGCGTCCACGGACGGGGACGCCTCTCCGCTCTGCATGGTTCCGGTCCCGGTCCCGGTCCCGGTCCCGGTCTCCGCGACGGAGCAGCAGGGCCCGTCGGCCCACCACTCACCGAGCGCGTCGAGGGCCTCGCGGCCGAAGGGGTTGACACCGGGGACCGCCAGCTCGTGCCCGACCAGGGCGTGCAGGCACTTGACCCTGGTCGGCATGCCCCCGGTGCTCTGCATGTCCCTGGGCAGCGGCTCCAGGCCGTCCTCGGCGGCGGCCTTGTCGCGGCGCGCGACGTAGTCGTCGTGGGCGGCCCGGTAGGCCTGGGCCAGGGCGGGATCCTCGGCGAGCCTGGCCTGCATGGCCCGCATCATCCCGGAGGTCTCCAGCGTGCCGATGGCCGAGGCCGCCTTCGGGCAGGTCAGGTAGTACAGCGTCGGGAACGGCGAGCCGTCGGGCAGCCGGGGCGCGGTCTCCACCACATCGGGCAGCCCGCACGGACAGCGGTGCGCCACCGCCCGCAGCCCCCGTGGCGTCCGGCCGAGCTGCCGCTCCACCGCCGCCACATCGCGATCATCCACCATCCGTGACACCCCCTGAGAAGACGGCACCCAGGTTATCGGGGTCATCCCGCGCCCCCGGCCGCCTTCTGGCCCTTCCCGGTGTCGGCGGCCTCAACCGACTCCCAGAGCGTCTGGTACCACGGCGGCCTGACGACCTTCTTCTCCCCCGTCGTGCCCTTGCCCTCCGAGCGCTCCCTGCCCATGACGACATAGCACTTGTGCCCGGGGTCGCAGTAGAAGAGCCGCTCCCTGGCCTGCCGCTTGATGTAGCCGGGGTCCTGGAGCTGCTTGTGCCGGTCGTCGAGGGCCTTGATGGCCTCAAGCTCCCTGACCTGCTGCTGCTGGAGCTGGGAGATCTGGCGGCGCTGCGCGATGTACTCCCGCACCGGGTAGGCGAGGCTCATGGCGATCGCGCACACCACGATCGCGAGGATCGCCGCCCGTCCGGTCAACTGCGGCCGTTTCGCCATGCACCTCTCCCGTCTGTGCTCCCTGCCGTGCCACGCACGACGGCCCGGGGGCCTTCCCGCGCCACGACCCGGACGCCACCGGCGCCCTCCGTGCTCCGGCACGGAACCGGACACCGGACGGTCTCCGGCGCGGTACGGCTTGTGCCCGACCAAATCGGGCGCAAGCCGTACCGTGCGAAACTACCGCTGGAACCTCGGGAACGCCGCGCGACCCGCGTAGCGGGCGGCGTCGTCGAGAAGCTCCTCGATACGCAGGAGCTGGTTGTACTTGGCCACGCGGTCGGAGCGGGCCGGGGCGCCGGTCTTGATCTGGCCGCAGTTGGTGGCCACGGCGAGGTCGGCGATCGTGGTGTCCTCGGTCTCGCCGGAGCGGTGGCTCATCATGCAGCGGTAGCCGTTGCGGTGGGCCAGGTCCACGGCGTCGAGGGTCTCGGTCAGGGTGCCGATCTGGTTGACCTTGACCAGCAGCGCGTTGGCGGTGCCCTCGGCGATGCCGCGCGACAGCCGCTCGGGGTTGGTCACGAACAGGTCGTCGCCGACGAGCTGGACCTTGTCGCCGATCGCCTTGGTGAGGGCGTTCCAGCCCTCCCAGTCGCTCTCGTCCAGCGGGTCCTCGATGGAGACCAGCGGGTAGTTCGTGACCAGGTCCTCGTAGAAGGCGATCAGCTCGGCGGCGGACAGGCCCTTGCCGTCGATGGTGTAGACGCCGTCCTTGTGGAACTCCGAGGCGGCCGCGTCGAGGGCCAGGCCGATGTCCTCGCCGGGCACGTAGCCGGCCTTCTCGATGGCGACCAGGATCAGGTCCAGCGCGTCGCGGTTGGACGGCAGGTTCGGCGCGAAGCCGCCCTCGTCGCCCAGGCCGGTGGCGTAGCCCTTCTCCTTCAGCACGGCCTTGAGCGCGTGGTAGACCTCGGTCCCCATCCGCACGGCCTCGCGGAACGACTCGGCGCCGATCGGCGCGATCATGAACTCCTGGATGTCCACGTTGGTGTCGGCGTGCGCGCCGCCGTTGACGATGTTCATCATCGGGACCGGCAGCACGTGCGCGTTCGGGCCGCCGATGTAGCGGAACAGCGGCAGCTCGGCGCTCTCCGCGGCGGCCTTGGCCACGGCGAGGGAGACACCCAGGATGGCGTTGGCGCCCAGACGGGCCTTGTTCGGCGTGCCGTCCAGGTCGATCATGACCTGGTCGATGCTGCGCTGCTCGGCGGCGTCGAACCCGAGGATCTCGTCGGCGATCTCGTCGGTCACGCCGAGAACGGCCTTCTCCACGCCCTTGCCGCCGTAGCGCTCATCGCCGTCGCGCAACTCCACGGCCTCGAACTGGCCGGTGGACGCGCCGCTCGGAACCGCGGCGCGACCTTCGCTGCCGTCGTCCAGCAGGATGTCGACCTCGACCGTCGGGTTGCCCCGGGAGTCAAGGATCTCGCGGGCGGTGACGCCCTCGATGGAAGCCACGAAGCGCTCCTAAAGTCGCAGGACAGTTTGCCTCAGAAGCCTATCGATGCCTACCTGTCGGTATGGCGGCCGCCGTCCCCGCCGGGCCGGTCGTGTGCTCCAATCGAAGGCATGAGCGATCTCACGGCGCTCGACCGGATCCGCGGACTGCTGATCCCGGTCCTGCCGGAGCCCATCTCCGATCCCGGATATCTGGACCTCCTCGGTGAGGCGTCCCCCGCCGGGTCCCCGGCACAGCGGCTCATGCGTTCGGGCTTCCTGCCGAGGATCTACGAGCGGTTCTGGCGGCCCGCGCTGGTCGGGGCGGTGAAGGGCCCGCTCGGGCCGGACACCGGGCAGGAGGAGGCACTGGTCCGCGCGATGCTCGCGCTGGGGCCCGCCGACCTGGTGCTGGACGTGGCCTGCGGTCCAGGCAACATCACGCGGGCCCTGGCCCGCGACATCGACGACGGGCTGGTCGTGGGGATCGACGCCTCGGCGACGATGCTCGCCCGCGCGGTCCGCGACACCGCGCCGGGACACATCGGTTACGTGCGGGGAGACGCCGTGAACCTGCCCTTCCGGCCCGCGAGCTTCGACGCGGTGTCCTGCATGGCCGCGCTCTACCTGTTCGACCGGCCCTTCGAGGCCCTCGCGGGGATGGCCCGGGTGCTCAGGCCCGGCGGCCGTATCGCCCTCATGACCACCCGGCGGCTGCCGCTGGCCGGCCCGGTCAACGACCTGGTCGGCGCGGTCTCGGGGATCCGCATGTTCGGCGACCGCGAGGTGACCGACGCCCTCACCCGGCTCGGCTTCTCCGGGGTGCGCCAGAAGGTCTACGGGCTCATGCAGTTCGTGAGCGGGCGCCTGGCCTGACCGGCCCCTCAGGCGTCGTCGGAGGCGCCGCCCGTCTCCCAGGCGCGGACCCGGTCGCGGTAGAGGCGGGCGGTGGCGCGCAGCTCGGCCTCCGGATCGAGGCCGGCCGCGTGCGCCTGCCGTACGAGCTCGAACAGCCGCGCCCCCAGGTCGCCGGCGGCCGGCTCGGCGGGGAGGACGGGGGGAGCCCCGGCGCGCTCGGCGCGGCGCAGGAGCTGGGCTGCGAGGGAGAGGGCGGGCTGCCCCATCGGGACGCCGTCCAGGACCGACCCCGAGTCGCCGCCGTTCTTGGCCGCGCGCTCGGCCGCCTTGATGGTCTCCCAGTTGTCGCTGACCTCCTCGGCGCCCTCGACCCGGGTGTCGGCGAACACGTGCGGGTGTCGGCGGACCAGCTTGGAGACGATCCCCTCGGCCACGTCGTCGATGTCGAAACCGCCGGCGCGGTCATGGGCGACCCGCGCGTGGAAGACCACCTGGAGCAGCAGGTCGCCCAGCTCCTCGCGCAGGGCGGCGTAGTCGCCCTCCTCGATGGTCTCCAGCACCTCGTAGGCCTCTTCGAGGAGGTACGGCACCAGCGACTCGTGGGTCTGCCCGGCGTCCCACGGGCAGCCGGTCCGGAGCCGGTCCATCACCGCGACCAGGTCGAGCAGCCGTGCCCCGGGCAGGTCGTAGGAGCCGGGCACGACCTCGATCACCGGCGGGTCCTCAAGCGCCACGGCCGCGTAGCCGATGGAGCGCATCAGCGCCTCGTCGGCCTCCAGCCACACGACGGTCTCCTCGCGCGCCTGCCGGACCAGGGCGGCCGGATCCGGCGTCACGACCTCGACGGCGATCCCCGCGTCGGCGAGGTAGGGCAGGTGCGGATGGTCCGCCGACCCGGTGCGCACCGGACCATCCTCAAGGACCTGCCACGCGCGGCGGCTGAGCAGCCCCGGGGCGACCCGGGGCGAGGTGGTGACGACGATCAGGGGCATGCCGTCGAGGCTACTGCTGCGGCGCCGCGGCGGGACCCGCGCCGAAACGGCCGCTGTCGAGGAAGATGTTCGGCTGCTCCTGGCTCGGCTGCGCGTTGATCTGCCCGTAACGGGGGTTCCAGGTGATCTTCACGCTCGCCAGGTCCTTGATCGCCTGCTCCTGGCCCCGCTGGAGGGCGGCCTGGTCGCTGCCGCCGCCGTACTTGGCCATGAGCTTGGTCATCAGCAGCTTCGCCCTGGTGAAGTCACGCGCCTGCGAGGGCGCCACGGCCTGCTGGAGCATCTGCTGCTCGTGCTGGGCCTGGCCGCCGGTGGCGGAGATCACCTGATCGATCTCCGCGTCGGTGACCGTGACGCCCTTGCTCTCGGCCACCTTGGTGTACTGCTTGGCGGTGGCGAGCTGGAAGAGCACGACCTGCGGGAGGCTGCCGGGGAACTTCAGGTCCGCCACGGAGACGTTGACCTTCGCCAGCGCGGCCTCGAACTCCCGGACGTTGCCGTCCAGCTCGTTGGAGCTGATCCGGTCACCGCCCACCACCGCGGCGGCGCCGGCCTGCGTCGGAGAGCAGGCGGTCAGCGCGACACCCGCGGCGGCGACCGCCACGATGACACGCACTCGAGTCGACTTCACATGCGATCCCTTCACGACAAACGCCGCTTATTTTACCGGCATGTTCTGGAGGAACATCGCCTCGACCAGATCCCCGCACCACTTGAGCAGATCCAGGTCGCGCAGCGGCTGACCGCCGAGCGGCCTGGTCTTGGGCACGGGCACCAGCAACGTACCGGTTGCCGGCTTCAGCAGCGCCTTCGGGTACAGGCGCTGGAGCCTGACCTGCTGGGAGTCCTTGAGCGTCACCGGGGCGAACCTGATGTGCTGGCCCTGCAGGGTGACGTCGGTCAGCCCGGCCAGGCGGGCGCGGATCCGGAAGCGGGCGACCTCCAGCAGGTTCTCCACCTCCTGCGGCGGCCTGCCGTACCGGTCGACGAGCTCGTCGCGGACCGCGGCGATGTGGACGTCGGCGCCGATCCCGGCGATCCGCTTGTAGGCCTCCAGGCGCAGCCGCTCGGAGGTCACGTAGTCGTGCGGGATGTGCGCGTTGATCGGCAGCTCGACCTTGACGTCCGGCCGCTCCTCCTCCACGGAGGCGCCCGACAGCTTGGCCTTCTGCTCCTGCACGGCCTCCGCCATCATCCGCACGTAGAGGTCGAAGCCGACGCCCGCGATGAAGCCCGACTGCTCGGCGCCCAGGATGTTGCCCGCGCCGCGGATCTCCAGGTCCTTCATCGCGACGTACATGCCCGCGCCCATCTCCGTGTGCTGGGAGATGGTGGCCAGCCGCTCGTGGGCGGTCTCGGTGAGCGGCTTCTCCGGCGGGTACAGGAAGTAGGCGTAGCCGCGCTCGCGGCCCCGGCCGACCCGGCCGCGGAGCTGGTGGAGCTGGGACAGGCCGTAGTTGTCGGCCCGGTCCACGATCAGGGTGTTGGCGTTGGGCACGTCCAGGCCCGACTCGACGATCGTGGTGCAGACCAGCAGGTCGAACTCGCGCTCCCAGAAGCCCACCATGATCTTCTCAAGCTGGTGCTCGTTCATCTGGCCGTGCGCGACGGCGACCCTGGCCTCGGGCACGAGCTCGCGCAGCATGGCCGCGACCTTGTTGATGCTGGAGACGCGGTTGTGGACGAAGAAGATCTGGCCGTCGCGCATCAGCTCGCGCCGGATCGCGGCGCCGATCTGCTTGTTGTCGTAGGGGCCGACGAAGGTGAGGATCGGGTGCCGCTCCTCCGGCGGGGTGAGGATCGTCGACATCTCGCGGATGCCGGTCAGGCCCATCTCCAGCGTGCGCGGGATCGGCGTGGCGGACATGGCCAGCACGTCGACCTGCGTCCGCATGTGCTTCATGGCCTCCTTGTGCTCGACGCCGAACCGCTGCTCCTCGTCGATGATGATCAGGCCCAGTTCCTTGAACCTGACCTCCGGCGAGAACAGCCGGTGCGTGCCGATCACCACGTCCACCGAGCCCTCGCGCAGGCCCTCCAGCGTCGCCTTGACCTCGCCGTCGCTCTGGAAGCGCGACATCGGCCGGACGTTCAGCGGGAAGCCGGAGAAGCGCTCGGCGAAAGTGGACAGGTGCTGCTGGACCAGCAGCGTGGTCGGCACCAGCACCGCCACCTGCTTGCCGTCCTGCACGGCCTTGAACGCCGCCCGCACCGCGATCTCGGTCTTGCCGTAGCCGACGTCGCCGCAGATCAGCCGGTCCATCGGGATTCCGCGCTCCATGTCGCGCTTGACCTCGTCGATGGCCTCCAGCTGGTCGCCGGTCTCGGCGTAGGGGAAGGCGTCCTCCATCTCGCGCTGCCACGGCGTGTCGGGGCCGAAGGCGTGCCCCGGCGAGGCCATCCGGGCGGAGTAGAGGCGGATCAGCTCCCCGGCGATCTCCTTGACCGCCTTCTTCGCCTTGGTCTTGGCCTTGGCCCAGTCGGCGCCGCCCATCCGGTTGAGCGTCGGCGACTCGCCGCCGACATAGCGGGTGACCTCGTCGAGCTGGTCGGTCGGCACGTAGAGCCGGTCGCCCTTGGCGTACTCGATCACCAGGTATTCACGGGTCGCGCCCTGCACGGTCCGCTGCACCATCTCGACGTAGCGGCCCACGCCGTGCTGCTCGTGCACCACGTGGTCGCCGACCTTGAGCTGGAGCGGGTCGACCATGTTGCGCCGCTTGGAGGGCAGCCGCCGCATGTCCTTGGTGGACGCCTTCTGACCGACCAGGTCCAGGTGGGTCAGCACGGCCAGGGTGGGGGTGACGAAGCCGTGCTCGATCAGGCCGGTGCTGACGTGGACGACCGTCCCGTCCGGCGCCCGGTCGAGCGCCCTCTCCAGCCGCGCGGGCAGGTCCACGCCCTTGAGCAGCTCGACCATCCGCTCGGCCGGGCCGTGGCCCTCGCTGAGCAGCACGACGACCTTGTCCTCCTCCAGCCAGCCCTTGATGTCGCCCAGGGCCCGCTGGGTGTCGCCCCGGTAGGCCTCCGACTCGCGCGCCCGCAGGACCAGCCCGTCGCCGAGGTCGTCGCCGCCGAACGGCGCGATCGACCACCAGGGCTGGCCGAGCTCCCGGGCGTGGTCACGGATCTCCTCCAGCGTGCGGAACGCCGCCGCTCCCAGGTCGATCGGCGCCTCTCCCCCGGACGCCGCGTTGATCCAGGAGGCCTCCAGGAACTCCTGGCTGGTCCGCACCAGCTCGTCGGCGCGGCCTCGGATGCGCTCCGGGTCGCACACGAACACCGCCGCCTGCGCCGGCAGGTGGTCGATGAGCAGGTCCATCTCCCCGGCGAGCACCGGCGCGAACGCCTCCATGCCCTCCATCGGGACGCCCTCGGCGAGCTGGTCCAGGATCTCGGCCAGCGCCGGATGCAGCTCGGCGAGCTCCCGCGCCCGCCGCCTGACGTCCTCCGTCAGCAGCAGCTCGCGGCAGGGGGCCGCGAACAGCCCCTCCTCCGCCACCTCCAGCGACCGCTGGTCGGCGACCTTGAACCAGCGGATCTCCTCGACGCTGTCGCCCCAGAACTCCAGCCGGAGCGGGTGCTCCTCGGTCGGCGGGAAGACGTCCAGCAGGCCGCCCCTGACGGCCACCTCACCGCGCTTCTCCACCATGTCGACCCGGTTGTAGCCGTTCTCCACGAGCCGGTGCACGATGCTTTCGAGGTCGGCGTCGTCACCGGCGCGCAGCCGTACCGGGCGGAGGTCGCCCAGACCGCGCACGATCGGCTGCAGCACCGCCCGGACCGGCGCGACGATCACCTGCAGCGGGCCCGCGGCGACGTCGCCCTCGACCGGGTGGGCCAGCCTGCGCAGTACGGCGAGCCGCTGGCCGACCGTGTCGCCGCGCGGCGACAGGCGCTCGTGCGGCAGCGTCTCCCAGGCGGGGAAGACCGCGACGGTGTTCGGGTCGAGCAGGCTGGTGAGCGCCGCGGCGAGATCCTCGGCCTCGCGCCCGGTGGCGGTCACCGCGAGAACGGCCCGCGCCCCGTCCTTGGCCCCCTCCCTGGCCAGCGCGGCCACGGTGAACGGCCGCAGCGCGGGTGGCGCGATCAGCGACACGTCGGAGGAGTCTCCCCCTCGGACGTCCTCAAGAACGGAAGCCAGCTTCGGCTCCCCTGCGACAAGGTCCAGCAGTCCGGAAAGGCTCATCAGATTCGCCCACAGCCCCACGACGGCAACACGACAGGCCCCCGGCCGGTGAGGCACGGGGGGTACCACCCAAGGCTACCGAAGTGCGGGCCGGTGCTCCGGCCTTCAGGCCGGGGCGAAGGCCCGCGGGGAGGCCGCCAGGCCCGCGCGCGCCCCGAGAGTCCCCGGCAGGAGCGCGCCCTGAGAGTCTCCGGCAGGAATGGCATCCTCCTGCCCGCCGGTCCGCCGGCCCGCCGGCCCGCCGCAGGCGGCCGGGGCCTACCTGCCGGACGCCCTCCCGCAGGGAGATCACCGGTGAGGAGTGGGAAATGCGCGACGAATCGTATTGAGTTGACTACTCTTAGTCACATGTCAGAGGTACGGTCGGTCGTCGCACGAGACGACATATTCAGTCGGCGCATCCGCGAGCAGTGGACGGGGCAGTCGGGCCGGCGGCTCGACGTCCTGGTCGCCGGGTGCGGGTGGCCCGACCCGCTGGAGCTGGAGCTGGACCAGATGGAGGCCCGGGTCACCGGGATCGACGAGGACCTGCCGGTGCTGCGGGCGAGCACGTCCACGCGCAAGGACCTGGACTCCTGGGCGCTGGGCGATCTGCGGTCGGTGCCGGTGCCGCCGCGGTCGTTCGACATCGTCTACGTGTCGTTCCTGCTGGAGCGGATCGAGCACCCCGAGCTGGTGCTCGACCGGCTGCTCACCGGGCTGCGGCCGGGCGGGCTGCTGCTGCTGCGGATGCGCGACAGGGCCTCCGCCTACGGGACGTACGACCGGCTGGCGCCCGCCGCGCTGCGGCGGGCGCTGTGGCGCAGGTTCGCCCCGCCCGGCACCGTGGGCCCCCTGCCCTCCTTCTACGGACAGGTCACCTCGCGCGAGGGGATGCACTCCTTCTGCCTGACGCGCGGCCTCATGGTGACCGACGACGTCTCGGCGACGAGCGGACCGGCACTGCGCGGGCCGCTGGGCAGGCCGGCCCGGGTTGCCTGCTCCCTGATGGAGACCCTCTCCAGAGGGCGGCGCCCCTCCTCGCACGATGAGATCATCATGGTGATCCGCAAGCCCCAGAGCCACTTCGCCCGGTTGATCTGAGAGTCACTCGGCTGGTGCGGGGGAAACGGAGTGGGTAAGCTGACGAAATCCGACTAATTCGATCGGGATTGTGGAGCAGATGACGGCGCCTTTCGAGTGGACCCCCGACGCCCGCGAGCTGGCCGATCTGGAGCTGCTGCTCTCCGGCGCCTTCCAGCCGCTGACGGGCTTCCTGACCTCAGCGGACGCGCACGCGGTGGACGAGCACGGCACGCTGGCGGACGGCACTCCGTGGCCCGCGCCCGTGACGCTCGCCCTGCCCGACGACCACCCCGCCGCGCCCGGCGACCGCATCACGCTCCGTGACCCCGAGGGCGCCGCGCTGGCCGTGCTGACCGTCACCGAGCGGGCGGACGGCTCCGTCGCCGGCCCGCTGGAAACGCTGGACGCGCCGGAGCACGGGCCGTTCGCCCGGCTGCGCCGTACTCCCGCCGAGGTCCGCAAGGAACTGGCCGGCCGGGAGGTGCTGGCGGTCACCATGCGCGGGCCGCTGGACGACCTGGAGGAGATCAGGGCGACCGCCGAGGAGCTGGACGCGGCGATCCTGCTGCTCCCGCTGGCCTTCGGCGAGGCGGGCCCCGCGGTGGTCCGCGCCGCGCTCAAGGCCCGCGACCGGCTGCCCGAGGGCACGCTCGTGACCGTGGTGCCCCTCGCGCCCCGGCACGAGCCCAGCATCGACCTGGAGCTGCGCGAGCACGTGGCGGAGGCCTACGGCGCGACGGAGCACCTGGCCGGCCCCGAGCCCGTGACGCTCCCCGGGCCGCCGCACCGGCGGGGACTGGTGGTCTTCCTCACCGGCCTGTCGGGCTCCGGCAAGTCCACCGTCGCGCGAGGGCTGCGGGACGCGCTGCTGGAGCGCGGCAGCCGTACGGTCACCTATCTCGACGGCGACGTGGTCCGTCACCTGCTGTCGGCGGGGCTGAGCTTCTCCAAGAAGGACCGTGACCTCAACATCCGCCGGATCGGGTTCGTCGCCGCCGAGGCCGCCAGGCACGGCGGTCTGGCGATCTGCGCGCCCATAGCCCCCTACGCCGCCACCCGCGACGAGGTCCGCGCGATGGTCGAGGCCGTCGGCGCCGACTTCCTGCTCGTCCACGTGTCCACGCCGCTCGCCGAGTGCGAGCGCCGCGACCGCAAGGGGCTCTACGCCAAGGCCCGGGCCGGGATCATCCCCGAGTTCACCGGCGTCTCCGACCCCTACGAGGAGCCCGACGACGCCGACCTGGTCGTCGACACCACCTCGATCAGCGTGGACCGGGCCGTCCAGCAGGTGCTGGATCCGCTGATCCGGGGAGGGTGGGTCCGTTGAGGCGCGAGTACGGCAGCGCCGACCCGGGGAGGACACGCCCGTCGAGAGGCGAGTACGGCAGCGCCGATCCGGGGAGGGCACGCCCGTCGAAGCGCGACCACAGGACCGTGCACGCGGCCGTCGAGGAAAGGTGAACGACCGATGGGCATCGACTTCCCCCTCGCGGCCGGATCGTTCTTCGTCGCGATCGTCGTCGGCCTGACCGGCATGGGCGGCGGCGCGCTCATGACGCCGATGATGATGCTGTTCTTCAACGTGCCGCCCCTGGCGGCCGTCTCCAGCGACCTGGTCGCCTCGGCCGTGATGAAGCCCGTGGGCGGGGCCGTCCACATGCGCCGGGGCACCGTCAACCTGCGGCTGGTCGGCTGGCTGTGCGCGGGATCGGTGCCCGCGGCCTTCTGCGGGGTGCTCGTGGCCCGGGCGTTCGGGGACGGCGAGCAGATCCAGCAGACGATCAAGTACGCCCTGGGCGTCGCGCTGCTGCTGGCCGTCGCGGGCCTGGTCGCCAAGGCCTGGCTCTCGCGGCGCGAGGGGGAGGTCTCGACCGACCTCGGTGAGATCGTCGTGCGCCCATTTCCGACCTTACTGGTCGGTACAATCGGGGGCCTGGTCGTCGGCATCTCGTCCGTGGGCTCGGGGTCTCTGATCATCGTGGCGCTGCTCGCGCTCTACCCCGCGCTGAAGGCCAACCAGCTCGTCGGCACCGATCTGGTCCAGGCCGTCCCGCTGGTCGTCTCGGCCGCCCTCGGGCACCTGCTGTTCGGCGACTTCCAGCTCGACGTCACCATCTCGCTGCTGGCCGGCTCGATCCCCGGCGTCTACCTGGGCGCGCGGATCTCGGCCCGGGCTCCCGGCGGGATCATCCGGGCGCTGCTCGCGGTGGTGCTGCTGGCGTCGGCGCTGAAACTCCTCGGCGTGGGCAACACGGCCACGCTCTGGATCCTGGCCGGCGCCGTGGCTGCGGCCGCCGCCGGGTGGTCACTGCTCAGGGACCGGGGTCGCGCGGAGGTAGGGGTCGCGGGCGAGGTCGGAGAAGGTCCTCAGGCCGCCGGGAGTGGTGTCGAAACGGGTGTCCCCTCGCGGCGCCCGCGGTGAGTCGAAGTAGACCAGCGCCTTGATCTGGGGGTAGCGCCGCATCTCCTCGCGCACCGAGGAGAAGAACGACTCCTTGAACCCGGGCCGGCCGCGGCGCTCGAACACGCCCCATTCGGCGATCATGAAGGGCTTGCCGGGGAAGCGCGACTGCATCCAGCGGTAGAACCCCGGCCACCCGGCGAACTCCTCGCGGGTCTTGTTGACCAGCCCGTCGAAGGTCTCCACCCTGTCGTCGGCATACGGGTCCATCGCCACCCAGTCGACCACGTCGTCACCGGGGTAGAGCCTCTCGAACCACGGCTTGGCGGCCCAGTTGGGCGCGCCCATGTAGGTCATGACCGTGACCGCGTTCCGGACGCCCCGCTGCCGCAGGCGCAGCACCACGTGCCGGAACATCGCGGAGTAGTCCTCGGCGGTCATCCCCGAGCCCGGCGCCTCGCGCACGTCGTTCTCCGGCTCGTGGTGCACGGTCAGGAAGAACCTCTCGGGGAAGCTCTTCAGGACGTAGTCGGCCAGGCGGTCGATCCGCTGGTCCAGCGCACCCCCGGCGATCTCCGCCCAGGTCCGGTCGGAGGACGGCTTCCAGTTGATCAGCAGGAGCCTGCGGCCCGCGGGGTCGCGCGCGATCTTCCGCTCCTCGGGGGTCGGGAAGAGCTCCGGGCCCCGGTGGTAGACGTGCATGATGGCGGCCGGGCGGCCCATGCGCCCCTCGGCCCGCTCCAGCGCCCGCCCGGGCCGCCTGCCGGTGAAGATCTCCGGCGCGATCCCCCACCACGCCCCGCACGAGGGGATGAGCTTCACGGTGACCTCGCAGGCGGCCCCCGACGGGCGGATGCCCAGCAAACCGTTGACCCGGGCGGCGGCGCGTTCCGGCGACTCCGCGGAGACCGCCGCGGGCTGAGCGCACGCGCCCATTCCCAGGACCAGGACGAGACCTGATCCGCCGATTCTGGCCTTGCGGGAAATTATCCCTAAAGTGGCATTTATCCGATGCAACGGTTCCTCGCAGACACTCCGCTTGCACGTTTCTTGACTTTCTCCGGAGCACACCCTCCCACCCTCCGGACGTGCCATGTCACGGACTTTGCCGGTCCGTGCCGCAGCCGACCGGCAAGAGGCGGGAAATGTCGGATAAACGATAGTTATCGCACCGTGATTAGCAGGATCAATCTGAAGAAAATCTTGTGTAATGGGTCGGGGAAATGGCGACCCGACCTATAGTTCCTAGGGTTCTGAAGCGCCGACGCCGCCCGAAAGGGACCGCAACGTATGAGCCTGCCACCGGACACCCCCGTCCGCCGCTCCGGTGGAGATCTGGCGGACTACGTCTCCCTCGTCCGCCGCAGATGGCCGATCCTGCTGTTCTTCCTCGCGGCCGGGATCGGCGGCGGCGTCGCCCTGCTCCGGCTCACCCCGCCCGCCTACACCGCCACCGCCCAGGTGCTGGTCTCCCCGACGGGCCTCTCCGAACAGACCAACCAGGTCACCAACCGGCAGCGCGAGCCGCTCAACCTCGACACCGAGGTGCAGATCGCCCAGTCCGCCGTGGTCGCCGAGAAGGCCCGGGCCGTGCTCAAGAGCACGCCGGAGCCCGTCGACGTCTCCGTGCCGCCCAACACCTCGGTTCTGGAGATCTCCTACACCGCCGCCGACCCGCACACCGCGGCCGCCGGGGCCGGCGCCTACGCGCAGGCCTATCTGGCCAACCGGGAGGAGTCCGCCACGCAGGCACTGGACGCCCAGCTCAAGGCACTCCTCGCCAAGCTCAAGCAGGTCAACGCCAGCCTGGTCACGGTGGCGGGCACGCTCCCCGGCCTGGCGAGGGGGACGGCGGAGCGGACCATCGCCCTGCAGCGGCAGACCGTGCTCAGCCGCCAGATCTACAACCTCACGGTCAGGTACGACGCGCTCAGGACCGTCCCCGTCACCCCGGGTTCGGTGATCAGCGAGCCGGTCGCCCCGGCCGAGCCCGGCGCGCCCAGCCCTCCCCTGCATCTCGGCAGCGGCCTCATGATCGGCCTGCTCGCCGGGGTCGGCGCCGCCTGGGTCCGCGACCGCCTCGACACCAGGATCCGCACGGGCTCCGATCTCAGGCGCCTGACCGGCCTCGACGTCCTCAGCGCGGAGGAGATCGGAGAGCCGGCGGACCGCGCGGGGAGCGCCGTGCTGCTGATCGCCCTGCCGGGGACGTCCTCGCGTGACGTGGCGCAGGCCGTACGCGGTCTCAACGAGCGCGGGATCCCCGTGCTCGGCGCACTCGCCGTCCCACCGGCCGGGCCGTCGCCCGTCCCGGGCGCCCAGCCCCCGGAGAGCGGACGGACCTCGGAGAGCGGGCGGACTCCGAGGACGGGACGGATCTCGAAGACCGGCCGCGTGCCGAAGACCCGCCGGACCCGCGCCCCCGCCCCGACTGCCGCCTCCGCCTCCGCGCCCGTCGCCTCCGACGGGACGGCCCACCCCGTCACCGGAGGCCGGCCCGCGCCGGCCCAGGCTCCCCTGCCGACGCAGCCGCACCCGCCCGCGGCCGACAAGATGGTCTTCCCGACGTGAGAGGCCTCCACCCGGCGGCCTGGCCGATCGCCGCGCTGCTCATCGGCTACCCCCTCTGGTGGGCACTGGGCTTCGGCGGCCTGTCGGTGATCGTGCTGGCCCCGCCGATGGCACTGGCCCTGTGGCGGCGGCGGCCGATCAGGGCACCGCGCGGGTTCGGGCTCTGGCTGCTGCTGCTGGCGGGCTACCTGGTCAGCGCGCTCATGCTCGACGAGATGCCGCCGGACACCTACGGCGAGCTCGGCGCCGGACGGGTGATCGGCTACCTGATGCGCCTGTTCCTCTACGTCTCACTGATGATCATGGTCCTCTACCTGGGCAACCTGACCGAGCAGGAGTTGCCGCAGCTCACCCTCGTACGGATGCTCGGCGTGCTGTTCGTCACGACCGTCGCCGGCGGCCTGCTCGGCGTGCTGGTCCCCCGGGCCGACTTCACCTCGCCGGTCGAGCGGATCCTGCCCCACTGGATCAGCGGCAACTCCTTCGTCCACAACCTGATCCACCCCACCGCCGCCCAGGTGCAGAAGGTGCTCGGCCACTCCTCCCCGCGCCCGGAAGCCCCGTTCGAGTGGGCCAACGCCTGGGGCAGCAACATCTCGGTGCTGCTCATCTGGTTCGTGGTCGGCTGGTGGGTGTACGGCGGGCCGCGCAGGCGCCTGGCCGTGGTCCCGCTGATCGCGCTGGCCGCCGTCCCGATCGTCTACTCCCTCAACCGCGGCCTCTGGATCGGCCTGGGCATCGCCACCGTCTACCTGTTCCTGCGCCTGGGCGCGAGGGCCCGCGTCGTGGTCCTCTCCGCCACCGCCTGCGGCGCACTGGTGTTCTTCCTCAGCCCGCTGCAGGCGATGGTGGCCCAGCGGCTGGACAGCCCGCACAGCAACGACATCCGCGCCTTCACCGTCACGGCGACCGTCGCGGCTGCGGCCACCTCACCGATCATCGGCTACGGCAACACCCGCAACGCGATGGGCAACCACCGCACGGTCACCACCGGGAAGACCGGCTGGTGCGACGTCTGCGGCCACCCTCCGCTGGGCAGCGACGGCCAGCTCTGGCACCTGATGATCACGCAGGGATTCGTCGGAGCCGCCCTCTACGTGGCGTTCTTCGCCGGGGCCGTCCGCCGCCACTGGCGCGACCGGAGCCCGATCGGCCTGGCCGGGGTCCTGGTGATGATCCTCACCCTGCTCTACATGTTCGTCTACGACGGGCTGGTCACGCCGCTCAACCTGTATCTGATCTCATTCGCGCTGCTCTGGAGGAACTCAATGGCGAGCGGGGCCGCATGAACGACGCCCGCGCCCGGCTGCGCTACCTCGACGAGACCGTCGGCCTGCTGTTCCCCGGCTCCGGCGGGCGCCGGCCGTACAGCGTGCTGCCCCACCCCCTGCTCCCCCGCAGGCTGGCGCCCCGCGCGTGGTGGCATCCCGGCAGGAAGGTCATGGTCGCCTCGGATGAGGGCACGATCGAGACCTATCTCAGCGAGGTGCTGAGCGCCCCCGTCAGAATCGTGCTGCACGTCCGGCCCGCCCTGCGGGCCAACCGGAAGCCGGTCCTGGAGGCCCACGCCCCGGACGGGCTGGCCGCCTTCGTGAAGATCGGCGACACCGACCGGAGCCGCGAGCTCATCGCGAACGAGGCGCGGGCGCTCGACCTGCTCGCCGGCGTGGCGCTGAAGACCGTCGTCCCCCCGGCCGTGCTGCACCACGGCTCCTGGCGCGGTCTGTCCGTGCTCGCGCTGACCCCGCTCCCGGTACGGCGAGGCCGGATCCCCGAAGACCTGCTCATCGGGGCGGTCGGCGAGATCAGCCGGATATCCGGCCACGGGTCCGCCTGGCACGGCGACTTCTCGCCGTGGAACATCGCCCGCGGAGCGGACGGGCGGCTGCTGGTCTGGGACTGGGAGCGGTTCGCCACCGGCGTGCCACTCGGCTTCGACGCCGTCCACCACTTCTTCCAGCGCGCCCTGCGCCGCACCCGCCCGGCGACCGCGGCACGGGCCTGCGTGGCGCAGGCCCTGCCGATCCTGGCCCCGTTCGGGCTGTCGGCGGCGGAGGCCAGGCTGACCGCGATCCGCTACCTGGTCGCGCTGGCCGACCGGCACGCGGCCGACGGTCACGCCCCGCTCGGCCCGGCCGAGCACTGGCTCAACCCCGCCGTCGACTTCGAGGAGGCCCTGACGTGAGACCCAGGCTGAAGCGTTCCGTCCACGCCTTGTCGCGGACCGCCGGACGCCTCACCGCCGGGAGCCGGGTGCTGCCCTCCTTCCTGATCGCCGGGGCGCAGCGCTCCGGCACCACCTCGCTCTACCGGGCGCTGGCCCAGCATCCGCTGATCCTCAAGCCCGTCCTTCACAAGGGCGTCCACTACTTCGACGTGGCCTACGACCGCGGCCTGCCCTGGTACCGGGCACATTTCCCGCTGCAGGCCACGGCCTCCCGGCTGGCGCGCCGGTACGGCTGCCGCCCGCAGGCCTTCGAGTCGTCGCCCTACTACCTTTTCCACCCGCTCGCCTGCCCCCGGATCGCCTGGGACCTGCCGGGGGTGAAGGTGATCGTGCTGGTCCGCGACCCGGTGGAACGCGCCTTCTCCGCCCATGCCCACGAGCTGGCCCGGGGCTTCGAGAACGAGACCTCCTTCGCCAGGGCGGTGGAGCTGGAGGAGAGCCGGCTGGCCGGGGCGGTGGAGGGGCTGTGCGCCTCCCCGTACTCGGTGAACCACGCCCACCGCCACCACGCCTACCTGGCCAGGGGGCGCTACGCCGAGCAGCTCGCCCCGCTGGAGCCGCTGATCGGCCGGGACCGGGTGCTCGTCCTGGACAGCGGGCGGTTCTTCACCGAACCGGAGACCGTCTACGACCGGGTGCTGGAGTTCCTCGGACTGCCGCACATCGGCGACCCGGTGTTCGAACGGCACAACCCCCGGCCCCGGCCCACGCCGATGCCCGAGCCGCTCCGCCGTGAGCTGACCGACCGCTTCGAGGAGTCCGACGCCCTGCTGACCCCATGGCTCGGCACGGAGCCGACATGGCGGCGCTGACCTCCCCCGGGGACGCCCCCGCCGAACAGTGCGCACCCCGACAGGGCGACACCAACACCTCCGCCTCAGGACGGGGGCCGGCGTGGTGGCGCTGACCCTGCCCCGGCTGCCCCGGCTGCCCCGGCTGAACGGGCCCGCGCGGGGCGGGCTGGCCGGGCTGGCCGGGGCCGCGACCGCCGCCGCCGCGCAGTTCGCGGTGGTCGTGCTGGTCACCCGGGCGGCCGGCCAGGAAGCCGCAGGCACCTTCTTCGCGGCGACCGCGCTGTGCCTGATGGCCGCCGGCATCCTGCGGATGGACGCCGGCAACGGGCTGATCTACTTCATCGCCCGCTCCCGGCCGTTCGGATACCGCTGCACCTCCGGCTACGTCCGCGCGGCGCTCGTCCCGGTGGTGACGCTCTCGCTGGTCACGGGGGTGACGGTCCTGCTCAGCGCCCCCGACCCCACGGTCCGGGTGCTGGCCGCGGCGCTGCCGGTGGTGGTGTGCGCGGACGTCGTGGTGGCCGCGACCCGCGGGTTCGGCGCGATGCGGCCGACCGTGCTGCTGGACGGCGTGCTCCAGCCGGTGGCCCAGCTCGTGCTGGTCTCGGCCGTGGTGGTGGCGGGGGCGGGGTCGGTGCCGCTGCTCGCGGCGGCCTGGGCCCTGCCGTCCCTGCCGGTCCTGCTGCTGTCGGCGATCTGGCTGCGCCGGCGGCTGCCGTACACGCCCTACCTGCCGGGGACCGCGCACGACCTGTGGCGCTACACCTGGCCCCGGTCGATGGCCGCCGGGATCCAGGCGGTGTTCCAGCGACTCGACATCGTGGTCGTGGCGATGCTCGCCGGGCCGGTCGAGGCCGCGGTCTACACCGCCGCCACCCGATTCAAGATCGTGGGTCAGCTCGCCAACCAGGGGCTGACCCAGGCCGTGCAGCCGAGGCTGGTGCGGGCGCTGGCCGCGGGAGACCTGGCGCGCGCCCGCGAGCTGTACCAGTCGACCACCATGTGGCTGGTCCTGCTGACCTGGCCGATCTGGCTGGGCTATGCCGTGCTCGCGCCGTGGCTGCTCGGCCTGTTCGGCGACGGCTACGCCTCCGGCGTCCCGGTGGCGCTCGTGCTGGCCGCGACGATGATGCTCGCCACCGCCTGCGGCATGGTCGACGTGGTGTTGACCTCCGCCGGACACACCGGCTCCAGCCTGGCCAACCTGGTCGCCGCCATCACGGTGACCGTGGTCCTGGACGCGCTGCTGGTCCCCGCCTGCGGGGCGTCCGGCGCCGCCCTCGGCTGGGCCGGGGGCATGCTGGTCAAGAACCTGCTCCCGCTGTGGCAGATCCATCGCCGGTACGGCCTGCGCCCCTTCGGCGTCCACAGCCTGGCCGCCCTGAAGGCGTGGCGGGCACGATGACGCCCGTGCTGGTGACCGGGCTGCCGAGGAGTGGGACGAGCTGGACGGGCAAGATGCTCGCGGCGGGCGGCGAGCTGGTCTACGTCAACGAGCCGCTGAACCCCCAGCACCCGCCCGGGCAGTGCCCAGGGGTGCTCAACGCCCAGGTCACCCACCGTTTCCAGTACATCTGCCCGGACAACGACGAGACCTGGCTGCCCGCCTTCGCCGACACCGTCGCACTGCGCTACCGGTTCCTGGCCGAGCTGCGCCGCAACCGCTCGCCGTACGACCTGGCGAGGATGGTCCGGTACGGCACTGCGTTCACGCTCGGCCGGCTGACCGGGCGCCGGGCGCTGCTGGACGATCCGTTCGCGCTGTTCTCGGCCGGCTGGTTCGCCGAGCGGCTCGGTTGCCGGGTGGTCATCCTGCTCCGCGACCCCGTGTCGTTCGTCGGGAGCTGGCAGCGGCTGGGCTGGACGATCTACTTCCACGAACTGCTCGAACAGCCGTTGCTGATCCGGGACCACCCGCACCTGGAGGAGCTCCGCCCGCTGGTGGGCTGCCAGGACCGGATCGCCAAGGCCGTCGCCCTGTGGCGGGCGGCCCGGACCGTCGCCGCCGACCTGGCCACGCGGCATCCGGGAATCCTGCTGGCCCGCTACGAGGACCTGGCCGCCGATCCGCAACGGGGCTTCCGCCGCCTGTACGACTGGTCGGGCCTGACCTGGTCCACCCGCGCCGAGGAGCGCGTCTCCCGCGCGTGTACGGCAGCCGCCACCGATGCCGGCGGCTTCGCCTGGAGCGGTCTTTCCCGCACCGCCTACCGGCCGATGGACTCCCGCCGGGCCCTGGCCACGGCGGCCGACCGGCTGACCCCGGAGGAGATCGATCGGGTCAGAGAGCTGGCCTACCGGTAGGCCTCCCCACCCCCTCGTGCCTGACCACTGTGGGAGGGGCCACGTCAGGAGAACAGCCGCCGGAGCAGGCAGGCGGTGAGCAGCCAGAGCGCGAACGGCAGGTCGTGGAGCAGATATCGGCGGGCCAGCCGGCCGGGCTCGTTGAGCAGCCGGAAGAGCCACTCCAGCCCGGCTCGCTGCATCCACTGGGGCGCCCGGCGCACCGCACCGGCGGCGAACGCGATGGCCGAGCCGCATCCGACGAACCAGGTGCCGGGCAGGTCCTTGCGGAGCATCCCGATGAGCCGGTCCTGCTTGGGGAAGCCGAGCCCGACGAAGACCAACCGGGGCCCGGCTGCCACCACCGCGTCCCTGACCTTCGCGTAGCTCTCGGAGTCGGCCTCGAACCCGTACGGCGGGGCGTCGGTCCCGGCGACGAGCAGCCCGGGATGGCGGGCGGTCAGCCGGCCGGCCGCCTGCGTGGCCACCCCCGGCGGCCCGCCCAGCAGGTAGATCGGATAGCGGTAGAAGGCGGCGGCCTCCGCCAGGGACCAGATCAGATCGGCGCCGGCCACCCGGCTGGGGACGGGCGTGCCGAGCAACTTCGCCGCCCACACCAGCGGCATGCCGTCGGCCACCACGAGGTCGGCCTCCTCGATGATCTCGCGCACCTCGGAGTCGCGGGCGGCGGCCCAGCTGATATCCACGTTCGGGGTGACGAGGTGACCGCCCTCACCGCGTTTCAGCGCGTCGACCACGTGGTCGACGACCTCGCTCTCGGTCATCGGATCGATCGCCAGACCGGCTACGTGCACCCTGCGGCGGAGCCGCCTGCGGGTGGCCTTGTCCGGTCGCGTCCGCTGGCGCGGGACGCTCAACGTCTCATGGACGGTCCTGAACGCCATCAGATGCCGTGCCCGCGGTGATGCAGCGTGCTGAGCACGGCCTGGGCCGACACCAGACCCGCCGCCACGGCGAGCGCGAGGGGCGCGCGGGGTTCGCCGTGCCGCGCGGCGAACGCCCGCCAGGCCCAGCGGCCCGCCTCCCGCCGCCGGCCGAGAGCGGCGTGGTGGAAGGCGAGTTGACCGTAGACCCGCGCCGCGCCGCGCGGATCCACGGCCAGATCAGGATGCCGGGCGAGCATCCACTCCAGCCCGGCGATTCGATCGGCCCAGCGGGTCACGTACAGGGAACCGCCCCAGCGGACGTGTACCAGGGGACGGTCGACATGCACGATCGGGTGGCGCGCGGCGGCGCGCAGCGCCAGGTCCCAGTCCTCGTTCTGGCCGTTGGGGGCGCTCTCGTCGACCCAGAGGGTGCCCCTCCGGAACAGGAACGTCGAGGAGTGGACCATCACCATGCGCGAGCGCACCAGATGGGCACGGGTGACCAGGTCGGTCCCGGCGAGACGGGGAACGCGGCGGGAGCCGTACTCGACCTCGATGGCGCAGCTGGAGAACTCCGCAGCCGGCTCCGCCTCCAGGGCGGCGACCTGGGCGCTGAGCTTGCCGGGCAGCCACTGGTCATCGTCGTCGCAGAAGGCCACCAGGTCCGTGCCGAGCGCCGCGATGCCCGTGTTGCGCGCCCCGGGCAGGCCGGGGCTGAGCCGGTTGGCCACCACCCGGACGCCGCGCGCCCCCGCCGTCTGCCTCCGGGCCGCCGGAAGCCGGTCGGCCAGCAGGCCGGCCACCTGGTCGACGACCGAGACCGGGTCGCCGTCGTCCACGACGATGACGACCTCCACGGCACCGGAATGATCCTGACCGAGCGCGGCGCGCGTGGCCGAGCGCAACTGGTCGGGCCGACGCCCTCTTGTGGGGATGACCACACCTACCGATGGACTCATGCGAGCCTCCCGCGATAGCCGTACTTGTGCATGAGCGGCCAGGTCAGTGCGGCGACCAGGCGTTGGTGCCGGCCTGAGGCGGCGGTGCGCCAGCCCTCGTCCGGGGTCAGCCCGATCCGGCCGACCGTGAAGCGCATGGGGTTGCCCGAGGCCGTGTGGGCCATCGAGAGCTCGGCCCCGCCGTCGGCGAGGAAGTCCAGGCGGGGCCGGAGCCCGATCCTGGCGGCCAGGCGCCTGAGCGTGTCGGCGGGGGCTCCGAGGAGGTCCTCGTAGCGGATCCGGGTGACGGAGACGCCCCGGCGTGCCAGGAGCTCCAGGCTGAGGTTCTGGGCCAGCCAGTGCAGTGAGGTCCGGGCCGGTGACCAGCGGGTCATGGGGCGGCCGTCCTCGGGGCGCGCGACCCGCCGGTGCCAGGAGTGCGCGACCGCCCGGGGGTCGCGGACGACGTGCACGACATGCACGTCGACTCCGGCGGCGGCCAGGCAGAAGGCCAGGGAGGCGTGCTTGCTGGAGTCGATCACGATCGGGCACCCCGCGACCTCGCCCGCCGCGTCGTACAGGCGGCGATGGGCGGCGGCGTACTCTCTCAGCTCGGCGATGCCGGAGGACGGCCAGCCGCCGTCGACCGGCCGCTCCTCGGTGAGGAGCTGGGCCAGGAGGGGGATGCGCCGGGTGCGGTCCACCCGGCGCCGGAGTGCCAGCACCCGGTGGGCCAGCCCCTCCGACCAGCCGCCGAACGCGCGCTCGCCGACCTTGCGCCAGAACGGGCACGAGCCGAACGGCTCGCGGCATCCGCACGCCTCGTCCGCCAGCACACCCCGCGCCCAGAGGTGAACGACCTCTCCGAGCGGCACGACGCCGGGCACCTCACCGAGGAGGCGCTCCAGCAGAGTGGTGCCGCTACGGCCGAGGCCGCCCACGAAAACGACCCTGGCGGGGGTGGGACTGTCAGACACAGGCACGAATCCTTACCCGACGGATACGGAACGTACCGACAATAGCGCGGAGAGTAACCAAGGAGTCAGGGAACAGACAAAGGATCTACCTGGGAAGCGTCCGGCCCGGACCGCGCCACCCGGCGACCACCCCGTCCCGGCAGCACGACGGCCCCCTCCCCCGCGCCGTTGTTGTCGGCGGCGTCGGCGGAGAGGGCCGGCGTGGTGTCTGCGGTGACGCCCGGGACGGGCCTACTTCGCCTCGACGATCATCCCGGCGCCGACGGTGTTGCTGGTGGACTCGTCCACGAGGATGAAACCGCCGGTGAGGCGGTTCCTCGCGTAGTCGTCCACGAACAGCGGCTGGGTGATGCGGAGCGAGACACGGCCGATCTCGTTCAGGCCGAGCGACTGGGCCGACTCGTCACGGTGCAGGGTGTTGACGTCCAGCCGGTAGTGCAGGTCGCGGACCAGGGCGCGGGCCGTCCGGGTGGTGTGCTTGATGGTCAGCTTGGTGCGCGGCCCCAGCTTGGTGACGTCGCTCATCCAGCAGATCATCGCCTCCAGCTCCTGGGCCACGTGCGGCTGGTTGTTCGGACGGCAGATCATGTCGCCACGCGAGATGTCGATGTCGTCCTCCAGCCGCAGGGTCACCGACATCGGCGCGAACGCCTCGTCCACCGGCCCGTCGAAGGTGTCGATCGACGCGATCCGCGTGATCAGGCCCGAGGGCAGGTGCATCACCTCGTCACCCGGCTTCAGCACGCCGCCGGCGACCTGGCCCGCGTATCCCCGGTAGTCGTGGAGGGCGGGATCGGTGGCCCGCTGCGGCCGGATGACGTACTGGACGGGGAAACGCACGTCGACCAGGTTCCGGTCGGAGGCGATGTGCACGTGCTCCAGGTGGTGCAGCAGGGAGGAGCCGTTGTACCAGGGCATGCTCTCCGAGCGCGACACCACGTTGTCGCCGTGCAGCGCCGAGATCGGGATGAACGTCAGGTCGGGCGCGTTCAGCTTGGCGGCGAAGGAGGTGAACTCCTCACGGATCTCCTCGAACCGCTCCTGTGAGTAGTCGACCAGGTCCATCTTGTTCACGGCCAGCACCAGGTGCGGGACACGCAGCAGCGTGGTCAGGAACGCGTGCCGCCGCGACTGCTCCAGCACGCCCTTGCGCGCGTCGATCAGGACGATCGCCAGGTCGGCCGTGGACGCGCCGGTGACCATGTTCCGGGTGTACTGGATGTGCCCGGGGGTGTCGGCGATGATGAACTTGCGCTTGGGCGTGGCGAAGTAGCGGTAGGCCACGTCGATCGTGATGCCCTGCTCCCGCTCGGCCCGCAGGCCGTCGGTGAGCAGCGACAGGTCGGTGTATTCGGTGCCGCGGTCGCGGGAGGTGCGCTCGACCGCCTCAAGCTGGTCTTCGAAGATCGCCTTGGAGTCGAAGAGCAGCCGCCCGATGAGGGTCGACTTTCCGTCGTCGACGCTTCCCGCCGTGGCAAAGCGAAGGATGTCCATCAGAACTGCTCTCCAGAGGTCGTACGGCTTTCGCGGGAAGACTGCGTCGGAAGTGGCCCTCGGCTCTCGCCCGGCCGGCCCTCCACGAGGACCGATCGGCGCGACAGAAGATCACGCACTAGAAGTAGCCCTCCTTCTTGCGGTCTTCCATGGAGGCCTCGGAGGCCCGGTCGTCGGCGCGGGTGGCACCGCGCTCGGTGATCCGGGTGGCGGCGATCTCGCTGATGATCTCCTCGACCGTCGCGGCGGTCGACTGGACGGCCCCGGTGCAGGTCACGTCGCCGACGGTGCGGTAGCGGACGACGCTCTCGAAGAGCTGCTCGTCCTCGTCGCGGGTGATGAACTCGCTGTCGGCCAGCAGCATGCCGTCACGCTCGAACACCTTGCGCGTGTGCGCGTAGTAGATCGACGGGATCTCGATGCCCTCACGCCGGATGTAGTCCCAGATGTCGAGCTCGGTCCAGTTGGACAGCGGGAACACCCGGATGTGCTCACCCTTGCGGATCTTGGAGTTGTAGAGGTTCCACAGCTCCGGCCGCTGGCTCTTCGGGTCCCACTGGCCGAACTCGTCGCGGAAGGAGAACACCCGCTCCTTGGCGCGGGCCTTCTCCTCGTCGCGGCGGGCGCCGCCGAACACCGCGTCGTACTCGTTGTCCTCGATCGCGTCCAGCAGCGTGGTGGTCTGCAGCCGGTTGCGGGAGGCCCGGCGGCCGGTCTCCTCGGCCACCCGGCCGGCGTCGATGGAGTCCTGGACGCTGGCCACGACCAGCCGTGCGCCCAGCTCCTCGGCCCGGCGGTCGCGGAACTCGATGACCTCGGGGAAGTTGTGCCCGGTGTCCACGTGCATCAGCGGGAAGGGGATCGGCGCCGGCCAGAACGCCTTCTCTGCGATGCGCAGCATGACGATGGAATCTTTACCACCGGAGAAGAGCAGACACGGACGCTCGAACTCGGCCGCCACTTCACGCATGATGTGAATGGCCTCTGCCTCGAGGACATCGAGCTGCGACGTGGTGTAGTCGCACTGGAGCATCAGACTCTCCTAGCGGGAATTTATCGGTGCAGATCCCGGATTCCAGCGAGCAACGTTGGCGCTAGTCCCGGTAGGGAAACAAGGATATCCGGCAATGAGGGGTCGCCCTGGTTATACGTCAGGGGCGAGCCGTCAATGCGGCTGGCGTGGGCTCCTGCGGCGAGGGCCACGGCGACCGGCGCGGCGGAGTCCCATTCGTACTGGCCGCCGGCGTGCACGTAGGCCTCGACCTCTCCGGTGAGCACCGCGGAGATCTTGGCGCCGGCCGATCCGATCGGGACCAGGTCGGCGCCGGTGAGGCGGGCCAGGTTCTGGACGAACTCCGGCGGCCGGGTCCGGCTGACCGCGATCCGCGGCCCGGCCTCCGGCCGGACGGCGGGCAGCACGGGGGGTTCGAGGGTCGACAGGGTCCGGCCCTGGGCGGGCAGCGCCACCGCCCCGGCGCTCAGCCTGCCGTTCTCCCAGAGCGCCACGTGGACCGCCCAGTCGCCGCGCCCCTCCTCGGCGAACTCCCGGGTGCCGTCCAGGGGGTCGACGATCCAGACCCGCTCGGCCTTGAGGCGCCGGGGGTCGAGACGCTCTTCCCGGGTCGCCTCCTCGGACAGCACACTGTCACCCGGACGCAACCGTGCCAGGGCGTCCATCAGGAACACGTGCGCGGAGGCGTCGCCCTCCTTGCGGAGCGTGGAGGGGTCGGCGAACCCTTCCTTCTCCCGCAGGGCGAGCAGCCTCTCACCGGCCTCCGTCGCCAGGTCCGTGGCGAGAACGTGATCGTCGCGAATCGTCATCAGTATGCTCCAGCCCCTCGCGCGACAGCCGACCAAGTCTTCCACAGGATCTGCAGGTCCAGCGTGAGGGACCAATTCTCCACATAACGCAGATCTAGCCGCACCGATTCCTCCCAAGATAGGTCAGACCGCCCACTTACCTGCCAGAGGCCGGTCATCCCCGGCTTGACCAGCAGCCTGCGCCGGACGTCGTCGCCGTAGCGGGCGACCTCGTCGGGCAGCGGAGGCCGGGGGCCGACCAGCGACATGTGACCGAGCACCACATTGATCAACTGGGGCAGCTCGTCGAGGGAGTGACGGCGCAGCCGGGCGCCCAGCGGGGTCACCCGAGGATCTTTGCGGATCTTGAACAGCACGCCCTGCCCGTCTCCGGCGAGGTCGATCCGCTGCTGCTCGGCGTCGGCGCCCATCGTCCGGAACTTGTAGATCGTGAACTCGGTGCCGCCCCGGCCCACCCTGGTCTGCCGGAAGAACGCGGGCCCGGGACTCGACATCCGCACGGCCGCCACCAGGCCGACGAGGAGCGGCAGCAGCGCCACCAGCAGCAGCCCCGCCCCGACCCGGTCGAAGAGGTTCTTGACCACCTGGCGCAGGCCCGCGATCTCGGGGTGGTCCACGTGCAGCAGCGGCAGCCCGGCCGCCGGGCGGATCGTGATCCGCGGCCCGGCCACCTCCATCAGCGCCGGGGCGACGACCAGGTCGGTGTCGGTCTTCTCCAGCCGCCAGGCCAGCCGCCGCAGCGCCAGGCCGTCCATCTCCGGGCAGGCCAGCACGGCCACGGTGTCGGCCGCGATCTGCCCGACCACGAGCGGGACGTCGGAGAGGTCACCCAGGACCGGGACCCCCTCCACGTCGCCCATGCCGTCACGCGGCATGCAGACCCCCACGACCTCCATGCCGTGGTAGCGCTCCCGGCGGAACCGGCGGATCAGCTCGGCGGTCGCGGCCCGGTGGCCGACCGTCACGACCCGCCGCATGCAGCGCCCGCGCGCCCGCCTCCGGTGCAGGGAGCGGCGCAGGCCGTAGCGCGCGAGGAGGGTGAGCAGCGTCGTCAGCGGCAGCGCCAGCACCACGTAGCCGCGGGCCACATCGGTCTTGGTCAGGTAGGCGCCGATGGCGAGGGCGGCGGTGAGCATGAAACCGCACTGGAAGACCCGCTGGAACTCCTCCGGGCCCAGGCCGAACAGGCGGGGCTCGTAGGCGCGGTTCAGCGCGACCGCGCAGATCCAGACGGCGGGGAGTGCGGCGCTCAACATCACATAGGGGGTGACGTAGGGAGTAACCTCGCCGAAGCGGACGAACAGCGCCAGGAAGCCCGCGAGGGAGGCGGAGCCCATGTCGGCGGCGACGGCTCGCGCCCGGTATCCGCGCACCCAGCCCGGCATACGCGGACGGGTCGCCGGCACCGGTCTCGGCGCCGCCTGGACGACGGTAACGTCGCGCACGCGCTCCCCCTGCGTAGCCATTCGTGGACGGACAGTCACTGGATGTTAGCGGGCAGAAGAAAGGCCGGAGGGTTGAAGACCGAAACGTATATCTCTGTGGATATTGAAGCGGATGGCCCGATTCCTGGGCCGTATTCGATGGTCAGCTTCGGCATGGCCGTGGCCGGGCGGATGACCGGGAAGGCCTTCGAACCCGTCGATCCGCAGATCCACACCTTCTACGCCGAGCTGAAGCCGATCAGCGGGGACCACGTGCCCGAGGCGCTGGCCGTCAGCGGGCTCGACCGGGAGACGCTGATCCGCGAGGGCGCGGAGCCCTCTGCGGCGATGAAGGACGCCGCCGTGTGGATCCGTGAGGTGTGCGGCAACAGCACTCCGGTGCTGGCGGCCTACCCGCTCGCCTACGACTGGATGTGGATGTACTGGTACTTCATGCGCTTCGACGGTGCCTCGCCGTTCGGGCACTCGCGTTGCCTGGACATCAAGACGCTCTACGCCGCCAAGGCGGGGGTGCCCATCGGCTGGGCCACCAAGCGGCAGATGCCCAGGCATCTGCTCTCCTCGCGGCCGCACACCCACAACGCGCTCGACGACGCGATCGAGCAGGCGGAGCTGCTGCAGAACCTGATGGCCCTCACCTGAGCGCGCCGCCGTACAGCACGGCGGCGCCGCCGTGCGGCACGGCCGGGAAGCACCGGCGTGGCCCGATCGGCCGTACGGCGCGCCGGAACCCGCCGGCCGCACGCCTCTCCCGCCTGGGCGCGTCTCCGGCTACCTGGGGGGTCCGGAGACGTTCAGGTCGCCCGCGTGGAAGGTGTTCTGGGTCGGCTCAAGGCCCGAGGTGATCAGCGACTCGACCATGTCGGCCGCCCGGTCGACCAGGAACGGCAGGTCCTTGCGCTCGGCGGTGGCGAAGTCCCGCAGGACGTAGGCTGCGGCGTCCATCCGGCCGGGCGGGCGGCCGATGCCGAACCGCACCCGCAGGTAGTCCTTGGTGGCCAGGGACTTGGTGATCGACTTCAGCCCGTTGTGACCGTTGTCCCCGCCGCCCAGCTTGGCCCGGAGCGCGCCGTAGGGGATGTCCAGCTCGTCGTGGACCGCGATCACGCGCGCCGGATCCACCTTGTAGAAGTCGGCCAGGGCCTTGACCGGCCCGCCCGAGAGGTTCATGAAGGACAGGGGCTTGGCCAGCACCGCCGGAGCGCCCGCCAGGCGGCCCTCCAGCACCTCGGCCCGCGATCTGTGGACCTTGAAGCGCCCGCCGGCCCGCGCGGCGAGCTCGTCGAGCACCATGAAACCCGCGTTGTGCCGGTTCCCGGCATACTCCGGCCCGGGATTCCCCAGGCCAACGACCAACCAGCGGTCCACGGTCGGCATCCCTTCATATGCGCGTCAGGGCAGCCCGGTGCCGGACTGCCCTGACAGGTGTAGCAGAGAAAACTACTCGGCGGCCTCGGCGGACTCGCCCTCGGCGGCCTCAGCGGCCTCGGCGGGCGCACCCTCGGCGGCCTCGGCCTCCGGCTCGGCGGTCGGCGCCGCGGTGACGTGCAGGACCAGCGTCTCCGGGTCGGCGATCAGGGTGGTGCCCTCGGGCAGCTTCAGGTCGCCGGCCGTGAACTGGGTGCCGATCTCCATGCCCTCGACGTCGACCTCGACGCCCGTCGGGATGTGGGTGGCCTCGGACTCGACCGAGACGGAGACGAGCTGCTGGTCGAGGATGCCGTCGGCCACCTCGCCCACCACGGTGACGGGGATGTCGATGGTGACCTTCTCGCCGCGCTTGACGAGCAGGAGGTCGACGTGCTCAAGGAAGCCCTTGATCGGGTCGCGCTGGACGCCCTTGGGCAGGGCCAGCTCGGTGGCCGCGCCCTCAAGGCGGATCAGCACGTTCGGCGTGCGCAGGGCGAGCAGGAGCTCGTGACCCGGGAGGGCCAGGTGCTGCGGGTCCGTGCCGTGCCCGTAGAGGACGACGGGCACCTTGTTCTCGCGACGGATCTTGCGAGCGGCGCCCTTGCCGAACTCGTTGCGCGACTCGGCCTGGATGACTACTTCGGACACGACGGATCTCCTAGGGATCTTCGACGGTTGGAAAGGTGCGTTCCCCCTCACCCGCCCTAGCGGAAGGCGTTACGAACGCACGCAATCTGCATAGCCTACCGGTGTATTACCGGGCTCCGCCCCGCGACGCGGGATCACGGCGCCCGGCGCCCCGCTCGCGGGTCAGCTGTCACCCTCGAACAGACTCGTCACCGAGCCGTCGCTGAAGACCTCGGTGATCGCGCGGGCGATCAGCGGGGCGATCGACAGCACGGTGAGCTTGTCGAACCTCTTCTCCTCGGCGAGCGGCAGCGTGTTGGTGACGATCACTTCGGAGATCTTGGAGTTCTTCAGCCGGTCCACCGCCGGGTCGGAGAACACCGCGTGGGTGGCTGCCACGAGCACGTTGGTGGCGCCCTGCTCGTACAGCGCGTCGGCCGCCTTGCAGATCGTGCCCGCGGTGTCGATCATGTCGTCGATCAGCACGCAGGTACGGCCGCGCACCTTGCCGACGACCTCGCTCACCTTCACCTGGTTGGCGACGTCGAGATCACGGCGCTTGTGGATGAAGGCCAGCGGGGTGCCCAGCGTGTCGGCCCAGCGCTCCGACAGCCGCACCCGGCCGGTGTCGGGCGAGACGATCGTGGTCGTCTCCAGGTCGAGCTTGTCCTTGAGGTAGTTGAACAGCACCGGCATGGCGAACAGGTGGTCCACCGGGCCGTCGAAGAAGCCCTGGATCTGGGAGGTGTGCAGGTCGATCGACATCAGCCGGTCGGCGCCCGCGGTCTTGAACATGTCGGCCATCAGGCGGGCGGTGATCGGCTCGCGGCCCCGGCCCTTCTTGTCCTGGCGGGCGTAGCCGAAGAACGGCATGATCACGGTGATCCGCTTGGCGGAGGCGCGCTTGAGCGCGTCCACCATGATCAGCTGTTCCATGATCCATTTGTTGATGGGCCCGGTGTGGCTCTGGATGACGAACGCGTCACATCCCCGGACCGACTCCAGGTAGCGGGCATAGATCTCGCCGTTGGCGAAGTCACGCAGCGTGGTGGGGGTCATCTCCACCCCGAGATGGCTGGCCACCTCCTCCGCGAGATCCGGATGCGCGCGCCCGGAGAAGAACATCAGGTTCTTCTCGCCGGTCTGCTTGATGCCACTCACGACTTGCTCCCCTGCTGGTTCCCGGTCTCGGCGGCCCGCAGCGCCGCCTCGGCCGATTTGGTGCCCGCGCGCCTGCGCGCGACCCACCCTTCAATGTTGCGCTGCTGTCCTCGGGCCACCGCCATCGCCCCGGGCGGGACGTCGTTGATGAGCACCGAACCCGCCGCGGTGTAGGCGCCGTCCCCGACGGTGATCGGCGCGACGAGCATGTTGTCGCTGCCGATCCGGACGTGTTCGCCCACCGTCGTGTGGTGTTTCTCGACTCCGTCGTAGTTGACGAAGACGCAGGCGGCCCCGATGTTGGAGCCCGCCCCGATCGTGGCGTCGCCGACATAACTCAGGTGGGGAACCTTCGCACCCTCGCCCACCTGCGCGTTCTTCATCTCGACGTAGGTCCCGGCCTTGGCCTTGCGGGCCAGCACGGTGCCCGGCCGCAGGTAGGCGTAGGGCCCCACCAGAGCCTCGGGGCCGATCTCGGCCTCGACGCAGACGGCGTTGCGGACCACCGCGCCCGCACCGACGACCGTGTCGGTCAGCGTCGTGGCCGGGCCGATCTCGGCGCCCTCGGCGACGGCCGTACGGCCGTGCAGCTGGGTGCCGGGATGGATCACCACGTCCTGTTCCAGGGTCACGTCCACGTCCACCCACGTGGTGGCCGGGTCGACCACCGTGACCCCCGCGCGCATGTGGGTCTCCAGCAGCCGGGAGTTGAGCACCTTGCGGGCGAAGGCGAGCTGCACGCGGTCGTTGACGCCCTCCACCTCGACGTAGTCGGCCGCGATGTGCGCGCCGACGCGGTGGCCGTCCTCCCTCAGGATGGACAGGACGTCGGTGAGGTACTCCTCGCCCTGGACGTTGGAGGTGGACACCCGCTTGACGGCGTCCGCCAGCAGGGCCCCGTCGAAGGCGTAGACCCCGGAGTTCATCTCCCGGACCGCCCGCTGCTCGGGGCTGGCGTCCTTCTCCTCGACGATCTCCAGGACCGCACCCGTGGTGTCGCGGATGATCCGGCCGTAGCCGTACGGGTTGGGGACCTCGGCGGTGAGGACGGTGACGGCGTTGCCGTCCCGCCCGTGCCGCTCCAGGAGCGTGGCGAGGGTCTCGGCGCGCAGCAACGGCGTGTCCCCGTAGGTCACCAGGACGGTGCCGTCGATGCCTCCGACCGTTTCCAGCACGATCCTGACGGCGTGGCCGGTCCCCCTCTGCTCGGCCTGTACGACGGCCTGTGCGTCGGGGCTGGTCCGCGTCAGGTGCGCCTGGACCCGCTCTCGTTCGTGACCTATGACAACAATGAGCCGCTCGGGTTCGAGACCTCGAGCGGCGGTGAGCATGTGGTCGACCAGGGTACGGCCGCACAGCTCGTGCAGGATCTTGGGCGTTTTCGACTTCATCCGGGTGCCCTCGCCTGCGGCGAGGACGATGACGGCGGCCGGGCGCGGCACACTCACGGACGAGGCTCCCTCGGCGTCGCGGCTGAGACATGACAAAGCGGGATGCCAGATGGCTACCACGAGGGCATCGCCTGGTCACCCACTCGACAACGTGAGGATACCTTCCCCGCCGAGAACCCACCCAGCCGACCAGCCCGATCAATAAACCGGACACAAGGGATGGCTCCGGCACCAGGACTCGAACCTGGACAACAAGGACCAAAACCTTGCGGGCTGCCAATTACCCAATGCCGGATCAACCTGGCGGATCGAACGGGGTCCGAACGCCCGGCCCCCCTACGATACCGAGCCCTTGATATCAAACGCGCCTCGTTTTGGGTCTCCATCGACCATAGAGGCGATCAAGTGGGGGAACGATCGCTCGCAGACGGCGGCGGACACACCGTTTAGCAGGTCAAGCTGGTGGTAGACAAGACATGAAACCGCTACGGGATCCACCGGTGAGAGTCAGCTTCCCTCCATTAGTTACTTAGGGATTCCTAACTTACGATGGCGTAGGTTACGGTGGCGTAGCCAGTCGAAGCCCACCATTTTTCACCGAGCCTCCGCGAGGTAGCGCATGACCGTCACGGCAGAACGCCCTGCTCCGGGCCCCAAACCAGACGCCGATCCCGAGCCGAAGACCAAACCCGAGATCATCGTCTTCATGGTGATCGTGGCCGCGCCGCTGATCGCCCTGATCGCCGCCGTACCCTTCGCCTGGGGATGGGGGCTGGGCTGGAGCGACATCGTGATCGCCGGTGTCTTCTACGTCATCACCGGCCTGGGCGTGACCGTCGGCCTGCACCGCCACTTCACCCACGGCTCCTTCAAGGCCAAGCGCCCGCTGAAGATCGCGCTGGGCATCGCCGGCAGCCTCTCCCTGGAGATGTCGGTGCTGGACTGGGTGGCCACCCACCGCAAGCACCACAAGTTCTCCGACAAGGAGGGGGACCCGCACTCGCCGTGGCGGTTCGGGACCGGCTTCCGGGCCGTGACCAAGGGGCTCCTCTGGGCGCACATGGGCTGGCTGTTCGAGACCGACCGGGCCAACCGTGAGAAGTACGCCCCGGACCTGGTCAAGGACCCGGACATCGTCAAGCTCCACAAATACTTCCCGGTGCTGGCGATCACCTCGCTGGTGCTCCCCGGGCTGCTGGGCGGCCTGCTGACCATGTCGTGGTGGGGCATGGCGACCGGCTTCTTCTGGGGCACGCTGGTCCGGATCGGGCTGCTGCACCACGTGACCTGGTCGATCAACTCCATCTGCCACGTCTTCGGCGAGGAGGTCTTCGAGTCGCGCGACAAGTCGCGCAACGTCTGGTGGCTGGCCGTCCCCTCGTTCGGTGAGTCCTGGCACAACCTGCACCACTCCGACCCCACCTGCGCCCGGCACGGCGCGCTCAAGGGCCAGATCGACCTCAGCGCGGGCGTGATCCGCGGGTTCGAGAAGGCCGGCTGGGCCTACGACGTCCGCTGGCCGACTCCCGAGCGGCTGGCGGCGAAGCGCATTGCCGCCTGACGGCTCTACGGGGGCCGCCCTGGCGGCCCGCGTACCGACCACCCCATCCGACAACCCCGCGGAGACCACCTCGCCGGCCCGCGCCATTCCGGCGCCGCCCAGGGGCACCGCGGTGACCGCTCCGGCAGCACGCGCCGCGCCGCCACCGCCCGGCGGTGGCGCGGAGGCCGCCCCGGCGGCCCAGGCCGTGGTTCCCGCCTCACAACCGGGGAGCGCCATTATTAGAACCGTGAGCGAACCCCGACGACGCATGTCAGGCAAGGAACGCCGGGAGCAGCTGATCCAGATCAGCAGGACTCTGTTCGCGGAGAAGGGTTTCGACGGCACATCGGTCGAGGAGATCGCGGCCACCGCGAATGTCTCCAAGCCGGTGGTCTACGAACATTTCGGCGGTAAGGAGGGCGTCTACGCGGTCGTCGTCGACCGGGAGATGCAGAAGCTGCTGGCCATGGTGACGGAGGCGCTCTCCGCCTCGCACTCGCTGATCAAGCTGGAGCGGGCCGCGCTGGCGCTGCTGGCCTACGTGGAGGAGAACAGCGAGGGCTTCCGCATCCTGGTCCGCGACTCGCACGCGGCCTCGGGGACGGGCACGTTCGCCAGCCTGATCAACGACATCGCCAGCCAGGTCGAAGACGTGATGGTCGACGAGTTCGTGGGGCGGGGCTACGACCCGAAACTGGCGCCGATGTACGCCCAGATGCTGGTCGGCATGGTGGCGCTGACCGGGCAGTGGTGGCTGGACGTGCGCAGACCCCCTCGTGAGGAGGTGGCCGCGCACCTGGTCAACCTGGCATGGAACGGCCTCGTCGGACTGGACCCGCGGCCCCGGCTGACCGCCTCCTCCCGCGGCATGGAACAGCGGCGCGCGCCGCTGCCGCCGCGCCCGACCGACAAGGAACTGCGGGAGATGGGCAAGGCCCGCGAACGCGAGGCCAAGGAGCAGGAGAAGGTCCGCGAGCGCGAGGCCAAGGAGCAGGAGAAGCTGGCCCGGGACCAGGAGAAGGCGCGGCTCCGGGAGCAGCGCGACCTGGAGAAGGCCCGCGAACGGGAGATCCGCGAGCAGGCGCGGCTCCTCAAGGAGCAGGAGAGGATCCGCGAGCGCGAGCTCAAGGAGCAGGAGAAGATCCGGGTGCGGGAGGCCAAGGCCGCCGAGCGGGAGGCCGCCCGGCAGACCGGGGACACCGACCGTCCCGGCGAGGGACGGGAGAAAATCGAATCAAGCGAGTAAGCAACAGCGGCAGTTGAGCCTGAATTAACGTTCCGTTCAACCAAAGCGGGCATTCTGGTCATATGTCCGCCGAACCCGCACACCCCGCCGCCGAAGGACTGCTCCTTCCACAAGAGCGTTTCCTCAATCGCGAGGAGAGCTGGCTCCAGTTCAATCAGCGGGTCCTGGAACTGGCGGAAGATCCGTCCCTGCCCTTGCTGGAGAGGGTCAGGTTTCTGGCGATCTTCGCCAGCAACCTGGACGAGTTCTTCCGGGTGCGGGTGGCCGGCCTCAAGCGGCGGATGGCCACCGGCCTGTTGCTACGGACCAAAAGCGGGTTGAAGCCCCGCGAGGAGCTGGCCAGGATCGCCGCCATAGCCGACGATCTCGCCCAGCGGCACTCGGCCTGCTTCCACGACCGGCTCTGCCCGCAGCTGGCCGCCGAGGGCATCGAGATCACGCACTGGGAGGAGCTCGGCCGGGACGAGCGCACCGAGATGCGCAAGCTGTTCCGGGAGCGGATCCGGCCGGTGCTGACGCCGCTGGCCGTCGATCCCGCCCATCCTTTTCCCTATATTTCCGGCCTGTCACTCAACCTTGCCGTTACCGTCCGAAATCCCACGACCGGTCACACCGTGTTCGCCCGGGTGAAGGTGCCGAGCCAGCTCCCCCGCTTCGTGGCGGCGTCCAAGGACCGTTTCGTCCCGCTCGAAGAGGTGATCGCCGCCCACCTCGGCCAGCTCTTCAAGGGCATGGAGGTCGTCGAGCACCACGTCTTCCGGGTGACCCGCAACGAGGACCTCGACGTGGACGAGGACGTCACCGAGAACCTCATGCAGGCGCTGGAACGGGAGCTGCTCAAGCGCCGCTTCGGCCCGCCGGTCCGGCTGGAGGTCGAGGACACCATCACGCCCGAGGTGCTCGACCTGCTGGTGGACGAGCTGGGGGTGGCCGACCACGAGATCTACCGGCTGCCCGGCCCGCTGGACCTGACCGGGCTGCACGCGATCGCCGACCTGGACCGGGGAGAGCTGGGCTTCCGCCCCTTCGTGCCCGCCGAGGTCGTCCACGTCGAGGACGACATCTTCGCGGTGCTCCGCGAACGGGACGTGCTGCTGCACCACCCGTACGACTCGTTCGCCACGAGCGTGCAGCGCTTCATCGAACAGGCGGCGGCCGATCCGAGCGTGCTGGCCATCAAGCAGACGCTCTACCGCACCAGCGGCGACTCCCCGATCGTGGACGCGCTGGTCGACGCGGCCGAGGCGGGCAAGCAGGTCGTCGTGGTGGTGGAGATCAAGGCACGCTTCGACGAGCGTGCCAACATCACCTGGGCGCGCAAGCTGGAGCGGGCCGGCTGTCACGTGGTCTACGGGGTGGTGGGACTGAAGACCCACTGCAAACTGGCCCTCGTCGTACGGCAGGAGCCCTCGGGCGAGCTGCGCAGCTACTGCCACATCGGCACCGGCAACTACAACCCCAAGACCGCCCGGGTCTACGAGGACCTGGGGCTGCTCACCGCCGATCCGCTGGTCGGCGAGGATGTCACCGACCTGTTCATCCACCTGACCGGATACTCCAGCCACTCGGCCTACCGGCGGCTGCTGGTCGCCCCGCACTCGATGCGCGGCGGGCTGCTGGCCAGGATCGAGCGGGAGACCTCCCACCAGCGGGCGGGCCGCCCGGCCGCCATCCGGATGAAGACGAACTCCCTGGTGGACGAGCCGGTCATCGACGCGCTCTACCAGGCCTCCCAGGCGGGCGTCCCGGTCGACCTGTGGGTGCGCGGGGTGTGCACGCTGCGGCCTGGCGTTCCCGGACTGTCGGAGAACATCCGGGTCAGGAGCGTGCTGGGCCGTTTCCTCGAACATTCGCGGATCTACGAGTTCGGCCGGGGACGCAGGCCAGAGATCTGGATCGGCAGCGCCGACCTGATGCGCCGCAACCTGGACCGCCGGGTGGAGGCGCTGGTCAAGGTCACCAGCCAGCAGCAGCGGCTCTACCTCAGCGACCTGCTCGACCGGGCGGCGTCGGAGGAGACCTCCACCTGGTGGCTCAACTCGGACGGGACGTGGACCCGGCACCGGGGCGACGACCTGCAGACCCATCTGATCGGTACCCGGAGGTGGAGGACGATTGATGACTGAGCCGGACGTCCATCCGACTGACATGATCCGCGCCGCGGGCGCGGTGGTGTGGCGGGGCACGGAGTCCGCACCGGAGGTCGCCCTCGTCCACCGGCCGAAATACGACGACTGGACGTTCCCGAAGGGGAAGCTGAAGCCCGGTGAGCACGTCATCGCGGGCGCGTTGCGCGAGGTCGCCGAGGAGACGGGGATCACCGCGCTGCTCGGCCGGTCGCTGCCGCCCATCCACTACCTGAAGGGCAAGCGGCTCAAACGCGTCGACTACTGGGCGGCCCGGGTGGCCTCCGGGGACCGGTACACCGCGGTGGACGAGGTCGACGAGGTGGTCTGGCTGCCGGTGAAGGAGGCCAGGCGGCGGCTGACCTACGAGTGGGACGCCGGGCTGCTCCGCGCGCTCACCGCGGTCCCCCTGGAGACCACGCCGCTCATCCTCGCCCGGCACGGCCTGGCCGGGTCACGCCAGGACTGGGAGGGCGACGACGACGAGCGGCCGCTGGACGCGGCCGGCGCGATGCAGGCCGAGGTACTCGCGGACGTGCTGTCCGGCTACCGTCCCACCGACCTGATCAGCTCCCCCAGCAGGCGGTGCGTGCAGACCCTGGAACCGTACGCCGAGCGGCTCGGCCTGGAGATCCGGCGCGAGCGCCTGCTGTCGGAGACCCACTACGACCCCCGTGCCTGCCTGCGCCTGGTCACCAAGGCGATGGCCTCGGACCGGCCCGCGGTGATCTGCAGCCACGGCAAGGTCCTGCCCGAGCTGATCGCCGGGGTGAGCGACCGGCCGGGGGACGTGCAGCTGCGCAAGGGCGCGTTCATGGTGCTGCACCACGCCGCCGGCAGGATCGTGGGCATGGACCGCTACCTCACCTGACGGCTCACCGCCCGCGGACCTCCCTCACCTGACAGGTCCTCGCCCGCGAACCCCGCACCTGACGGCTCCCCGCCCGAGGACCTCCCTCACCTGACAGGTCCTCGCCCGCGAACCCCGCACCTGACGGCTCCCCGCYCGGGGCCCTCCCTCACCTGACAGGTCCCCGGCGGGGTCAGAGGAGCTTGCCGACGGCCTCCGTGGTCTCGTCCCAGACGCGGGGGAACTCCTCGAAGGCGCGCTCGGCGGCGGCCCGTTCCAGGCCGGTCAGCACGCCGTAGGTGAAGGTGTCCTCCCCCGACTGGCGGGCGGTCTCGGCCTCGGCGGCCAGCCGGCCCTGCGCGACGACGCCGTCCAGGTGGGTGCCGAGCACTTCCTGTACGGATTCCGCCTGTTTGGCGAGCTTGTTCATCCCGAGCGCCTCGGCGGTGTAGCGTGCCCGCTTGGCCGCCTTGCGGACGTCGTGCATGGCGGGCTCGCGCTCGGCGGGGTCGGCGACGGCCTGGGCCCGGTCGTAGGCCCTGGTCACCCGGCGCCAGCTCTTGGCGGCGAGGGCGTCCAGAGTGCCGGCGGGCTTACCGGCGGCCTTGGTGAGCGGGGGGGTGCCCATCAGGTCGTCGAGGGCGTCGAGCAGGGCGAAGTAGCGCTCGCCGCCGAGCACCTCCCTGATCCGGTCGTACGCCTCGTGCTCGGCGTCCAGCAGGTCGGAGCTGAGGCGCGCCCGCACCGGGCCCACGATCAGCGCGGCGTCCAGGCCGTCGAGCCTGCCGGCGAACCGCTCGCGGACGACCTCCAGGTCACGTGCCTCGCCGAGGACCTGGCCGAGCCACCTGAGCTCCTCCTGGAGGCGCTCGCTCCCCTCGACGACCTTCTTGAACGACCTCAGCGCGCTGCGCAGCCGGCGGCTGGCGACGCGCATCTGGTGCACGGCGTCCTCCTCGGCCCGCCGTACCCGGGGGTCCTGAGAGAGCAGGGCGCCCGCCTGGGCGGACAGGTAGCCCATGACGACCTCTCCGGCGGACCCCGGCACGGTCTCGGCGTGCGGCGGCCCGGGGACGGGCGCGGCGGCGTTGAGCAGGCGGGAGAGCTTGCTGGCGGAGTCGGCGGGGGCGGCTCCGGCCTTGGTCAGCCGCTTGCCGGTCTTCCGGAGCAGCTTCTCGTCGCCCTCGATCAGCTCCGCCTCGACCTCGCGCCAGCGCTCGACGTGCGGCTCCGCGCCGAGCACCGTGCCCTTGACCCTGTCGTCGGCGATCTCCACCAGCCGTACTCCGGCGCCGTTGACCAGCTGGGTCACGGCGCGGCGGGTGTCGAGTTCGGCGATCGGGGCGAGGGGGGCGCCCCGGGTGTAGGCCAGCACGAGATCCGCCAGCTCGGAGGGGACGATCTTGACGCTGCGGGTCAGGGGGTGGGTGATCTCCTGCCGGACGCCCTTGGCCTTGGGCAGCTTGAGGTGCCAGCCGGGATCGGTCCCGCCCCTGCGCCGCCGCAGGGTGATGCCCCGCGCGGCGAGCCTCAGATCAGGGGTGTCGAAGTAGAGCGCGACGAGCCGGTGGGTCTTGGGACCGACGGCCTCCGTGATTCCCGGTAGACCGGTCAGTTCGGGGATCTCGTAGTCCACTGGTACGTCGAATTTGTCCTCGATCTCTATTGCCACAGGCCATCCCCTGATTTGCCCAGATATCCACCGCGTTCCAGCAGTATTTATTGATGCCCGGTTATTCGTCTAGAAACTCTGGGCAGTCGATCATTTCTGGGCGACGACGAAGATCCGGCGGAAGGGGAAGACCGTCCCGTACGGCCGCCGCGGGTAGGCCTCGTTGAGCAGGGCGGCGCAGTCGCCGAGGAAGGCGCCTCTCTCACCGGGGTCCAGCCGGTCGAGCATGGGACGCAGGGCGGTACCGGTGATCCACTTGAGCACGGCGTCCTCGCCGGGGAGCACGTGCAGGTAGGTGGTCTCCCACGCGTCCGCCCGGCAGCCCAGCGCGGTGAGCCGGTCGAGATAGCCGGCCGGGTCGTCGACCGGCGACTCCCTGGCCAGATCGCCGAGCCGGTCGCGCCATTCCGTCCGGCACAGCTCGCGGACCAGCGCGTGGCTGGGGGCGTCGAAGTTGCCCGGCACCTGGAAGGCGAGCCAGCCTCCGGGGGCGAGCGCGCCGGTCCAGCGCGACAGCAGCTCCCGGTGCTCGGGCACCCACTGCAGGACCGCGTTGGACACGATCACGTCCACCGGCCGCTCGGGACGCCAGTGCGTGACGTCGGCGACGGAGAAGGTCAGCCGGTCCCTGGCCCGGGCCTTGCCGATCATCGCGGGTGAGGAGTCGAAGCCGTGCACGTCGGCGTCCGGCCAGCGCCTGGCCAGTTCGGCGGTGAGCTCGCCGCTGCCGCAACCCGCGTCGACCACCCGTCCGGGACGCTCGGCGGATATCCTTGCGACAAGGTCGAAGAAGGGCCGCGAACGCTCGTCGGCGTAGCGGCCGTAGATCTCAGGGTCCCACATATCTCTTGACATCAAGATAATTGATATCGAGCGAGATATCTCGATGTCAAGAGAGATACACTCGTGTCATGACCCTGCACCACGCGGACCACGACGCCGACCGCCCCGCGGACGAGGTCGACCGGCTGGTCGCGGCCTGGCGCCAGGAGCGCCCCGACCTGGACGTGGAACCCCTCCAGGTGCTCAGCCGGGTCTCCCGGCTCGCCCGCCACCTGGACCGTGCCCGCCGGGCCTCCTTCGCCGAACACGACCTGGAGAACTGGGAGTTCGACGTGCTCACGGCCCTGCGCAGGGCCGGCGAGCCGTACGAACTGAGCCCGGGAGCCCTGCTCCGCGCGACCCTGGTGACATCCGGGACGATGACCAACCGGATCGACCGCCTCGCCGCCGCCGGGCTGGTCCGCAGGCGCCCCGACCCCGAAGACCGGCGCGGCGTCCTGGTCTCCCTGACCGACGCCGGGCGGATCCGGGTGGACAACGCCTTCGCCGACCTGCTCCGCCGCGAGCGCGAGCTGCTGGCAAGCCTCGGAAAACATGAACAGCAGGCCCTTTCGGGCCTGCTGCGCACGCTACTCGTCCCTTTTGACGCGACCGACACCGGAGCGCACTGAGCACTCTGCCCGCGCAGAGCGGGATAAACCGATTGAGATCAACGGGTGTTCATTCGCCGAGGCGGTCGGCCAGCTCCAGCCACTCCGCCTCGATGCCGTCCTTCTCGGCGAGGATGTCCTTGAGCTCGGCGTCGAGCGAGGCCAACCGGCCGTAGTCGGCGGCGGCATCGGCCATGGAGGCGTGCAGCTTGGCCTCACGGCCGCTCAGCCTGTCGAGCTGGCGCTCCAGACGCGAGAGCTCCTTGCGGAGCTCGCGCTCCTCCTTGGCCGACAGGCCGGACGCGGAGACCTGCGCGCCTCCCGCCGGAGCCGTGTCCGCGGGAGCCGCTGTGCCGGAGGCCGCCCGTGCCGACAGCGCCGCACCCGAGGCGCGCCGCGCCAGGTATTCGTCGACGCCGCCGGGGAGCATGGACAGCTTGCCGTCGCCGAGCAGGGCGACGATCCGGTCGGAGACCCGCTCCAGGAAGTAACGGTCGTGGCTGACCAGGATCAGCGTGCCCGGCCAGCCGTCGAGCAGGTCCTCCAGCTCGTTCAGCGTCTCGATGTCGAGGTCGTTGGTCGGCTCGTCGAGCAGCAGCACGTTGGGGTCGTCCATCAGCAGGCGCAGCAGCTGGAGCCGCCGCCGCTCGCCGCCGGACAGATCGCCGACGACCTTCCACTGGGCGTCGCCCTTGAACCCGAGACGCTCCAGGAGCTGGGAGGCGGTCCACTCCTTCTTGCCGACCTGGATGAACTTGCGGACCTCCTCGACGGTCTCCAGCACCCGGCGCGTGGGGTCGAGCTCGCCCAGCTCCTGTGACAGGTGCGCCAGGCGGACCGTCCTGCCCCGCACCACCTTGCCGGAGTCGGGCTGGACCGTGTCGGCGAGCAGCCGCAGCACCGAGGACTTGCCGGAACCGTTCACGCCGATCAGGCCGATCCGGTCACCCGGGCCGAACTGCCAGGTGGAGTGGTCCAGGACCAGCGGGCCCTGACCGGGACCGCCGGCGTGCAGGGTGACGTCCTCAAGGTCGTAGACCGTACGGCCCAGCCTGGCCGCGGCGAACTTGACCAGCTCGACGGTCTCCCGGGCCGGGGGCTCGTCGGCGATCAGCGCCTGGGCGGCGTCGATGCGGAACTTGGGCTTGGAGGTGCGCGCGGGCGGGCCCCGGCGGAGCCAGGCGATCTCCTTGCGCATCAGGTTCTGCCGGCGCGCCTCGGCGGAGGCGGCGATCCGGGCGCGCTCGGCCTTGGCCAGCACGTAGGCGGCGTATCCGCCCTCGTAGCGCTCGACCGAGCCGTCCACGACCTCCCAGGTCCTGGTGGAGACGGCGTCCAGGAACCACCGGTCGTGGGTGACGACCAGCAGCGCGGTCTTCCGGCCGGACAGGTGCCTGGCCAGCCAGTCGATGGCCTCGATGTCGAGGTGGTTGGTGGGCTCGTCCAGGATGATCAGGTCGTGCTCGTCGATGAGCAGCTTGGCGAGTGCCGTACGGCGCCGCTCGCCACCCGACAGGCTGGCGGCGAGCGCGGTGAGATCGATGTCGCCGAGCAGGCTGGAGAGGATCTCGCGGATGCCCGCGTCACCCGCCCACTCGTGCTCGGGCCTGCCGCCGAGGACGATCTCCTGCACCGACAGCGCCGGGTCGAGATCGTCGCCCTGGGACAGGCTCGCGACGTGGAGACCGCGGTTGTGGGTGACCCGTCCGCCGTTGGGCTTGAGATCACCGGCGATCACCGAGATGAGCGTGGTCTTGCCGCCGCCGTTGCGGCCGACCACCCCGATGCGGTCGCCCGCCTCGATGCCGAGGGAGACGCCGCTGAGCAGCGGCTTGGGACCGTAGGAGTGGGAGACCGACTCAAGATTGACCAGATTCATCGCTCTACAAGCGTATCCGGTCCCGGCCTATACCACCGTCGGACCGGGGACGGGGCCGTAGGCGGTGATGACGTCGCGGGCCACGCCGGCGGCCTTGAGGGACAGGGCCAGCTCGCCCGCGTGGGCCTCGGACTCGGCGAGGAAGGCGCAGGTGGGACCGGAGCCGGAGACGAGGGTCCCGACGGCGCCCTGCTCGCGACCGGTCTCCAGGGTCCGGGCGAGGGAGCGGCGGAGCATCACGGCGGCGGGCTGCAGGTCGTTGGCCAGCTCCGAGCCGAGGGCCTTGGCGTCTCCCCGGCGGAGCGCGGCCAGCAGCGGGTCGGCGGCCCGGGGCCAGGCGATCTCCTCGCCGGTCGCCTCGCGCATGCGGTCGCACTCGGCGTAGACCTTGGCCGTGGACAGGCCGCCGTCGGCCAGGGCGAACACCCAGTGGAACCGGCCGCCCACCTCCAGCGGGGTGAGCCGCTCCCCCCTGCCGGTGCCGACGGCCGTACCGCCGAGCAGCGCGAACGGGACGTCGCTGCCGAGGTCGGCGGCGATCTCCATCAGGTCCTCGACCGGCAGGCCGAGGCCCCACAGCTCGTTGCAGGCGACCAGCGCGGCCGCGGCGTCGGCGCTGCCGCCGGCCATGCCGCCCGCCACCGGGATCGCCTTACGGATGATCAGGTTCACGCCGTAGGAGCGCCCCGCGTGCCTGGCCAGCGCCAGGGCGGCCTGGATCGCGAGGTTGTCGCCGTCCTCGGGCACCTGGTCGGCGGACTCGCCCTCGACCCGGACGCTCATCCCGGTCTCCGCGGTGGCCGTCACCTCATCGAAGATCGAGACGGCGTGGAAGACGTTCACCAGGTCGTGGTAGCCGTCGTCACGGAGCGGCCCGACCGCCAGCTGCAGGTTGACCTTCGCGGGCACACGGACGGTCACGGAGTTCATGAGTCCCTCATCGGCGCTCGCTTGCTCGTCACGGTGTCCGATCGTAACGGGGTCTCCGCCCGCCTCACGCGGATCCCCCGGTGAATCGCCCTACACGCGGTTCTCGGCGATCCGCGCGAAATCCTCCACGGTGAGCTGTTCACCACGCTCCGAGGGGTCGATCCCGGCGGCGCGGAGCGCCTGCTCCGCGGCGGCGGCCGTACCGGCCCAGGAGGCCAGGGCGGCGCGCAGGGTCTTGCGGCGCTGGGCGAAGGCGGCGTCCACGACGGCGAACACGTCCTCACGGGCGGCCCTGGTCGCGGGAGGCTCGCGGCGGGTCATCGCGACCAGGCCGGAGTCGACGTTGGGGACCGGCCAGAAGACCGTGCGGCCGACGGGCCCGGCCCGCCGGACGTCGGCGTACCAGGCGGCCTTGACCGAGGGGATGCCGTAGATCTTCGATCCGGGTGCGGCGGCCAGCCGGTCGGCGACCTCGGACTGGACCATGATCAGGATGGTGCGCAGGGACGGCAGGGTCTCCAGCAGGTGGAGCACCACCGGGACGGACACGTTGTAGGGCAGGTTGGCGACCAGCGCGGTCGGCAGGTCCTCCGGCAGGTCACCGGGGAGGACCCGCATGGCGTCGGCGAGCACCACGGTGAGGCGCTCGGCGAACTCCGGGGCGCGCTCGGCGACGGTCAGCGGGAGCTGGGCGGCCAGGACCGGGTCGATCTCCACCGCCACCACGCCGCGGACCTCGGGGAGCAGGGCGAGGGTGAGCGAGCCCAGCCCGGGGCCGACCTCGATGACCACGTCGTCCGGCCGCAGCCCGGCGACCCGGACGATCCGGCGGACCGTGCCGCCGTCGATCACGAAGTTCTGGCCGAGCTTCTTCGTCGGGCGGATATCCAGCTTCTCCGCCAAATTACGTATCTCCACCGGACCGAGAAGGCTCATGCTGGTTCTCCGCCCGGCGCGACGGCACCTGCGTCCGCCGGGCCGCTGTGCCCACTGAATCGTTCGCTGCGCTTGCTCACGGCTGCACTCCCCACGTCATCCGACAAGTTTCGCGCATCGAACACACTGCGACGACGCGTGATGGACACGGGAGGTCCCGTTGTGGATAACGTTGCCGTACGGGGGATCGTCGGTGAGGAAGGGAATCCGCCCCGTGATGAGGACGTGAACCAGCCCGGTGCCGAAGGGTTGCGCCCCGGCGATCCGGAGCAGGTCGGGGGTTACCGGCTGCTCGGCCGCCTCGGCGAAGGCGGCATGGGGACCGTCTACCTCGCACTGGCCCCCACCGGCAGGCCGGTGGCGGTCAAGATGGTCAAGGCCGAGTTCGCGATCGAGGAGGGGTTCGCCGCGCGGTTCCACGCGGAGGTGCGCAACGCCCGGCGCGTGGCCTCGTTCTGCACCGCCCAGGTGCTCGACAACGGCAACGACGGGGACGGCCGGCCGTACATGGTCACCGAATACATCGCCGGCACGCCGCTGTCGCGTCAGATCGCCCAGCACGGCGCGCTCGAAGCCGGCCCCCTGCACGGGGTGGCCCTCGGGGTCGCCGCCGCGCTGGCCGCGATCCACGTCGCCGGGCTGGTCCACCGCGACCTCAAGCCCGCCAACGTGATCCTGTCCATGTCGGGGCCCCGCGTGATCGACTTCGGCATCGCCCGCGCCCTGGACTCCACCCAGAGCTTCACCCAGTCGGGCGAGGTGCTCGGCAGCCCCGGCTGGTGGGCCCCCGAGCAGGTGCGCGGCCTGGAGATCACCCCGGCCGCCGACGTCTTCGCCTGGGGATGCCTGGTCGCCTACGCGGGCAACGGCCGTCACCCCTACGGCCGGGGCGACCTGGTCACCATGGCCACCCGGCTGCTCAACAGCCCGCCCGACCTGGGCGCGCTCCCCGCTCCGCTCGACGACCTGGCCCGCCGGGCCACCGCGATGGACCCCTACCAGCGGCCCACCGCCCAGGACCTGCTGCTCGCCCTGGTCGGCGGCGGGATCGCGGCACCGGCCGGGCCGGTCGCCGCCCCGGCGGATCCGCCCACCCTGATCGCCGGCGACATGCTCAGCCGGTCGTGGCGGCCCCCTGCCAACGTGGAGCCCGACTCCACCCAGACCCTCGGCGTGCTGGGCGTGAACGCCCCCTCGGTCTCCTCCGCCCCGGACCCGCTCACGGCCCCGTCCGCCGTCCTGGCTCCGGTCCCGCCCGGTACGGCACAGGCCCAGCCCTCGGTCCCGTCCGGTGCGGCACAGGCCCCGCCCGGTGCGGCACAGGCCCCGCCCGGTGCGGCACAGGCCCCGCCCGGTACGGCCGCCGCCGGGCGGTCGCCGCGCAGGCGCCGGCTGCTCGCCGTGCCGGCCGTGGCCGCGGCCCTGGCCGTCACGGTCGCCGTGCTGGTGAACACGGGCGACGAGGCCGGGCAGGGGCCGGCGGCCGTCGCCACCGCCGGCGTCACCGACGTGGGCAGGCGGATCGCGACCGGCTCCCTCCTCGACGACCCGCAGCTGATCATCTCCCAGGCCCCGCGGTGCGGCCTGACCGCCTACCAGGGCACCGCCCCGGTCCGCGGCCGGTTCTGCGCGGTCCGGTGGACCCTGCTCAACACCGCGGGGACCGCGGCACCGATCAGCAGCACCCCGCTCATCCTGGTGGACGACCGCGGCGCGACCCACAGCCCGGAGCCAGTCTCGACGGGCCTGCCGGGCACCCTGGCCCCCGGCGGCAGGGCGGACGGGGTCCTGGTCTACGACCTGCCGCCGGCCCGCAAGCCGCTGAAGCTGACCGGCCGCGTGATCGAAGGGGGATCGGAGATCGAGGTGAGGCTCTCTTGAGGCTTCTGGCGTCCCTGCTGGTCACGGCCATGCTCGCGGTGCCACCCGCCGCCGGGACCGCCTCCGCCCTCTCCGGTGCCTGCTCGGGGGCGAGCGCGAGCGACTTCGACGGCGACGGCACGGACGACGCGGTGGTCGGCGACCCGTTCGCGGACCACCACGGGATCGCCGGCGCCGGCGCCGTGCACGTGCTGCTCGGGCGGGGCGAGGGCGCGACGGTCGTGAGCGCTCCCGAGCCCGGCGCGGGCGACGGCTTCGGATGGTCGGTGAAGCTGACCCACCTCGACGCCGACCGCTGCGCGGACCTGCTGATCGGCGCGCCGTACGCGGACGTCTCGGGGCTGCGGGACGCGGGCGCGGTCTACGCCGTGTACGGCGGGGCGGGACGCACGGCGGTCCGGCTGGTCGCCCCCCGGCCGGAGCGCGAGGCCCACTTCGGCTGGTCCCTGGCCTCCGGCGGCACCCTGGTGGCGGTCGGCGCGCCATACGAGGACGCCGACGGGGTGGCCGACGCGGGGGCGGCCTACCTGTTCGAGACCGGCGCGCTCGGCGAGGGCCGGCGGATCTCCCAGGACAGCGAGGGCGTCTCCGGCAACAGCGAGGCCGGAGACATGTTCGGCTGGTCGGTGGCGATCGGCAGGCTGGGCGGTGTCCCCGGCGAGCAGGACCTCGCGGTCGGCGCGCCCTACGAGAACGACGACGGGCTGGGGCGGCAGGACGGCGAGGGCATGCTCGACTCGGGATCGATCGCCGTGCTCTTCGACGTACGCACTGCCCGGGGCGGATACGCCGGCAGGAAATGGGACCTGCACGAGATCGTCGACGCGGACGCGGGCGACCGGTTCGGTTACGCGATGGCCTACGCCGAGGAGGGCGACGTGGGCTACCTGGCGGTGAGCGCGCCGCTCGGCGACGGCGGGCGGGTGAAGGACTCCGGGCTGGTCCATCTCTTCCAGGCGTCCAGCACGGCGGAGATCACCCCCGCGGGCGTCTTCGACCAGGGGGCGGAGGGCGCCGCCGGCGAAGGATACGGCTTCTCGCTGGCCTTCACCGGCGAGGGCGGCGCCCGGCTGGCCGTGGGAGTCCCGTTCGACGGGCCCGGCCAGCGGGGCGGCGTACGGCTGGTGCCGGTGCGGGATCCGGGACGGACCCGGCTGGTCGGCCGGGGCGGGCCCGGTGACCGCGCCGGCTGGTCGGTGGGGTTCAGCGGGAACCGCCTGGTGGTCGGCGCACCGGACCGGAACGGCTCGGGAGCGGTGGCCCTGCTGGGCCGCAACGACTCCACCGGGATCCCGCTCGCGCCGGGGACCGGCGAGGTGCCCGCCCTCGACGGCGGCGGCCCGGCCGACTTCGGCGCCGCGGTGGGCTGACCCGGCTGACCTCTGCCACCGGAGGACTGGTCCCGTCCGTGCCGGGGCGGATCACCAGGCGCCGAAGACGGCCTCCCCGTTCGCGCTGATGGCCTCGGCGAGCCCGGCCGGCTCCATCCCCTTGACCTCGGCCAGGCAGCGCAGCGTGAGGGGGATGAGGTAGGGCGCGTTGGGCTTGCCCCGGTGCGGGGTCGGCGGGAGGTAGGGCGCGTCCGTCTCGACGAGCATCAGCTCCTTGGGCGCGACCGCCGCGGCCTCACGGAGATAACCGGCGTTCTTGTAGGTGACCGGGCCGGAGAAGGACATGAAGTAACCGGCCTCGGCGCACCGGCCGGCCATCTCGGCGTCGCCGGAGAAGCTGTGGAAGACCACGACGTCCGGGGCACCCTGGTCGGCCAGGACGCGCAGCACATCGTCGTGGGCCTCGCGATCGTGGATCACCAGGGCTCTGCCGGTCCGCTTGGCGATCTCGATGTGCGCCCGGAAGCTGGCGTGCTGGTCGTCCTTGGACGCCCAGTCACGGTAGTAGTCGAGCCCGGTCTCCCCCACCGCCCTGACGTGGGGGAGGCGGGCCAGCTCCTCGATCTCGGCGAGGGTCTCGGGCGTCGAGGCGTGCGCCTCGTTGGGATGGATCGCCACCCCGGCGTAGACGTCGGCGTGGAGCCCGGCGGTCTCGGCGTTCCAGCGCGAGGACGGCAGGTCGTAGCCGATCGTGACGAGCCTGGTCACGCCTACCGAGCGGGCCTCCCGGAGAATCCCCTCGACGCTCGCCTGAGCCGCCTGGGCGGCCAGGGCGACGGGGTCTCCCGAGGACGCCTGGCGGTTGCCCACCATGATGTCCAGATGGCAGTGGCTGTCGAACACCTCGGCGGCCAGGGGTTCGGGGACGGCGGGAAGCTTCGTCGTGCTCACGGCACCCAACCTACCGAGGAGCCGATACGGCCCGCGCCGGGACCGCCGGGCGCGGGCCGTGGACGCGCGCTACCCGTCCGGGCCAGCGCACGACCCCGTTCGGACCGGCGCACACCGCCAGGCCGGGCGGACAGACGCGCGTCACCCGGCCAGGCGGACCGACCGGCGCGCGTCACCCGGCCAGGCGGGCGAGCTCCTCTTCGACGATCTTCGGGTCGAGCTTGGTGAACAGCGGGGTCGGCGGGGCGAGCGGGGTGCCGGGCCGGATCGGGGTGGACTCCCAGCGGGCGGCGCCCTCGTAGGAGCCGGTGATGATCGGGTAGGACCGGCCGTTCTCCTCGGTGACCTCCTGGATCTCCGGCATTCCCGACCACACGCCGGTGCCGCCGAGCATCGCGTAGATCTTGTTGGAGGAGCTGGGCAGGACCGGGGTGAGCAGGGTCTTGGCGTCGTCGACGACCTGGAGCGCCACGTGGAGGATGGACTTCACCCGCTCGGGGTTGTCCTTGATCTTCCACGGCTCCTGCTCGGCGAGATACCGGTTGGCCTCGCGGATGACCTCGAACGCCTCGTTCGTGGCGTTCTTGAACCGGGAGGCCTCGAACTCGGCGCCGGCTTTCGCGAAGGCCGCGCGGCTGCGCTCCAGCATCGCCCGGTCGGCGTCGGTCAGCTCGCCCGCCTCGGGGATGACGCCGAAGTTCTTGGCGGCCATCGAGATCGAGCGGTTGACCAGGTTGCCCCAGGCCGCCACCAGCTCGCCGTTGTTGCGGTTGAGGAACTCCGACCAGGTGAAGTCGGTGTCCTGGCTCTCCGGGCCGGCCACCGCGATGTAGTAGCGCAGCGCGTCGGCGTCGTAGCGGGCCAGGAAGTCGCGCACGTAGATGACGACCTGGCGGGAGGAGGAGAACTTGCGCCCCTCCATGGTCAGGAACTCGCTGGAGACGACCTCGGACGGCAGGCTCAGCGCGCCCAGCGCGCCCGGCTTGCCGTCCCGGGAGCCCTGGCCGTTGTAGCCGAGGAGCAGCGCCGGCCAGATCTCGGCGTGGAAGACGATGTTGTCCTTGCCCATGAAGTAGTAGCCACGGGCGTCGGGGCTCTGCCACCACTGCCGCCAGGCGTCCGGGTCGCCGGAGCGGCGGGCCCACTCGATGGAGGCGCTGAGGTAGCCGATGACGGCGTCGAACCAGACGTAGAGCCGCTTGTTGGGCTGGTCGCTCCAGCCCTCCAGCGGGATCGGCACGCCCCAGTCGAGGTCGCGGCTCATCGCACGCGGCTGCAGGTCGCCCAGGAGGTTGAGGGCGAACTTCAGCACGTTGGGCCGCCACTCGCCCTGCTTGGACTGCAGCCAGGAGCCCAGCACCTCGGCGAACGCGGGCAGGTCGAGCATGAAGTGCTCGGTCTCGACGAAGATCGGCGTCTCGCCGTTGATCTTGCTGACCGGGTTGATCAGCTGGATCGGGTCGAGCTGGTTGCCGCAGTTGTCGCACTGGTCGCCGCGGGCGCTGTCGTAGTGACAGATCGGGCAGGTGCCCTCGATGTAGCGGTCGGGCAGGGTGCGGGCGGTGGACGGCGAGATCGCGCCCATCGTGGTCTTGGGGAAGATGTAGCCGTTGTCGTAGAGACCCTTGAAGATCTCCTGCACCACGGCGTAGTGGTTGTCCGTCGTGGTCCGGGTGAACAGGTCGTAGGAGAGCCCGAGCGCCTGGAGGTCCTCGACGATCACCCGGTTGTAGCGGTCGGCGAGCTCGCGGGCGCTCACGCCCTCCTTGTCGGCCTGCACCTGGATCGGGGTGCCGTGCTCATCGGTCCCGCTCACCATCAGGACCTTGTTGCCCACCATCCGCTGGTAGCGGCTGAACATGTCGGACGGCACGCCGAATCCGGAGACGTGCCCGATGTGGCGGGGGCCGTTGGCGTAAGGCCACGCGACGGCGGTCAAGATGTGCTGGGACATGATGCCAAGCCTAAGGGACGCGGGCTCAGGCCTTGGTGCTCTCCCGGGATACGGCCTCGGCGGCCTCCTCGGCGGCCGAGGCGGCCACGTCGATGGGAGTCTCCCTGGTGCGGCGGATACCGAGGATGCTGACGAACAGCGCCGCGAAGATGGTCTGGAAGCTCATGATCAGCGCGGTGGCCGAGGGCACGACCAGACGCAGCGACTCCGACGGGATCAGCGTGCCGAAGCTGCGCGTCTGCCAGTGGACCAGCGAGGCGACCAGGCCGCCGAGACCGGCCAGGGCCAGCAGGCCTCCGACGACCAGGCCCTTCTCCAGGGTCACGATGTCGACGAGCTTGCGCACCCGCCTGTCCTCGGGCAGGAAACCCTCCTCCGCCGCGTAGACCTTGGTGAACACCGCGAACAGCACCGCCTGGAAGCCGATCACCATCGCGGCGGAGGCGCCGACCAGGGTGTCGACGTCGAAGGCGAGCTTGCCGATGTAGACCGGGCCGAAGGTCAGGGTGGCGCCCGCGACCAGGCCGAGGGTCATCAGGACCATGCCGGGGATGAGGAACAGCCAGCGCGGGCTGTAGAGCATGAGGAAGCGCAGGTGACGCCAGCCGTCGCGCCAGGAGCGCAGGTGCGGCGGACGGGAGCGGCCGTCGGGCGACAGCGTGGTGGGCACCTCGCGCACGTCCAGCCCGGACAGCGTCGAGCGCACCACCATCTCGCTGGCGAACTCCATGCCGCCGGTCTGCAGGCCCAGCTTGAGGATGGAGTCGCGCCGGAAGCCGCGCAGCCCGCAGTGGAAGTCGCCGATGGCGCTGGGGAAGAACAGGCGGCCGATGAAGGAGAGCACCGGGTTGCCGAGGTAGCGGTGGAGCGGGGGCATGGCGCCCGGCGCGATGCCGCCCTTGAACCGGTTGCCCATCACCAGGTCGGCGCCGTCGCGCAGCTGCTCGACGAACGGCAGCAGCGCGGTGAAGTCGTAGGAGTCGTCGGCGTCGCCCATGATGACGTACCGGCCCCGGGCCGCGCGGATGCCGCCTATGAGCGCGTTGCCGTACCCCTTGGCGTCCACATGCACGACCCGGGCCCCGGCGTCTCGCGCGAGCTGCTGCGAGCCGTCGGTGCTGCCGTTGTCGGCGATCAGCACTTCTCCGTCGATCCCGTGTTCCTGCATGCAGGCCAGTGCCTTGCGTACGCAGGTCTCCACGGTCTCCGCCTCATTCAAGCAAGGCATGACCACGGTCAGTTCCACGTCTCAACCCCTCGTATACGGCACAGGCCAATCTCATCATGATGCCCTCTATCGTCTACTGCGCGGGTCAACTCCGTGAAACGACTGGCATCCTGTAATGCATGGTGACCGTCGCCGAACGAGCACGTCTGGAGACGCCTCCAGGCGACTGGAGCGCACGTCTGTGGGCGTTCCTACGCCGCCACCGCGTGTTCGTGGCCGCGCTGTCGCTGGCGTTCGTGCTGCGTGTCGTCACCATGCTCGGGTACGGGCCGGCGCTGTGGTTCAACGACTCCTTCGAATACGTGTCGGGGGCGGTCAACCCCGACAGGCCCAGTGCCCTGCGCCCGAACGGTTATTCCTTCTGGCTCCTCCTGCTGCGCCCCTTCCACAGTTTCGGCCTGGTGGCCTTCGTCCAGCACCTGATGGGCCTGTCCATCGCGGTGCTGGTCTACGCGCTGCTGCGCAGGAGGTTCGGCCTGCCCGGCTGGGGGGCGACGCTGGCCACGGTGCCGGTGCTGTTCGACGCCTACCAGATCCAGCTCGAGCACCTGATCATGTCCGACACGATGTTCATGCTGCTGGTCGTGGGCATCGTCACGCTGGTGCTCTGGCACCGGAAGATGTCCTGGCGGCTCGGCGCGGTCATCGGCCTGCTGCTCGCCCTCACCGCGCTGACCCGGTCGATCGGGCTGCCGATCCTCGCCCTGGTCGGCGCCTACATGCTGATCAAGCGCACCGGCTGGAAGCCGGTCACGGCGATGCTGACCGCGTGCGCGATCCCGGTGGTCGCCTACATGGGCTGGTTCGCCTCCGCGCACGGCACCTTCTCGATGACCAGCAGCGACGGGGCGATCCTTTACATGCGGACCGCGCTGTTCGCCGACTGCAGGAAGATGGAGCTCGACCCCCGCAAGGATCTTGAGATCGCGCTGCTGTGCATCACCGACCCGCCGAGCGAGCGCAGCTTCTCCGGACAGAACTACCTGTGGTGGGCCAGGGGCGGCCAGCGCTTCCACGCCTTCGGGACGGGCAGCACGTTCACCCCGCAGATGAACCAGGCCGCCGGGACGTTCGCCAGGCGGGCCATCATGTCCCAGCCCGGCGACTACCTCGCCCGGGTGGCTCTCGACTTCTTCCGCGCCTTCCGCTGGGACCGGCCGCGATTCCCCGACTACGCGACCTTCCAGCAGTACGAGTTCTCCTTCGAGGACAAGGTGCTCCCCGCCTGGGCCTCCTACAAGGGCAACACCGACACCGACGCCCGTAAGTACGACCCGAGCCTGCCGACCGCCGAGATCCGCGGCCGGCCGAGCGTCGTCGGCACCCAGGTCCACGACCCGTGGGCCTCCTTCATGCAGGCCTACCAGCGGACGGTCCGGATGCCCGGCATCGCCGTCGGCGTCCTGCTCCTGATCGGCCTGGCCGGGGTGGCGGTGCGCTGGCGCAAGCTGGGCGGGCCGGTGCTCCTGCCCTGGCTGGCCGCCTTCGGGCTCATCCTGGCCCCGGCCGCGACCGCCGAGTTCGACTACCGCTACCTGCTGCCCGCGGTGCCGCTGGCCTGCCTCGCCGCCGCGATCTCGCTGCGCCGCGGGTTCGCTAGGCCCACCGCGGGAAAAGCATCCGCGCCCACCACTGCGCGTGCGGAATGACCTCGGCGACGAGCACGGGGTGGAGCCAGGCGAAGTTGATCAACGCGAGGATCATGAAGGCCCCGGCGAACGCGGCCCCGACCGCCCTGCGGTTGGGAGCGGCGTCCGCCTTCCCGATGACCAGGCCGGCGGCGAGCACGATCGCCAGGATCATGAAGGGGACCATGGGGATCATGTAGAACAGATACATGGTGCGGTTGTCGGCGATGGCCCAGTAGAACCAGGGCAGCCAGCCGGCGGCGTAGCCCAGCAGGACGGCTCCGGCGCGCCAGTCGCGGGTGGCCACGTACCAGGCGATCATCGCGATGAGCGCGGCCAGCCCGCCGTACCAGATGACCGGGGTGCCGACCCCGAGCACCTCCTGGGCACAGCTTTCCGTCCCGCACCCGCTCTTGGGCGTCTCCCAGAAGAACGCCACGGGGCGCAGCAGCAACGGCCAGCTCCACGGCTCCGACTGGTAGCTGTGCGGGGTCGCCAGGTCGGTGTGGAAGCCGAGGACCTGGAAGTGGTAGTTCAGCCACGACCGGACCGAGTCGAAGACGAAGTACGCGGGTCCCTGCGAGGTCGCCTGGGCCCAGTTGCGCCCCCAGCCCAGCGGGGAGGCGAACCAGCCGCTCCAGGAGACCACGTAGGCGATCGCCGGAGCCGTCGCCATGGCGGTGAGGGCGGTGGGCAGGTCCTTGCCGACCATCCCGCCGTACGGCCGGCGCAGCCCGACCGCCCGGCGGGCCCCGGCGTCCCAGATCAGCGACATGACCGCGAAGGCCACCAGGAAGAAGATCCCCGACCACTTGACCGCGCACGCCGCGCCCAGGCAGAGCCCGGCGGCGATCCGCCACGGGCGCAGCCCCAGCCACGGGCCGTGCTCGCTCAGCGGCGAGGTCTCGTACCAGTCGACCAGGCGGCCACGCGCCCGGTCCCGGTCGACCACCAGGCAGGCGAACCCGGCCAGGACGAAGAACATCAGG
>NZ_NGFP01000130.1 GCF_002149035.1 Streptosporangium minutum
GAGCCGTGCTGGACGGCGTGCACATCGAGCCGTGCTGGACGGCGTGCACATCCCCGGCGACCTGCTGATCCACGCCGAGAACGTCACGGTCAGGAACAGCCAGATCGACGGGAGCGTCATCAACGCCGACGGCCCCCGGACCTACCGGTTCACCATCACCGACTCGACCGTCGGCCCCGGGGTCAGTGTCGGCCGGGRGGTCGGTGTGGGCTTCGGGGTGACCGTGGGCCGGGAGGTCGGCGTCGGCCTCGGCGTGCCGGTCGTGGTGGCGGAGGTGCTGGGACCGGGGCCGGCCGTCTGGCTGGAGCTGCCGCTCGGGCTCGCGCCGGTCTGGCTGGGAGAGGGGCTCGTCCCGGTTGTCTGGCTCGGGCTGGGACTCGTGCCGGTCTGGCTGGGACTCGGACCCGTGCCGGACGTCTGGGTCGGGCTGGGGACGGGGCTCGCACCGGTCTCGCTCGGGCTCGATGACGTGTCGGGGGTGGCGCCCGTGCTCGGGGTCGGGCTCGCGACCGGCGTCTCACCCGGCCCCTGGGGCGGCTGCGACGGCTGGGGCGACCTCGTGGGCGCCGGGGAGCGGTCGCGCCAGCGGAAGATGACGTCCACCCAGTAGTTGTAGCCCTTGGCGTTCCAGCGGTCCGGGAAGGCGCTCCTGCCGTACCCGAACACCCCCGCGTTGCGGGACGTCGTGGCCAGCGGCCCTGAGCGGGCGGAGTCGAAGCCCCTGCTGCCCACGTAGTTGCCGGCCGCGCTGTGGTAGGAGACCGTGTAGAGCTGCTTGGCCTTGAGCCGCACCGGCGAGGCGAAGCGCGCCTCCTGCCAGCCGGAGGCGCTCTCTCCGGCGAACGTCACGCGCGCCAGCCGTTTCCCGCCCGCGCTCCACAGGCTTCCGGTGTGCTTGCCCTTGTCGCCGGGGGCCTTGTAGAACCGGACCCCCGCCACCCAGCCGCTCCTGGCCGCGGTGAAGCGCATGCCCAGTTCGACGGGCGCGCGGTCGGCGCGCGGGGCGGCCTTCACCTTGGTGCTCGTCGACCAGAAGCTCGTCTCCTTGGGCTCCTGCGGTGCGGCGGCGGCGGGCGCGGGCTGAGCCGCGGCCGCCTGTTCCACGGTGACGCCGTCACGGGTAATGAACCAGACAGCCGGGACGGACACCGCCACGACGGCCACGATGAGGACTGCCACCAGTCCAGGTTGCGACCGTCGGCGGCGGGGCGGCCTGCCTTCGCTGTTTCCACCCCGGCGTGGGGGGCGTGTACTGGTCATCTCTCTGACCTCCGCGCCGATTTGCGGTCGGCTCGACAATGTGTCCGTTTGGTCCTCGCGCAGAGGCCATTGTTGCGGCTGAGGTCATAGATACGCATCAGTTTTGCGGGTATTGCCTAGAAGAGTTCCCAAATGACGATTGTTCGACTATGTCATTACTTGATCAGATCGGCATGAGGGCCGTCTCACCTGATGTGCCAACAATAAGGAGGAGATGGTGTGAAAGTTAGCCTACGCAGGTCAGGGGGCCGACGGTCGAGGTGACGCGGTAGTTCTCGTCGATCGTCACCAGCGAGTTGTCAGCCCAGTCGATCGTCTTGCATTCGGAATCGACCGGACCGTAAACCCAGGACTTGTCGACCAGTTTGTTGCCCCGCATGATCAGCTTTCCGCGTCCGTTCCGGAGCTGAATGCTGTAGGTGCCGCCCATGATCAGATTGTTGGTGATCACGGCGTCGACGATCTGCTCGTCGACGAGGAAGATCGGCGCGGTGACGTCCTTGGCGTTGCGCTGGTCGATGGTGTTGTGGTCGAAGACCAGGCCCCTGCCGGTGTTGTAGGTCTGGATGCCGTCGGAGTGGTCACCCGGGTTGGAACACAGGTTGGCGTATGAGTCCTTGACCACGACGTCGTCGCCGGAGGCGCGGAAGCCGTCACCGTGACCGCGGACGTGCACCCGCAGGGCGGTGTACTTGTCCTGCCCGATCCCCGGCAGCGTCTTGCAGCCCTGGGCGGGGCCGACGGTCGAGTCGGTGATGGTGAACCGGTAGCTCCGAGGGCCGTCGGCGTTGATGACGCCTCCGTCGATCCGGCTGTTCCTGACCGTGACGTTCTCGGCGTGGATCAGCAGGTCACCGGGGATGTGCACGCCGTCCAGCACGGTGCCGGCAGTCCTGACCCGGTAGGCGGCGCCGTCCTCGTTGAGGGCCTTCACGGTCAGCTTGGTACCGGGCGGCACGCCGGTGCAGGCCGGGGTCGGATGGCCGGGGCAGCGGCCGGTGGCGCCGGTGGGCTCACCCGGAGTGCCGGTGGGCCGGCTCGTCGGGCTCCCGGCCGAGGACGACGTGCATCCCGCCAGGAACATCATGGTGACCGCTGAGGCGGCAGCGAGCAGACTGACCCATCGCATGTCGTTCACTCCATCGCGTCCGGACCGCAGAGCCGATCTCGCAGCTGCGTCCATGATCCCGCAGAAAGGTCCCGCCCGCTGATCGCCGACACGGGAAGGGGCCAGTCGATCCGCAGTTCGGGATCGTCGTAGCGGACGGACAGGTCCTCGGCCGGGTCGTGCTCCCGGTCGATGCGGTAGCAGACGTCGGTCTGCTCGGTCAGGGCCTGGAAGCCGTGCAGCAGCCCGGGGGGCACGTAGAGGGTGACGAAGGTCTCGTCGTCGAGCAGTACGGAGGTCTGCTCGCCGAAGGTGGGCGAGCCGGGACGGGCGTCGACCAGCACGTCGTGCACCGCTCCGCGCGCGCAGCGCACCAGCTTGGCCTCACCCCGGCCGGAGCGGCCGTGCATCCCGCGGACCGTCCCCTGCCGCGAGCGGGACTGGCTGTCCTGCACGAACGCCGCGAAGTCCAGCCCGGCCCCCTCGGCGACGACCTTGTCGAAGGTCCTGGTGAACAGCCCCCGGTCGTCACGGTGTGGCGTCGGTACGAACAACAGCACCCCGTCGATTCTGGTCCGTTCTACTCTCATCAGGTCATCCTTTTCAGAGGCGATCGGGAGGCGTTCCGGTGAACGACGCTGTGGACGAGGACGCTCCACCGGGCCGCGGACGGCAGCCGGTTGTCAGCGTCGTCGTGCCCGCGCACAACGAGGAGGCCGTCGTCGCGAGCGGTCTGCGGCGGCTGCTGGCGGGGACGGCTCCGGGGGAGTTCGACGTGGTGGTGGTGGCGAACGCGTGCTCCGACCGCACGGCGGAGGTCGCCAGGCAGGCCGGCGTGCGCGTCGTCGAGACGCCGGTGCCGGGCAAGGCCAACGCGCTGCGGCTCGGCGACGAGACCTGCCGGACCTTCCCCCGCGTTTATCTGGACGCCGACGTCGAGCTGGACGCGGAGTCGGTGCGCGCGCTCGTCGCCGCCGCGGGCCGCCCCGGTGTGCTCGCCTGCGCCCCGGTCCCGGCGTGGGACCTGGCCGGAGTCGGCTGGTTCACCCGGCGCATGCACAAGGTGCACGACCAGTTGATCGCGCCGTTCCGGGCGCTGGCGGGAGTGGGGGTGTACGTCCTCACCGAGGAGGGGCACGCCCGGGTCTTCCCCCTGCCGGACGTGATCTCCGACGACGGCTGGGTGCACGGCGGTTTCGCGCCTCACGAGCGGGCGGTGGTCTCCGAGGCCCGGTCGCTGGTCCGCCCGGCGCGGACCGTCTCGGCGCACCTGAACAGGCGGGTGCGGGTGCGCCTGGGCAACCGGCAGCTCGCCGAGCTGGGCCGGTCCGCGGCAGAGGGCCGCCTGCGGTTGAGCTCCCTGGGCGCCCTCGTGGCAGGACGGAAGGTCAGCCTCCTCGACGCGGGCTGCTACCTCACCGTCCTGCTCATGGACCGGACGCTGACCCGGATGCGCGCCTCGCGCGGCAGCGGGGTCCAGTGGGGCACGGACGCCAGCAGCCGGTCCTCGGCGGGCGGGTAGCCCGCGGGGGGGCGCGGCGCCGTCCGTCCGGGCGGTGACGTCCGGGGGGCCGGTACGGCCGGCCGTACCGCTGTCCGAGGGGCGGCGGGACCGCCCGGTACGGCCGGCCGCCCCGCCGTCCGCGTGGCCGCTACGGTCGGGCACCGGCCCGCTCGGTGATCGCGTACACCCGGACCGAGCCGAACGGGCTGTCCTCGGCGCTCCTGCGCCCCCGTGTCACCGTGCGGAGGCGGTGGAAACGGCCGGTGCTCAGCAGGAACGCCTCCTCGACCGGGTTGAAGTAGATCACCGTGACCGGGCGCGGGTTCCGGTCCACGGACGCGATCAGCCTCTCCATCACGGTCGCGAAGGTCTCGCCCCGGAAGGGATTGTTGAGGAACACCACGGTGACGTCGTCGGGGATGTCGTAGTCGAGCACGTCCGACCGGACGAGGTCGACGTCCTTGCAGCGCAGGCGGAGACGGGTGCTCGCGATGTTCTGCCGTGCGATGTCGTTGAGCTGCTCGGAGAGCTCGACACCGATCACTTTCCCGAAGGGGTATCGGGACGCCGCCTCCAGCACCATGCGGCCCATGCCGGAGCCGAGGTCGATGAAGACGTCGTGCTCGCCGACGTCGCGCCGGGGCAGCGTGCGCCGGAGGGTCTGCCAGTTCGCCGCCGAGTAGTAGACCCTGTCCTGCCGGGCCAGCCCGAACTCCTCAAGGCCCACGACGTCCGAGGTCCGTACTCCGTACCGGCGCTCGAACAGGAGCTGGACGGAGGTGCGGCGCAGCCATTTGTAGGACCGCCGGAGCCCTTCCACAGCTCCGGCCGCGGTTGCCGCGCCCGTGTCGACGCAGCTCTCCATCAGGGCGGCGAGCTCCGTGGCGGCGACGGTCTCGATGAGCACACTCATGGCGACGCTTCCTTTCTCGCTGGCATGTCAGGAACAGGCGGCCTCGTAGGCGGCCAGAAGCGCGGTCCTGGAGCGTTCCCACGACAACGGGCCGGTGACCCGGGCCTTACCGGTCTCGCCCATCCGCTGACGCTCCTGAGGATCGTCGAGCAGCCGGGCGATCAGCTTGGCGAACTCCGACTCGTCGTTGGCCGGTGCGTAGACCGCGGCATCCCCGGCCGAGACCCGCGCTTCGCGGAGGTCGAAGGAGACGATCGGGCGGGCCATCGCCATGTACTCCATGATCTTGTTCATGGTGGACACGTCGTTGAGCGGGTTGAGCGGGTCCGGCGCGAGGCAGACGTCCGCCGCGGACAGGTAGCGCAGCAGGTCCTCGTCCGGGATCCGGCCGGTGAACTCGACGGAGTCCGCCAGGCCCAGCTCGCGGGAGAAGGCGATCATGTCCTCGAAGGTGTCCCCGCCGCCGACGAACACCGCGTGCCAGTCCGTGCGGCCCAGGTCGTCGCGGAGCCTGGCCAGGGACCGCAGCGCGTAGTCCACGCCGTCCTGCGGGCCCATCACGCCGAGGTAACAGAGCAGATGCGGCTTCCCGCGCTTGATCGACTCCTCCCGGGGGACCTGGTGGAACCGCTCGACCGCCGGTGCGCTGCGCACCACGAACACCTCTTCGGGCTTCTTGCCGCCCCTGCCGATCGCGACCTCGCGGTAGCTCTCGTTGGTCGCGATGACCACGTCGGCCGCCTGGTAGGTGAGCCGCTCCAACCGGCACACGGCGCGGTAGAGGAAGTCCTTGCCGCGGTCGAAACGGGACAGGTAGAGCTCGGGCACCAGGTCGTGCTGGTCGAACACGAACCGCGCGCCCTGCCGCTTGAGCATCCTCGCCACGAGGAACAGCAGGTCCGGTGGGTTGCAGGCGTGCACCACGTCCACCGGCCCGATCCGCCGGGCCAGCCGGAAGGTGTGCCACAGCGCCGAGCCGTACTCCTGCACGTAGCCGAGCGGGCCGCCGGTCGCCGCCCGCAGCGGATAGCGGTAGATCTTCACCCCGTCTATCTCGACGTGCGGTTCGGTGTCCCGCTTGGTGCCCTGGGGGCAGATGACGTGCACGTCCCAACCGGCGTCGCGCAGCGTGGTGCTTTCCTGCCACACCCGCCGGTCGAACGGTACGGAGAGGTTCTCGACGAGGATGAGTGCTTTACCAGCCAAGGCCCACGTATCCAGGATGTGCCCGGCGCTCGGCGGCGTCGGGGAGGCGGACGAGGTCGATGATCGTACGGTCTCCCGCGCCGTCGAGCGCGCTCAGCACGGCGGGGTCCTTGCAGCCGACGACGCAGACGTCGGCGTGCGCGAGCACGTCGTCGGCGGAGTTGCTCAGCAGGTCGCCCAGGTGCGGCAGCCTGCTCTCGATGTAGTCCCGGTTGGCCCCCATCAGGCGGGACAGCGAGACGTTGGCGTCATAGATGCGCAGGTCGTACCCCTTGCCCAGCAGGCGTTCGGCCAGCTCGACCAGGGGGCTCTCCCGCAGGTCGTCGGTGCCCGGCTTGAACGACAGCCCGAACAGCCCGATGCGGCGGCTGCCGGCCGCGGCCACCAGCTCGAAGGCGCGCCTCAGGTGGTCCTCGTTGGACGGCAGGACGTGCGACAGCAGCGGCACCGAGACGTCGGCCCGCCGGGCCGCGTAGACCAGGCCCCTGAGGTCCTTGGGCAGGCACGAGCCGCCGAAGGCGAAGCCCGGCCGCAGGTAGGCCGGGCTGACGTTGAGCTTGCGGTCGGCGAGGAAGACGTCCATGACCTGGTGGGAGTCCAGGCCGAGCGCCTGGCAGACCGCCCCGATCTCGTTGGCGAAGCTGATCTTCAATCCGTGGAAGGCGTTGTCGGCGTACTTGGTCATCTCGGCCACCGCCATGGGCACCCGGAAGACCTCGCCCGGAAGGCCCTCGTACAGCGAGGCGACCGCGTCGCCGCTGGCGGGGTCGAGCTGGCCGATGACGGTCTTGGGCGGCTCGAAGAAATCGCGCACGCTCGTTCCCTCGCGCAGGAACTCCGGGTTGACCGCCACGCCGAAGCCGGTTCCGGCCCGCAGCCCCGAGGTCCGCTCCAGGATCGGGATGAGCAGGTCGGTGCAGGTGCCGGGGAGCATGGTGCTGCGGAAGACGATCGTGTGCCGCTCGCCCTTGCCGGCCAGCACCTGGCCGATCTGCTCGGCCACCCGCTCCAGGTAGGCGGTGGAGAGGCTGCCGTTCGGAGCGGACGGCGTGCCCACGCAGATCAGCGAGATCTCCGTCGCGTTGATCGCCTCGGCGACGTCGGTGGTGGCCCGTAGCGCACCGGCCCGCACGACCTCGGCGGTCAGCTCGCCGATCCGCTCCTCGACGACCGGCGCCTGGCCGCGGCCGATGAGTTCGATCTTCGTGGGATTGACGTCGACGCCGATCACCTCGTGCCCGCTGGCCGCCAGGCAGGCCGCGGAGACGCAACCGACATAGCCGAGTCCGAACACGCTGATTCTCATTGTGCGCTGCCTCCATCGCGTCACTTGCCGGCCGGTTGCGGGGCAGGAGGCGTTTTCTAAGCCTCGCCCGAATCACCCTTTAGTCGGATGATTTCGTTGGATCGTTACGATTTCGAGAAGTACTCACTCCGAGGTGGGATTACCGCCGCAATGCGCGAAGTTTGTGCACAATATGGCGCAAACCAGGGCCGAGTGCGGATGATTTCGCCGTGGTGACCACGGAGTCCCGTGCCCGCCGCAGCGCCTGCCGGGCCGAGCTCCGGGTCACGATCCCCTGGCACACCGGCGTCTCACCGGTCTTGGCGCGTCTCTTGTACTCGTCGTCGCCGCGTCCGAGGTCGATGCGCGTGATGCCAAGGGCGGGAGCGGCGGCGACGAGTTCGCGCAGCAGCATCCATCCGGGGGCGAGGCTGGAAAAAGCCGGGTCATAGACCGGAAACCACCAGTGGAGCACGTTTCCCGAACGTATTCCGAAATGTGCTGCCACCAGATGGGGGCCGGCGTGCAAAGTGGACAGAACGCCCCCAAATGAGGAGTCGCGGGTGTGCAGCAGCCGGGTCAGCAGGTCATGGCGGTCCGGTTCGGCGAAATAGTCCCTGGCGCCGGTGGCGGCGTACTGCGCGCGCTTGAGCTCCACCACCCGGCCCAGGACCTCGGGGTCGACCGCGTCGGCGGCGAACCGCACCGTGCCGTGCGTCCGCTCGGCCTTCGCCGTACGGCGGCGGGCCTGTCCCATGTTGTCCTTGCCGCTGCGCGACGCCCGGCCCAGGTATCCCTCCAGACCGCCGGAGACGTCCAGGAACGGCGACGGCCGCCGGGACTCCACCCACGGCTCGAAGTCCGCGCAGCTCTCCACCAGGTGGTCGAACTCGAAGCCGCGGACTCCGCCGGTGAGCAGGGCCAGCGGGGGGAAGGAGGAGCCGGGGGCGAGCACGGGCCCCTGGAAGTCCGCCGCCGGCCAGCCCGCGGGCCTGATCAGCGACCGCTCGCGGTGGTGGGGCAGCAGGGCGCTGACCTCGCCCGCCCGGTCCCTGCCCACCGCCACCCGCACCTCGCGGCCACTGGCGTGCACGGCCGCGGCGAAGCCGGGATGGAAGTAGGGGCTGTCCAGCAGGGGGTTGGCCGCCCGCAGCAGATGCCAGGCGTCCAACTCCTCCGCGGTGAGCGCGTCAAACCCGACCGTCCGCACCGTCTGCACCGTCTGCGCCGCCTGTACGGGTCGTGCGGCCTCCCGTGCCCTCGTCGGCCGGGCGGGGTCGGGTGCCTCCGGTCCGTCGGGCGCTTCGCTCGCGGGCATGCTCATCGTCGTTCCTCTCGTCGCCGACCGGATCAGTCCGCGAGCTTCTGGAGCCGGCGCGACGGCCTGAGCAGAGCCACGACCGATGCCCGTGACGTGCGGCGCCCCGCGAGCGCGCGCACTCCCTCACCGAAGACGACCGCCAGGTAGTAGGCAAACGAGGCCGGAGCGCTCCGGCGCCGGCGGAACAGCTTCACCTTGTTGACCGTGAGCAGCGCGGCGAGCGTGGGGTTGACCCCCGAGTCGCCGCCGATGTGCTCGATCACCGACGCCGGTTCGTACCAGAGCGCCCAGCCCCGGTCGCCGGCACGGAGCGCGAACTCGGTCTCCTCGCTGTAGAGCAGGAACGACTCGTCCCACGGGCCGATCTCCCTGATGACGTCAGTGGAGATGAGCATGGCCGCGCCGGTCGCCCAGGCCGCGACGCCGGGCCGTTCGTACTCCCGCGGGTCGGTGACCAGCTCGCCGAGCGTGCCGATCCGGCCCGCCCGGTCTCCGCCGATCAGCGCCTCCGCCAGGGCCCTGCGCAGGGTGGGCGTCCTGCGCAGCGACGGCTGCAGGCTGCCGTCCGGGTTGATCATGCGTGGTACGGCGATGCCGCGTCCCGCCGGCCGCAGCGCGTCGGCGAGCGGGAGGAGCGAGCCCGGCCGCAGCCTGCAGTCGGGATTGATCACGTAGACCGCGTCGATGTCCCGCAGGTCCAGCGCCTCGATACCGGCGTTGATCGCCGCGGCGTAACCGGCGTTCCGGCCGAGCTGGACGGTCCGGAGCGGGAGACCGGTCATCCCTGCGGCGATCTTGAGCGACCCGTCCTTCGAGGCGTTGTCAGCCACGACGACGTCGGCGAGGTGCACACCCCGGGAACCCTCGGTGAGGGAGCGCAGACAGCCTTCGAGTACCTCCGCGCTGTTGTAGGTGACGATCACTACGGCGATCCGGGGGGTACCAGGCGTCATATATTCGTCATCGTCGGGCGCGGCGGTGTCGTTACCACGTTCCAAGCCTCACCGGGGTTCCGGATCCCGCCCGTGCCGATCGCGGGACCTCTCACCCGCGGGCACGCTTGAACGCCCGCGCGGCGACCCTGCGGACGCGCAGCGGCAGCGGCGGCGTCCCGTCGATGATCCGGGGGGCCCACGTGCCGTCGATGTCGTGGCGCAGGCTGTTGCGCGGCTGGAGCCAGGAGCCGGGCCGGGCGCGGCCGCCGTCGCTGGTGTAGGCACGCGTCACCGCCGCCCGCCGCAGCCTGCCGAGCACGCGTCTGTCATAGGAACCGAACGGGATGGCCACCCTCGACACCGGCCGTCCGGTGAGCTCGCCGAGGAGCCGGTTGGCGTCGAAGATCTCCTCTTCCGCCTGCTCCCCGTCCAGCCGCCGCCAGTCGCGATGCGCCCAGCCGTGTGAGCCGACCCGCATGCCCGCCGCGACCAGCTCCCGCACCCCGTCCGCGTCCAGCCGGCCCGGCTCGCCGAGGAGCCCGGCCAGTACGAAGAACTCCGCGGTGAGGCCGCGGTCGAGCAGCCGGGGAAGGGCGATCTCCACATCGGAGGCGTTGCCGTCGTCGAAGGTGATGCGGACGTCCTGGCGGCCCACCGCCGCGTCGAGGACCCGTTCGAACTGCTCGACGCTGACCCAGGTGGTGTCCTCGCCCGGGTCGAGCTCACGGCTGGTCGGACCGATGCCGTGCACCGTGAGGTTGACGACCGAATCCACCAGCGCCCTCGTTTCTGATCCGGCGTCCCGGTTGCGGGAACGGGCACCGCGCGCGATGACCGTGCCCCCGGTTGATATCGGATCCCGCGGCCTCCCGTTACAGCGCGCCGCCCCGCCGCCCGGGGGCCGGCAGCGCCCGGGCGGCGGGGGTCTCCTCGTCGTACGGCGCGGCGGAGCCTGTCAGCGTACGGCGCGGCGGGGGTCCGCCGGAGGGCGTCCCGTCGCGGCACGCCGTCCTGCCACGGCACGTCGTCCTGCTACGGCACGTCGTCCTGTCGCAGGCGCTCGGCGTACCAGGCCGCGGTCAGCCGGAGGCCCTCCTCCAGGCCGGTGGCGGGACGCCAGCGGAGCACCTCGGCGGCGGGGGCGATGTCGGCGATCCGGGCGCTGTCCAGCGGGCGGTCGGAGAGCGCGCCGTAGCGGGGCCGCAGCGAGCTGCCGACGATCCGGCCCAGCAGCTCCACGGTGTCCCGGATGGAGGTCCGCGTTCCCGTGCCGATGTCGAAGCTCCGGCCGGCCGCCTCGGCTGTCCCGCCCGCGGCGAGGAAGGCGTCGACCACGTCGTCGACGTAGACCCAGTCTAGGTGGCGCGTTCCACTGCTGAGGCTGGGCGCCTCGCCGCGGAGCAGCGAGAGCGTCGCGTAGGGCACCAGCTTGCTGGTGTCGTGCTGGCCCGGCCCGTAGACCATCCCGATGCGCAGGGTCGTCACGGGGACGTCCCAGAGATGGTGGAACATCCGCGCGTAGCCGCTGGCGGCCCATTTGGCGACCGCGTAGGGCGACGACGGCGCCGCCTCGCCCTCGCCCGGCCGGGGCTCCTCCAGCGATCCGGCGAGCACCACCCGGGTGTCGGGGCTGCCGGCGACCGCCGTCAGCAGGTTGACCACGCTGGCGAGGTTGCTGTCCAGCATCGTCCGGACGAGCCGCGGGTCCCTCGCCCCGGCGACCTCGCTGGCGAGGTGGAACACGACGCCGGGCCGGGTGGAACGGACGAGGTCCTCGATCGCCTCCGCGTCGCTGACGTCCGCGACGTGCCAGGTCGCTCCGGAGGCGGATTTCTCCTGTGGTCTGCGGCTGACCGCGTGCACCTGCGCTCCGAGCGAGCCCAGGCGCCGTACGAGATGAGCTCCGATGAATCCGGTGGCACCTGTCACCAGCACGCGTGAGCCGTACCAGAGGTGGTCCTCCTGTCCCTGGGCATGTGGGTCTCGGGGCGCAGGGGCGGTGAGCATGGGCGTTCTCCTCGTGTGTCTAACGAGTCATGTCGGACGCTCTAGCTGGCATACCTGGCTGATAGGCCCAGGCATTTCATACCTTGTCCCGCGCGGTGAGGCAGCCGATATCGGCTTGTCCGGGGAAAAACCGATGGGGCCGCTCGATCGAGCGGCCCCATCGTCGTCATCTCGTCCGTCAGCCGATGCGCCAGGTGTCCCCGGCGAGCAGCAGGTCGTCCAGGTCGCCCCGGCCGCGATCGCCGACGGCCTCCTCAAGCTGCCCGGCCATCAGCTCGTCGTAGGAAGGGCGCTCCACGCTGCGGAAGACGCCGATCGGAACGTGCTCGAAGGAGGGCTCGTCCAGCCGTGACAGCGCGAACGCCAGCGACGGGTCGGCGCGGTGGGCGTCGTGGACGAGGATCTCGTCCTCGCGCACCTCCGCCCTCGGGACGACCTCGATGCCGCCGTCGGCCGCCCGGCGCACGGCCTTGGAGGCCGAGACGATCGGCCGGCCGTGCTCCATGCGCAGCGTGATGTCGTCACGCTGCTCCGGGTCCTTCAACGGCTCGAAGGCGTTGTCGTTGAAGATGTTGCAGTTCTGGTAGATCTCGACCAGGGAGGTGCCCCGGTGCTCGGCGGCCTCGCGCAGCACCGACTGCAGGTGCTTGCGGTCGGAGTCGATGGTCCGGGCCACGAAGGAGGCCTCGGCGCCGATCGCCAGCGAGATCGGGTTGAACGGCTTGTCCAGCGAGCCCATCGGGGTGGACTTCGTGATCTTGCCGATCTCGGAGGTGGGGGAGTACTGGCCCTTGGTCAGGCCGTAGATCCTGTTGTTGAACAGCAGGATGTTCAGGTTGACGTTGCGGCGCAGCGCGTGGATCAGGTGGTTGCCGCCGATGGACAGCGCGTCGCCGTCACCGGTGATCACCCATACCGACAGGTCGGGACGGGAGGCGGCCAGCCCGGTCGCGATCGCCGGGGCGCGCCCGTGGATCGAGTGGAAGCCGTAGGTGTTCATGTAGTACGGGAACCGGGACGAGCAGCCGATACCCGAGACGAACACCATGTTCTCGCGCTTGAGGCCCAGCTCCGGGACGAAGGACTGGACCGCCGCCAGGATCGCGTAGTCACCGCAGCCCGGGCACCAGCGCACCTCCTGGTCGGACTTGAAGTCCTTCATCCCCAGCTTGACGTCGGACTTCGGGACCAGGGACAGGCCCCTGCCGTTCTGGATCTCACTCACTGTCGATCACGTCCTGGATCACGCCGGCCAGCTCCTCGGCCTTGAACGGAAGCCCGCGCACGCGGTTGTAGCTGATGATGTCGACCAGGAAACGGGCGCGGAGCAGGAGCGCGAGCTGGCCGAGGTTGATCTCGGGGAGCAACACCTTGTCGTAGGCCCGCAGGACCTCGCCGGTGTTGGCGGGCAGCGGGTTGAGGTGCCGCAGGTGGGCCTGGGCGACCTTGCCGCCGGACTTCCGGATCCGCCGCACGGCCGCCGCGATCGGGCCGTAGGTGGAACCCCAGCCGAGGACCAGCACGCGGGCGTCGCCGTCGGGATCGTCGACCTCCAGCGGCGGGATGTCCTGGGCGATCCCGTCGATCTTGGCCTGGCGGAGCCGGACCATCTTGTCGTGGTTGCCGGGGTCGTAGGAGATGTTGCCGGTGTTCTCGGCCTTCTCGATGCCGCCGATCCGGTGCTCCAGACCCGCGGTGCCCGGGATGGCCCAGGGACGGGCGAGCGTCTCGGCGTCGCGCTTGAAGGGCAGGAAGGTCACGCCGTCCTCGCCGTTGGGCCCGGTGGCGAACTCGGTGGAGATGTCCGGCAGCTCGGCCGCGCTGGGCACCTTCCACGGCTCGGAGCCGTTGGCGAGATAGCCGTCGGACAGCAGCATGACCGGCGTGCGGTACTTCACCGCCAGGCGGGCCGCCTCGATGGCCGCGTCGAAGCAGTCGGACGGGGTGGAGGGCGCCACGATCGGCAGCGGCGACTCGCCGTTGCGGCCGAACATGGCCATGAGGAGGTCGGTCTGCTCGGTCTTGGTGGGCATCCCGGTGCTCGGCCCCGCGCGCTGCACGTCGACCACGAGCAGCGGGAGCTCGGTGGTCACCGCCAGGCCGACGGTCTCGGCCTTCAGCGCCACGCCGGGCCCGGAGGTCGTGGTGACGCCGAGTGCCCCGCCGAAGGCGGCGCCGAGCGCCGCGCCGACGCCCGCGATCTCGTCCTCGGCCTGGAAGGTGCGGATGCCGAACCGCTTGTGCTTGGACAGCTCGTGCAGGATGTCGCTGGCCGGGGTGATCGGGTAGGACCCGAGGAACAGCGGCAGCCTCGCCTGCACCGAGGCGGCGATCAGACCGTAGGCGAGCGCCTGGTTACCGGAGATGTTGCGGTAGACGCCGGGGGGCAGCTTGGCCGGCTTGACCTCGTAGGAGACCGAGAAGGACTCGGTGGTCTCGCCGTAGTTCCAGCCCGCCTGGAAGGCCGCGATGTTGGCCTTGGCGATGTCCGGCTTCTTGGCGAACTTGTTCTCCAGGAACTGGATCGTCGCCTCGGTCGGCCGGTGGTAGAGCCAGCTCAGGAGGCCGAGGGCGAACATGTTCTTGGACCGCTCGGCGTCCTTCTTGGACAGCGTGAAGCCCTCGAGCGCCTTGACCGTCAGCGAGGTCAGCGGCACCGGGTGGAGGCGCCACTCGGCGAGCGAGTCGTCTTCCAGGGGGTTGCCGTCGTAGCCCACCTTCTGCAGGTTGCGCTTGGTGAACTCGTCGGTGTTGGCGATGATGTCGGCCCCGCGCGGCAGGTCGCCGAGGTTGGCCTTCAACGCGGCGGGGTTCATCGCGACCAGGACGTTGGGGGCGTCGCCCGGGGTGAGGATGTCGTGGTCGGCGAAGTGAAGCTGGAAGCTCGACACACCCGGCAGGGTCCCTGCGGGGGCGCGGATCTCGGCCGGGAAGTTGGGCAGGGTCGACAGGTCGTTGCCGAACTCCGCAGTTCCCGCGGTGAAGCGATCACCGGTGAGCTGCATGCCGTCACCGGAGTCTCCGGCGAACCGGATGATCACGCGGTCGAGTTGCTGAACCTGCTTGGTCAAAGCTCAGTCCTCCTCGACGCGGCAGGGCGCCGTTGCTGGTTGCACGTTCTCAGTTCCATGCTAGATCCCTCGGAGTGACGCGTAATCTTTCGCGTTGCTAGATCCCTCGAAGTCACGCGTAATCTTTCGCGTTCCACTCGGCGGAGGAAGGTGACGTGTGTCGCGCATCCTCGGCGGCCGCTGAGTCAGGGCGGGGGCGCTGGCGTTGCGAATGCGGCCGGAAGGCGGCCTACGTGGGGGTCACGATCGCGAACAGTTGGCCCTACACAGCCCGGCGGCGAGCCGGCACAGGTCTATGTGCAGGCGGCCGAAGAGGACAGTTGGGGTCACGATGCCTAACTATATGTCCCGCCCGGGAGCCGACCTCATCACCTCCGGCTATGTACTCATAGCCCCAGGTTATGGCATCGCCTGCTTCTCCAGTGCGCGCGTGGCGCTGCCCGATCTGCCCGAGCCGCCGCCGGACGCGGCGGAGTCATAGGTCCTGCCCGGCTCCATCCCGCGCGAGCCGTACAGCTCGGGGACGGTGACGAAGACGTAACCCTTCTCCTGCAGGCGGCGCACGATCTCGGGAGCCGCGTCGACGGTCGCGCCGTGGACGTCGTGCATGAGGACGATCGCTCCCGGCCTGGCCCGGGAGACGGCCCGGTCGGCGATGGCCCCGGGGTCGCGGTCGAGCCGGTCCTCGGTGTCAACGCTCCACCGGACCACCGACAGGCCCAGCCTGCGCGCCACCGAGGCGACCTGGACGCTGCTCGCGCCGTACGGCGGGCGCATCAGCGTGGGGACCTGCCGGATCGCCTGGGAGATCGTGTACTGGGCGCGGTCGAGCTGGTCGGCGATCCTGCTGCTGGACAGGGAGGTCAGGTCGCGGTGGGACCAGGTGTGGTTGGCCACCAGGTGTCCCTCCTGCCGCATCCGCCACAGCAGCTCGGGGCGGGCGGCGGCGTTGGAGCCGGCACTGAAGAAGGTCGCCCTGGCGCCCGCGCGGGCGAGGGTGTCCAGCAGCCGCCCGGTGTCCGGGCCCGGTCCGTCGTCGTAGGTCAGCGCGACGCACTTGACCCTCGCGCAGTCCACGCTGCCCGCCATGGAGCTCCGCGCCGGAGGCTTGACGGTGTTCGCCGCCTCGATGGACTGGTCCGACCCCATCGGCGGAGACATCCACGCCGTCCCCGAGGCCGCCTGCTGCGCCCGCAGCCCGGTCGCCGACAGCAGCGGCGTCACCTCGGCGGCCGGGACGGCCACCGCCACCCGGCCGAGGTCCTCTCCCGCCACCTGGTAGTCGTCGAACTCCACGACGAGCTCGCCGCGCGGGTTGAAGCCGAGGGAGTCGAACAGCTCCGCGTCCGGTCTGACGGCGCGCGGATCCACTCGCGACCCCTTCTCGTTCAGGCTCTCCCTGACGATCCGGGCCAGCTCGGCCAGCGCGGAGTCGTCCCGGAGAAGGGCGGCGGAGTTCAGGGCGCGCCTGTCCACCCGGTCGTACCAGACGGTGGTGCGGGACTCCGACCAGCCGGCTCCGAGGGATTCGCCGATGCGCAGCCGGACGCCGATCACCTGGTCGGACGCGGCGGCGAGCTGCCAGTCCACGTTGAACTCCGGGTAGGGGAGGGCGGTGTTCATGGAGGTGTCCCGGGTGAACCGGTCGAGCCGCTCGGTGACCGTCCGGCGGATCTTCTCGGACAGGCGGGAGGCGTCGTCGACCGAGGGGTAGGTCACGTGCACGCGCCGGTCGCCGGTGTCGCCTCCGTTCATGTTCCGGACGTTCAGCCCCTGGACCTGGGAGGGGTCCACATAGTTGATCATCGTGGGCTCTGAGGGGAGCGGGTTTTCCTCGGCGGGGGAGGGGATGGCCACGCCGCAGCCGGCCACGGTTGCGGCAACTAGCGCGATTCCTCCGGTGAATCGCAGTTTGGGCATGAAGGAGAGGTTAAAGGCGATATCTGCCCTTTTGCCTGCCGTTGGGGTTAATGGGGCAGAGGTTTTGGCCGCATCAGGTTTGGCCGCTGCCCTGGGTGACGAGGGCGGTGGATACTGCTATAGGTGGTGAGAGAGGCTTCGTCCGGCGGGGGTTCCCGCGAGGAGGATCCATGAGCGGATATTTCAGCTCCTACGGGGTGGTCCTCGCGCTGTTCGTGATCGGGGTGGCCATCGTCGCCGGTGCGCTGTCGGTCAACCGGCTGCTCCGCCCGCACCGCCCGACTCCGGAGAAGCTGCTGACCTACGAGTGCGGCGTCGACCCGGTCGGCGCCGACTGGGCCCAGTCCCAGATCCGCTACTACGTCTTCACCTACCTCTACGTCGTGTTCGCCGTGGACGCGGTCTTCCTCTTCCCGTGGGCGACGGTCTTCGCCGCCCCCGGCTTCGGGATGACCACCCTGGTGGAGATGTTCGTCTTCCTGGGCTTCATCGCGCTCGGGATCCTGTACGCCTGGCGCAAACGCGTGCTCGCCTGGACATGAGACCCGGTGGCCGAGCGAGCGAGGCCATCGGCGCTGAAGGAGAATGAGTGGCATGGCGGATCTTCCGATGCCCACGGTGGGGCCGGTCTCCCGGCTGGCCCCCAAGCCCATGCGCTTCGTCCTCAACTGGGGGCGGCGCTACTCGTTGTGGGCGTTCAACTTCGGCCTGGCCTGCTGCGCGATCGAGTTCATCGCGACCTCGGCGAGCAGGCACGACTTCATCAGGTTCGGGGTCATCCCGTTCGCCAACGGCCCGCGGCAGGCCGACCTGATGATCGTCTCGGGCACGGTGACCGACAAGATGGCCCCCGCGGTCAAGCGGCTGTACGAGCAGATGCCCGATCCGAAATACGTGATCTCCTTCGGCGCCTGCTCCAACTCCGGCGGGCCGTACTGGGACTCCTACTGCGTCACCAAGGGCGTCGACCAGATCATCCCGGTGGACGTCTACGTCCCCGGCTGCCCGCCCCGGCCCGAGGCCCTGCTCCACGGCATCATGCTGCTCCAGGAGAAGATCGCCGCCGAGCACCTGGGCGAACGGTACGGCCGGCCGGCCGGGGAGCCGGCCGTATGAGCGGCGACGCGGGGCTGCCGGTGGTGGCCGCCATCCAGGAACGGTACGGCACGCGCGCACAGGTGTCGGAGTCGTTCGGCGAGGTCACGGTGGACGTCCAGGCCGGCGACTGGCTCGGCCTGCTGGAGTCCGCCCGCTCCGGGGGCTACGAGTTCTTCGACTGGCTGACCGGGGTGGACGACCCGCCGGACGGGTTCTCGGTCGTCGCCCACGTGTTCGACCCCCGCTCGCGCGGGCACCTGCTGCTGCGCACCCGCGTCCCGCGCGAGGACCCCCGCCTGCCCAGCGCGGTCGGCGTCTTCCGGGGCGCCGACTGGCACGAGCGCGAGACCTTCGAGATGTTCGGTGTGATCTTCGAGGGCCACCCGAACCTGGTCCCGCTGCTGCTGCCCGACGGCTTCGAGGGCTTCCCGCTGCGCAAGGACTTCGTGCTGGCCGCCCGGGTCGCGAAGGCCTGGCCGGGGGCCAAGGAGCCCGGTGAGTCCGACCACGGCTCGCCGAGCCGCCGCAAGACCCTCCCGCCCGGCGTGCCCGCCGACTGGGGACGTGATGGCTGAGACGCCCGGCGGCCGGGAGGCATGATGGCTGAGACGCGCAGCGGCCCGGGAGCCGTGACGGCCGGAGTGCTCAGCCGGAGTGCCCGGCCGGGAGACGTGACACCCGGAGTGCCCGGGTGGGAGGCGTGATGGCCGGAGTGCTCGACGCCGCGGTCCGGCTCGTCGGGATCATCGCGGTCTTCCTCGTGCTGCCGCTGGTCGCCGGGCAGACCGAGCACAAGGTCATGGCGCACATGCAGGCGCGGCTCGGCCCGATGTACGCGGGGGGCTTCCACGGCTGGGCCCAGCTCATCGCGGACGGGATCAAGTTCGTCCAGAAGGAGGACGTGATCCCGGCCGCCGCCGACCGCCGGGTCTTCGCCCTGGCGCCGGGGGTGGCGCTGATCCCCTACCTGGTGGTGATGGCCGTCATCCCGGTCGGCCCAGGTCTGGTCGGGGTGGACCTGGACGTCGGCCTGTTCTTCGTCCTGGCCGTGATGGGGGTCGGCGTGCTCGGCTCGATCATGGCCGGGTGGTCGTCGGGGAACAAATACTCGGTCCTGGGCGGGATGCGGTCGGCGGCCCAGCTCATGTCCTACGAGCTGCCGCTGGTCCTGGCGGCTTCCAGCGTCGCGATGGCCGCGGGCACGCTCTCCCTGCCGGGCATCGTGGAGGCCTGGCAGTGGTGGTGGCTGCCCTGGCAGGCGATCGGCGCCGTGATCTTCTTCCTGGCGGGGCTCGCCGAGCTGCGCCGCCCGCCGTTCGACATGCCGATCGCGGACTCCGAGATCATTATGGGCCCGCTGACCGAATACGCGGGGATCAGGTTCGCCCTGTTCATGCTGGCCGAATACGCTGGGATCATCGTGGTCTCCGCCCTCACCGCCGTGCTGTTCCTGGGCGGCTGGCACGGGCCCCTGCTGCCCGGGCCCGTGTGGATGCTCATCAAGGTGTTCGCCCTGGTGTTCGTGGTGATCTGGCTCAGGGTGAGCTTTCCCCGCCTCCGCGAGGACCAGCTCCAGAAGCTCGCCTGGGTGGGCCTCGTGCCGCTGGCACTGATCCAGCTCGCGCTGACGGGGGTCGTCAAAGTCCTGGCGGGATGATCCGCCCCTCCGCGATCCCCGCCGCCGGTGGCGTGGCGTGTCGCGCGCACGCACCGCTCCGCCGTACAGGATGGGGTCGATGTGCGAAGCGTGCGCGCCGGACACGTTCGAAGCGTGCGCGCCGGGCAAGGGGCAAGAAGGAAAACCGTATGTGACATCACAGGCCAAGGACGGAACGCATGACTCTCGCGCTCGCCGTGGAGGACGACGATCTGGTCGTCGAGGTACCGGAGCATCCGCCGGTACGGCTGCCGCTCGCCGGCCCGGACCGGGTGAGCACGCTGCTCCTGTTCGGCTACCCGGGCAGGGGCAGGACGCGGTACGGCCTGGCGGTGCTGGACGAGTCCGGCCTGGTGATGATGGAGGCTCCCGGCTCCCGCTCGCGCCGGCAGGTGGAGGCGTTCGCCCAGGAGAACGGCCTGGGGTTCGAGCTGCGGCGGTTCGCCACGGGGGAGGAGGCCCGGATCGCGCTCGCCCGCAGGTCGCCGGGGTGGCACGTGGTGACCTGGCGCCGGCCGCCCCCGGCGCTGCCGAGGCTCCGCGTGCCGGGGGTGAGAAGCCTGCGGCCGCCCATGGGCTCGCCGAAGGTCTGGTGGCGCGAGCAGCTGCTCTACGGGCTCATGTGGCTGGTGCTGGCCTACGGCGTCGCCTTCGCGACGCTGGTGGTCCTCAACATGACGGCCCCCGGCCGTGACGTCACCCGGGGCATGGGCCTGCTCGGGATCGCCGCCCTGGTCCTGGCCGTGGTGACCGTCATCGGCGCCGCCGTCGTCGTCGGGATCGGCCGGCGCCGGACCCGCAGGCAGATCGCCGACGCCCGGGAGCTCCAGCGACGGGGGGATCCGCACTGCCGCCTGGTGGTCGTCCACGGCCGGCTGCTGCTGGAGACGGCGCGCAGGACGCGCGAGATCGACGCGTCCAGACTGCTGCTCTACTCGGCGGAGCCCGGGGTGGGCGGGCTGATCGTCGGTGAGAGCCTGCTCCACCTGCCGGGACACTGGGATCCCGAGGAGGTGGAGCGCTTCGCCGTGCGGAACGGACTGGAGCTCCGGACCAGGGCACTGAGCCGCGAGGAGTACCTCGACCTGACGACCCGGGTCCGGGACGCGGTGCCGTAGACGATCGGTCCCAGGGCATGGCACCCGGGTCCGGGACGCGGTGCCGTAGACGATCGGTCCCAGGGCGCGGCACCCGGCTCCGCGGGACCGTCCGGTCCCGCGAGAGGTACGGCCGGCGTGCGACGGCCGGCTCAGCGGCTCACCACGGTCTCCCGCTCCATGCGTGACAGTTTCTCGGGATTGCGCACGGCGTAGAGCCCGGTGATGAGGCCGCCCTCGATGCGCACCGCCATGACGGTGTCGATCTCGCCGTTGAGCCGGCGGATCAGCGCCGGGTGGCCATTGACCTGTGCCGGCTGCAGCGACGCCGCGGCGAACCTGCCCAGCACGTCGGCCACGCCGCCGGCCCCCACGACGGGCGCCAGCGCGGCCGGCACGACTCCGCCACCGTCGCCCAGAAGGACGACATCCGGCGCGAGGATGTCGAGCAGGCGTTGCAGATCGCCCGTCTCGACTGCCCGCTGGAACGCCTCAAGCACGCCGCGGGCCTCGGCCGGGGAAACGACCCCGCGCGGCCGGCGCGCCGCGACGTGTGCCCGTGCCCGGTGGGCGATCTGGCGGACCGCGGCCGGGCTCTTGTCGACGGCTCCGGCGATCTCGCCGTAGGCCAGATCGAACACCTCACGCAGTACGAACACCGCCCGCTCGGTCGGCGTGAGCGTCTCCAGCACCAGCAGCATCGCCATCGAGACGCTCTCGGCCAACTCGACATCCTCGGCCACGTCGGGCGTGGTCAGCAGTGGCTCGGGCAGCCAGGGGCCGACGTAGGACTCCTTGCGCCGGCCGAGCGTGCGCAGTCGGACGAGCGCCTGCCGGGTGGTGATCCGGACCAGGTACGCGCGCTGATCCCGTACGGTGCCGAGATCGACGCCCACCCACCGCAACCAGGTCTCCTGCAGGACGTCCTCCGCGTCGGTGGCCGAGCCGAGCATCTCGTAGGCGACGGTGAACAGCAGGTTGCGGTGGGCGACGAACGCCTCGGTGGCGGACTCCGCGCGGCCGTCCTGGCTCATGCCCCCGCCGGGACCTTCGGGCGCGGTCTGCGACGTGCCGGCCATGGGAGTGGCTCCTTCACTCTCGACTGTGTCGCCCACCAGACACCGGGTCCCGCCGTTTTGTGACACCGAGACGGGATCCAATCCTTGCTGCCCGCTCCCGGACGACGTGACTCGCCCGCTCCCGGACGACGTGGCTTGTCCGCTGCCGGACGATGTGACTTGCCCGCTGCCGGATGGCGTGACGCCGAGGCGGCGTCGTGAGCAGCGGCGCGTCGGACATCGCCGATACGGCCACCTGTCTGTGACGCACGTCACGCGACCCGCGCTGTCACAAGGATCGGGTCGCCGGTGTCTTGTGCTCGTTCAGCGCAACACGCGACGACACAAGGGAAACGCATCGTGGAACCACGTTTGACCCTCTCCGGCGGCCCGATCGCAGCCACGTCCATGAGCTCGGCGCTTGAAACCCTCCGCCGTGACTTCGGCGGCGACATCATCGAACCGGGCGCGGCGGAGTACGCGTCGGCCGGCCGCTCGGTACTGGCGTCGGGCAGTCCGGCCTGTGTTCTGCGGCCCAAGAGCGTCGGGGACGTGCGGGCGGGTGTCGGATTCGCCGCCGGCGCAGGGCTTCCGCTGTCCGTGCGAGGCGGTGGCCATGGGTTTGCGGGCTTCGGCACCAACGACGACGGCGTCGTGATCGACCTCGGTGGCCTCGCGGACGTGGAGATCATCGACAACGAGCGCCACCTCGTGCGGATCGGCGGCGGCGCCACCTGGGGCCAGGTCGCGGACGCCCTGGCCCCGCACGGCCTGGCGATCTCCTCCGGCGACACCAGGGGTGTCGGTGTCGGTGGGCTGACGCTGACCGGCGGCATCGGCTGGAAGGTCAGGAAGTACGGCCTGACCCTGGACAGCGTGGTCGCCGCAGAGGTGGTCACCGCCGGTGGGCGGGTCGTGCGGGCGAGCGAGGAGGAGAACCCGGAGCTGTTCTGGGCGATTCGCGGCGGCGGCGGCAATTTCGGGATCGTGACCGCCTTCGAGTTCGTGGCGCACCCGACGACAGACGTCTTCTACGGCAAGATCGCCTTCCCGGCGTCGCAGGCGGCCGGCGTGCTCCAGGGCTGGGCGGACCACCTCCGCACCGCCCCCGAAGAGCTCACCTCCATCGCGAGCTTCGCCAATCCCTTCGCCGGCGGGCCCGAAGCGCCGGTCGAGATCCACGTCGCCTTCGACGGCGACGACCCGGAGCTCGCGGCCAAGGCCGTCGATCCGATCCGCCGGCTCGGCACGGTGATCGACGATGATGTCGCGCTGAAGCCCTATGCGGACACGCTCGTGGATGGCGTGACCCCGCCGCCCGGCATCCAGCTCGTCACCCGGAGCGCGTTCGTCGACAGGGAATCGGTGTCCGAGGTCCTCCGGATCCTCGCCGAGGCCGGGGCGTCGGAGCGGCCGCCGTTCATCGCCGTGCGCAGCGTCGGCGGCGCGGTGTCCCGAGTCCCCGGCGACGCCACCGCCTACGCGCATCGCCAAGCGGAGTTGATGTTCGTGACCACCACCGTGGGCCCGGCGCCGGTCGTCGAGGCCGCCCGTCCGGCTCTGGAAGCGGTCTGGCGGAGACTCGCACCTCACGTCAGCGGCGCCTACGCGAACTTCCTCGCTTCCGCCACCGAGGAGGATGTCGCCGCGATCTACCCAGCGGAGACCTACGAGCGGCTCGCGGCGGCCAAGCGCCAGTACGACCCCGGCAACCTGTTCGCCCGCAACCACAACGTCCGGCCTCGGTAGGCCGTGCGGACAGGCAGGGCCGTCTGAGGCGCCCCGGCCAGTTCGTACAACGCGGTCCGCATCGTGCCGTACGGTCCGTATCGTGCCGAGGGCCGCGTGCCGTACGGTCCGTATCATGCCGGGGCCCGCATCGTGCCGGGCCCGCGTTGTGCCGGGGCCCGCATCGTGAGGCCGAGCCGCTCCGCCGGAACCGTGCCGGATCAGTTCCGGTGGGGCTGCGGGAGGGGCCGAGCCGAGGAGTCGAGCCGAGGTCTTCGACATGCTTTCAAGCTTGCCCGCATCCTAGGGCGGAACCTGTCCTAGCCGATCCGTAATGTCGTGGGCATGGCGAAAATCAACCCGTTCCGCATCGATATCCCGCAGGCCGACCTGGACGACCTCCGCGACCGCCTGGCACGCACCCGCTGGCCGGACGAACTGCCCGGCACCGGCTGGTCGTACGGCGTCCCGTCCTCCTACGCGAAGAAGCTGGCCGAGTACTGGCGGACGGCGTACGACTGGCGGAAGCAGGAGGCGGCGCTCAACGAGCACCCGCAGTTCACCACCGAGATCGACGGCCAGAACATCCACTTCCTGCATGTCCGCTCGCCCGAACCCGACGCACTGCCGCTGATCATCACGCACGGCTGGCCGGGCTCGGTCGCTGAGTTCCTGAAGGTCATCGGACCGCTCACCGACCCGGTGGCGCACGGCGGCGACCGGTCCGACGCGTTCCATGTCGTCGCCCCGTCGATCCCCGGGTTCGGCTTCTCCGGTCCCACCACCGAGACCGGCTGGGACATGCAGCGGGTCGCCCGGGCGTGGGCGGAGCTGATGGACCGGCTCGGCTACCGGCGGTACGGCGCGCAGGGCGGCGACAGCGGCGCGGTCATCGCGCCGATGCTCGGCCGCACCGCACCCCAGAACGTCGCCGGCGTGCATGTCAACGGCGCTCTCGGGTTCCCGACCGGCGACCCGGCCGAGTTCGAGGGGCTGACCCACGCGGAACTCGCCCGCCTCGGCCAGTACCAGGACCAGGACCGGGCCGGCTACGCGATGATCCAGGCGACCCGGCCGCAGACCGTCGCGTTCGGGCTGCACGACTCGCCCGCGGCGCAGCTGGCGTGGATCGTGGAGAAGTTCAAGGAGTGGACCGACCCGGCCCGCGAACTGCCCGAGGACGCGGTGGACATCGACCAGATGCTCACCGACGTGAGCATCTACTGGTTCACCGGGACCGCCGCCTCGGCTGCCCGCCTCTACAAGGAAGGGCAGAAGGGGTGGGGGGCGGCGGCCGAGTACTCGGCGCTGCCGCACGGCGCCGCCGTCTTCCCCGGCGACGCCGGGGTCCGGCGGATCGCCGAGCGCGAGCACAACGTCGTGCACTGGTCGGAGTTCGACCGGGGCGGTCACTTCGCAGCGATGGAGGCGCCCGACCTGCTCGTCGAGGACGTCCGGGCCTTCTTCCGCCTCGTCAGGTGAGTTCCTGATCCCCGTGCGGCCGCCTCGCCCTCGCCCTCGCCCTCGCCCTGGCCCTCGCCGGTGCCGCTCAGCGCTGCGCGGTGGTGCCCGGCCTCCCCGGTCGGCTGTCGTCTTCATCGTCGCCGTCCTGGGGCTTCAGGGGTCCGCAGATCACGGATACCGGCCCGAAGCCCCTCGTGCGCGGGTGGCCTGTGAGGTCCTTTCTCCTGGGCCGGCCATGCGATGGTTGCGGATCTCCGTGGCCGTGGGCCCCGGAACCGGTCGATCGTCTAGTTCACGATCCGCAGCATGATGTCAGCGGCCGTGGGCCGGTTGCCGGGCTGTTTCTCCAGGCAGGACGCGGCCAGCGGGCGCAGGGACTGGGGCAGGGCGGACAGGTCGGGGTGATGGTTGATCACCCTGTTGAGGATGGCGGGGATGGTGTCCTCGCCGAAGGCCACGCGGCCGGAGGCGGCGAAGATCATGGTGGCCGCCCAGCTGAACACGTCGGTCTCCGGGCCTATGCTGCCCCCGCCGAGCTGCTCGGGGGACATGTAGGCGGGGGTGCCCATGATGTTGCCCGACGTCGCGGTGACCTGGTCGAGGGCGCGGGCGATGCCGAAGTCGATCACGCGTGGGCCGTCCGCGCCGATCAGCACGTTGGCCGGCTTGAAGTCCCGGTGCACCACGCCCGCCCGGTGGATGGCGGCCAGCGCGCCCGCCGTGGCCAGGGCCAGCCGGGTCAGCCCGTCCTCGTTGCGCGGTCCCTGGTCGCGGACCAGCTGCTCCAGGGAGACGCCGTCCACATACTCGCTGACGACGTAGGCCTGGTCCTCGTTGATGTTGACGTCCAGCACCCGCGCGGTGGAGAACGTCGCCACCCTGCGTGTCGCCTCCACCTCCCTCAGGAACCGCTCCCGGACCACCTGGTTGCCGTTGAAGTGCTCGTGCAGAACCTTGATCGCGACCTTCTGCCCCTGCGGGGTGAGCGCGAGATGGACCGTTCCCTGACCGCCCTTGCCCAGGTTTCCGATCAGCCGGTACGGTCCCAGCCAGCCCTGGGGCGCCGGGCCGTTGTGCTGCCTGCTGTTGTGCTGCCCGCTGTTGTGCTGCGTCCGGCCCTGGTGGGGCTGGTCGTAGCCGTGGCGGGTCTGGTCGTAGCGCGTCTGGCCGCTATAGGGCTGGCCGTTGTGGGTCTGGGGCTGGGTGTGGTGGGTCCGGGGCTGCGGGCCGGGCGTGTGCATCTGCGACGCGACGGTGGGCGCGGTCGGGTACGGCATCACCGGGACCGGGGCCGGATGGGGGGTCTGGGCAGGGTACGGGAG
>NZ_NGFP01000131.1 GCF_002149035.1 Streptosporangium minutum
GGGCCGGAGTTCGATCACCCGGTCGGCGATCCGCCCGACCAGGTCCCCGTCATGGGAGGCCAGGATCACGGCCATGTCGTGGCGGTCGGCGAGCTCCCGGACGAGCAGGCCGATCTCCGCGCCCAGCGACGGGTCCAGGCCCGCGGTCGGCTCGTCGAGGAGCAGCAGGTCCGGACGGCGGGCGAGGGCGCGGGCCAGGGCCAGGCGGCGCTGCTGGCCGCCGGAGAGCTGGTGGGGGCGGCGGGCGAGCATCTCGTCGTCGGCGGGCAGGCACACGTCCGTGAGCAGCCGCCGGAGCTCGCCGGGGCCGGGCCGGGCCGCGAGCTCCGCCAGCAGGTGGCGCACGCGCATGCGAGGGTTGAGCCGCGAGGCCGGGTCCTGGTCCACCAGGGCGATGTGGTGGCGGCGGAGCCGGCGCAGCCGTACCGGGTCGAGGCCCAGGACCTCGTGCTCCAGCACGCGCACCCGCCCCGCGCGGCAGGTCAGGCCGTCCGGCAGCGCGCCCAGCATGCTGCGGAGCGCGGTGGACTTGCCGGCCCCCGAGGGCCCGACCAGGGCCACGACGGCGCCCCGCTCGCCGCTCACCGCGGGCACGTCCACCACGACGCCGCCCGCCGGGCCGGTCAGGACCAGCTCGTCGATCCGCGCCACCGCCGGCGTCGTGGAGTTCACAGCCTTGCCACCACCTGTCGTCCGCTTCTGGGTGCGAGCACCTCGGCGGCCGTCTGCACGCTCAGCGCCAGCACTCCGATGGCCAGGCTGGGGGCGACGACCGCCCAGGGGTTGAGCAGGATGCCGGGCGCGTTCTCGCGGACCATCAGGGCCCAGTCGGCGGCCGGCGGCTGCGGCCCGAGCTCCAGGAAGGCCGCGGTGGTGACCACGTAGACGGCCGCCACGAAACGCAGGCCGAGCAGGATCAGCAGCGTGGCGCGGAGATTGGGCAGCACCTCGCGCCAGACGAGCTGGGGCAGCCGCTCTCCCCCCGCGACGGCCGCCTCGACGTACCCCGACCCGGCTATGGGCGCCGCCGCCGCGGCCACCACGCGGACCGCGTACGGCAGCCCGACCGCGACCGCCGCGGTGACCAGCGCGACCCGGCCGCCGCCCTGCCAGGAGAGCACCACCAGCAGCACGGCCAGCACCGCGGGCAGCAGGATCATGACGTCGGCGACCCGCTCGACGATCCGGCCGAGGGCGGGGCGCAGCGCGGCCGCCGTACCCAGCAGCGCGGCGGCGGCGGTGACCAGGCAGGCCACCACGAGCGAGGTGAGCAGCAGCTCACGGCCGCCGGCCAGCAGGCGGCTGAGGACGTCGCGGCCCAGCTCGTCGGCGCCCAGCGGGACGCCGGGGCCGGGGAGCGCGTAGGGGGCGGCGACCGGGGCGTCGATCGGCGACGGCGCGAGCAGCGGGCCCGCCAGCGCGATCACCGCGATCAGGCCGGCCGGCAGGAGACGGAGCGCGGTCCTCATGGGCGCCTCACCGAGGCCCAGCCCCGCACCAGGTCCGCGGCCAGCAGCACGGCGAGGATGGCCACGCTGGTCACCGCCACCACTCCCGCCACCAGGGGGGTGTCCCGGTCGCGGACCGCTCCGGCGAGGACGCTGCCGACGCCCGGGTAGTTGAAGATCGTCTCGACGACGACGGCGCCGCCGAGCAGCATCCCGACCGACGTCGCCGCGCCGGCGGCGATGGTGGGCAGGCTGCCGGGCAGCACGTGCCGCAGCAGCACGCGCCGGGGCGGGAGCCCGTCCAGGAGGGCCGCCTCGACGTGCGGCGCCGTGCACTCGTCGGCCAGCGCGGCGCGCGCGACGCGGGCGTTCCACCCGATCTGCGGCACGGCGAGGGAGAGCACCGGCAGCACGAGCATGGCCGCCGAGGCGGGTCCGCCGCCGGCGGCGGTCACGGTGACGGCGGGCAGCAGGTCCGCCCAGAGCGCGAAGATCAGGACCAGGACGCTCGCGACCACGAATTCCGGCAGCGCCGCCACGACCGTCGACGTCCCCGAGATCGCGCGGTCGAGTGCCGAGGAGGGGCGCAGCGCCGCGACGCCGGCCAGCGCGAGGGCGGCCACCATGGTCACGGCGAAGGCGAGGCCGCCGAGCAGCAGCGTGCCGGGGAAGTGGCGGCCGATGACCTCGGCGACCTGCTCGCCCCGGGACGTCACGCCCAGGTCGCCGGTCGGCAGGCCTGCCATCCAGCGCAGCAGGCGGTTCCAGAGGGGCTGGTCCAGCCCGAGCTCCACCCTGCGGGCTGCGACGGCGGCGGCCGACGCCCCCCGGTCCAGGCTGGAGCGCGCGGCGTCGCCGGGCAGGAACTCCATCGCCGCGAACACCGCGACGAGCAGGACGGCCAGCAGCACGGCCCGCTGGGCCAGCGCGGCCGCTCCCCGCAGGAGAAGGGAGACCGGCCGGAACGTGGAGAGCCCGGACGCAGGAGACCCGGACGCGGAAGGCCCGGACGCAGGAGACCCGGACGCGGAAGACCCGGACGCGGAAGACTGCCCAGGCCGCCACGCGGACGGGGCGGCGGGGCCGCGGGCCGCGGTCAGGCGCTCAGCCATGACCGCTCAAGCTGGACTCTGCCGTAGCCGGGCAGTCTGGGCAGGCCGCCGACCCCGGCGGCTGCCAGGTCGATGCCGTCGGCCATGCCCCACAGCAGGTAGCCCGAGCTCTCGTACTCGACGCGCTGCAGCTCGCGCAGCGCGGTCGCGCGCCCGGTGCCGCGCGTGGCTCCGACGGCCTTGCGGTAGGCCCGGTCGAACTCCTCGTCCTTCCAGGCGGCCTCGTTGTGCGCGGTCCCGGACTGCATGGTCTTGCCGGCGAAGAAGATCACCGAGTCGTTGGTGCCCCAGTAGGTGGTGTAGAGGGGGGCCTTGAGCCAGGTCTTGTCCCAGAAGACGGCCGACTCCTGCTTGACGACCTTGACGTTCACGCCGGCGTCGCGCATCTGGGTGGCGAACAGGGTGGCGGACTCGGCCAGGCCGGGGACGTCCTCGGTGGTGAACAGCTCGTAGGTGCCGCGCCTGTCGAAACCGGCCTCGTCGAGCAGCCGCCCGGCCCGTGCGAGGTCGCGGGCACGCTGGGCGAGGCCCGTGGCGTAGGCCGGGTCCGCGGTGCCGAGGACGTCGTTGGCGACCGTGCCGTAGCCCGACAGCACCTGCCTGACCATGGCCTCCCGGTCGACCGCCAGGCGCAGTGCCAGCCGTACCCGCTCGTCGGCGAACGGGCCGTCCGCGGTGCGCATCACGATCGGCATGGCCAAGTCGTGCGGGCGGCGGATCACCTGGACGCCGTCCCTGCCCTCGGCCGTGCGGGCGGCGACCGGCCCCACGTTGGAGGCCAGGTCGATCTGGCCGGTGAGCAGGGCGCTGGTCATGGCCTGGGGGGACTCGAACATGCGCACCTCGATGGCGTCGAGCGGCGGCTCGCCGCCGTACCAGGCGTCGTTGCGGACCAGCCTGGCGTTGCCGTCGCGGAAGGACTCCAGGCGGAACGGCCCGGTGCCCGGCGCCCTCGTCACGTCCGTGGTGTCCTCCTTCAGCGTGAAGGTGGTCAACCTGGCCAGCAGCGGGACCTCGCTGTTGGGGTAGTCGCTGGTCAGGATCACCGCGTTCCGGCCGTCGGCCTTGATCCCGCCGGCGTCGATGCCGGGCAGCCGCGTCGCGCCGGCCGGTGTGGCGCGCAGCCGCCGCAGTGACCAGGCGACGTCGGCGCCGGTCACCGGTGTCCCGTCGTGGAAGGTCGCGCCCTCGGCGAGGGTGAAGCGCCAGCGGCGCAGGTCGTCGGACTCCCAGCGGGCGGCCAGCCTGGGGACCACGTTGGGCCGGTGGCCGGGGACCGTCAGCGGGTCGTGGGCCAGCGCGAGGATGAGGTAGTCGCTGTCGTTGACCTGGACCCCGTGCGGGTCCCGGTTGACCGCGGACGCCTTGCCGACCGCTCCCACCCGCAGGGTGCCTCCGCGCCTGGGCGGGCCGGTCGCGGGGCCGTCGCCGGCGGCGGCCCGCCGCGGTCCGGAACCGCAGGCGGTCAGGAGCAGACCCACTCCCAATCCCCCTCCGGTCGCCAGGATCCGTCTCCTTGTCAGCTCCACCTCCGGCTCCCCTCTTACGACGTCATTAAGGTTTGCCTACCCTAATTTTTACGCCGCCTCAAGGCCGGAAATGTCCGCTTTTAAAGATATTTGCAGATCACAGGCTTATGACAGAAGAATAATATTTATATAACTTAGGATAGCCTTGCCTTATCAACTTGGATTGGGCTAGCGTCCCCAGTGCGTCGATCGACACCCATGCGAACTCCGGAACCGGAACGTCATCCCCCGACGGACCAAGGCGGTAATCCAAGTGGGCCTCAACGTGACCCCTGTCCGGGAAATCAGTCCTGACACCCTCCTGGACCGAGCAAATGCCCTTATATCGACTTATAAAACGGCATCGAACCCTGAGCTGATCCAGCAGCTCCCGCAGGCGGCCGCCGAGCTCGGCGACCTCTGCCCCCCGCCCGACCCGGCCACCGGCCTGCACGTCCTGCGCGGGCTGAACGCCGACGACAGCGGCCTCGGCGCGACCCCGTCGAGCTGGTCGGACGCCTCCCCCACCCGTACGGCCGAGTGGGACGTCGTCATGCTGCTGCTGGCCAGCGCCATGGGCCGGCCGTTCGGCTGGGAGGGGCAGCAGGACGGGCGCCTGGTGCACGACATCGTGCCGAGCCGCGGCCACGAGCACGAGCAGACCGGCGCGAGCAGCACCGTCACGCTCGCCGCGCACAACGAGGACGCCTTCCACCACCGGCGCGCCCACCTGATGCTGCTCGGCTGCCTGCGCAACCCCGACCAGGTCGCGACCAGCGCGGCGTCCGTGCGCCACGCCGACCTCGACGACGCCGACGTCGAGGCGCTGTCGGCCCCCGTCCTGCCGATCCTCCCCGACGACGCCTACGACAAGGCACGCCACTCCCCCCTCGAACCCCCCAGGGTCCCGACCCTGTGGCACGGCGAGGACGGCCTGTGCCTGCGCTTCGACCCCGCCTACACGCCTCTGGAGCAGGCGGGAGCGGACTACCGGGCCGCCTACGGACGGCTCTGCCGCGAGCTGGACCGGGTCAAGGTCGGCGTGCGGCTCGAACCCGGCGACGTGCTCGTCATCGACAACGACGCGGTCGTGCACGGCCGCGAGCCGTTCCGCGCCCGCTACGACGGCACCGACCGCTGGCTCAAGCGGGTCAACGTCCGCCTCCCCGACCGCGACCGCCCCTCCGCCGAGGCCGCCGAGCACGGGTACGGCCAGCAGCCGATCGACCCCTACGAGGAGGGGTGATGCGGGTCCTGACCCGGAGCGACCTGGCCAAGGTCGAGCTCGGACCGGCCGAGGTGATCGCGGTCGTCGAGGAGGCCTACCGGGCCCTGGCCGCCGGCCTGTCGGCCAATCCGAGCAAGCTGACGCTGCAGCCCCCCGACGGGCACTCGGTCTCCTACGCCATGCTCGGCCGGGACGGCACCCGCGGGGTGGTCGCTTTCAAGACCTCCTACAGGTTCCACACCCGGCGGGAGTGCTACTACACCTCGCTGGCGCTCTACGACGACGAGTCCGGGCTGCCCCTCGCCCTGATGGACTGCGGCGGGATCGGCGCGATGCGCACCCCCGCGGTGTCGGCGCTGCTGGCGCGCGAGTGCGCCGCCCCCGGCAGCCGCACCGCCCTGGTGATCGGCACCGGCGTGCAGGGGCGGCAGGCACTGCCGTACCTGACGGCCACGATGCCGGAGCTGGAGCGCCTCATGGTCTTCGGCACCCACGCCGACGGGCTTCGCGCCGTACGGGACTCGGTGCCCGGACGCGAGGTGGAGGAGGTGGCGGACCTGCGGTCCGCGGTGGAGCGGGCGGACGTGGTGCTGGGCGTCGCGGGCCCCTCCACCACCGCGGCGGTGCAGGCGGACTGGCTCCGGCCGGACGCGCTGTGCGTGCTGGTCGGGTACGGCCTGGCCCCCTCCACCCTGCACCGGGCCGACCGCGTGCTGGCCACCAGCGCCGCGCAGATGGCCGTGACCGGCACCGACCTGGCCGACGAGCACGGCGTGCTGCGGCCGGTGGACGCCGAGCTGCCCGACGTGCTCGTGGGCCGGGCCGAGGCGCGGTCCGGCGGCGGGCAGCGGATCTTCGCCTACAACAGCGGCCTGGTCGTCACCGACATCGCGCTCGGCCACCACTTCGCGCGGGCCGCCGAGGAGCGCGGCATGGGACAGGTGATCGACCTGTGGCGCTGAGCCCGCGGCTGCCCGCCAAGCTGTCGGAACCGGCACGCGCCCTGCTCAAAGGGGAGGCCGGACTGCTCCAGGAGCTCGCGTACGGCCTGCGCGGCCCGTACCACGTGCTCTTCCCCGACACCTTCGCGGCCAACCTGGTCTCCTTCCTGGACGTGCTGGACGAGACCGGCGTGACAGGACGGGTCCACTACGCCAAGAAGGCCAACAAGGCGGCGTGCTGGATCGAGACGTGCGCGGATCTCGGCGTGGGGGTGGACGTGGCCAGCGCGGAGGAGCTGCGGGACGCGCTGGGCCACGGGGTGCGCGGCACACGGATCGTGGTGACGGGCCCGGCCAAGGCGGACGACCTGCTCCGCCTCGCCGTACGGCAGGGCTGCCTGATCACGGTGGACGCGCTCGACGAGCTGGAGCGGGTCGCCGAGCTGGACGGCGCGCGGATCATGTTGCGCGTCACGCCGCCGGACCAGCCGCACAGCCGGTTCGGCATGACGGAGCGGGAGCTGGAGCGGGCGCTCGCCCGGTGCGGGCCGCTGCGGCTGGAGGGGTTCGGCTGCCACCTGTCCGGTTACGGGGTGCAGCCGCGCGCCGAGATGGCCGCCCTGCTGCTGCGCTGGTGCGAGCGGGCCCGCGCGCGGGGCATCGCCGCCGGCGGCGTCAGCATCGGCGGCGGGTTCGCGGTGGACTACCTCGCGGCCGGGGACTGGCGGGAGTTCACCGACGACCCCTCGCACTTCCACGCCGGCAGGCGCTTCGACGGGTTCTACCCCTACCACTCGCCGGTGGCCGGGGCGGCGGCGCTCCGCGCGGTGCTGGCGGCCACCCCCTCCGGCGGGAGCGCGGACGTGGCCGCCCTGCTGCGCGACGCGGGGGTCACGCTGATCCTCGAACCGGGCCGCGCCCTGCTCGACCAGGCGGGGTTCACGGTCTTCCGGATCCAGGGCGTCAAGGACAGGGACTACGGGATCGTCACCGTGGACGGCACCAGCCTGAGCCTGTCCGAGCAGTGGTTCAACAGCGAGTTCCTGCCCGAGCCGATCCCCGTCCCGGCGCGGGAGGGGCCGCCGTTCGAGACCTGCGTGGGCGGGGCGAGCTGCCTGGAGTCCGACATGCTCACCTGGCGCAGGATCGTCCTTCCCGGCAGGCCGCGACAGGGCGACCTGCTCGTCTATCCCAACACCGCCGGATACCAGATGGACTCCAACGAGTCACCGTTCCACGGGCTGCCGCTGCCGCCCAAGGTCGTGGTGAACGCCGACGGGAGCTGGCGGCTGGACCGCCCGCCGAACTGACCGGGCCGGCCGGACCAGAGGAGTGATCACACTGCGGATCGTACGGAAAGTCACCGAGCTGATCGGGCGGACGCCACTGCTGTCCCTGTGCCAGGACCGGTCCGGCAGCCGGCTGCTGCTGAAGCTGGAACAGTTCAACCCGCTCGGCACCGCCAAGACCCGGATGGCCCTGGAGATGGTGCGGGACGCCGAGCGCCGGGGCGCGTTGCGCCCCGGCGGCCACATCATCGAGTCCACCTCGGGCAACACCGGTCTGGGGCTCGCGCTGGTGGCCGCCGAGCGCGGCTACCGCTTCACCGCCGTGGTGGACGGGCACGCCTGCCCCGACAAGCTGCGGGCGATGCGGGCGATGGGCGCCGAGCTGGTGTACGTCACCGGTGACGGCGACGGCGAGCTGGCCACCGCGGCGCGCGAGGATCTCGCGGCCCGGCTGGCCAAGGACACCGACGGCGCGGTCTTCACCGAGCAGCACAACAACCCCGGCAACGCCGAGGGATACCGGCCCCTGGCCCGGGAGCTGGCGGAGGCGCTGCCGGAGGGCGTCGACTACCTGATCGGCGCGGTGGGCACCGGGGGGTCGCTCTGCGGGACGGGCCGGGAGCTGCGCCGTACCACGCCCCACACGCGGATCGTCGGGGTCGAGCCGGTGGGCTCCATCGCCTTCGGCGGCCCCGGCGGCCCCTACCACCAGTCGGGCACCGGCACCCCGCCGGGCGCGCCGGTCGGGGCGCTGGTCGACTTCGACCTGATCGACGAGGGACGCAAGGTCTCCGACCGCCAGGCCTTCGGCGCCGCCCGGGCGCTGGCCCGCCGTACCGGCCTGCTGGTCGGCGGATCGGCCGGCGGGGTGGTCTACGAGGCGCTGCGCCTGATGACCGCCGTGCCGGCGCGCTCCACGGTCGTGGCCGTGCTCAACGACACGGGGGAGAAATACCTCGACACCGTCTTCGACGACGGGTGGATGGCGGGGCACGACCTGCTCGACCCCACCGTGGAACGCGAGGTGGACGACCTGCTGACCCGCCTGTCACAGGACCCGGACCAGGACACGGGCCAGGACCAGGACGCGGGCCGTCGCCGGACCCGAGCCGGGACGCGGGCCGCCGGCCCGGACCAGGAGACGGGCCGGCCAGGACCTAGGCCAGGACGGCGGCCAGGTCCTTCGGCACGACGGACCTGATGCCCTCCCACTCCACCTCGTCGACGTGCTCCCTCAGGGCGTGGACGACCGTGTGGACCAGCCGCTCGACGTCACCGTCGATCTCCTCCAGGATCTTGTCCGGGAGCGTGCTCCGCACGCGGGCCATGAACTCTCCGGCGTCCATCTTGATCGGGAGGCGGCGAGGGTCCCAGGATCCGTAGTAGATGCCGCGGGTCAGCATCGGGAGCTGCGAGCCCAGGCGGGCGACCTCGTCGACGGTCAGGCGGTCGCGGAGGGTGTGCAGGACCACCCGGAGCGCGCTGTAGGACCGGTTCCTGCGCCCCCTCGGCCAACCGTAGGCCTCCTCGATCGCCCGGAGAACATGGTTCGTCTTGTTCACGGTGGTGTCGAAGGTCGGGAAACCCGTTTCGACCATGCGGCTCATCTCCTTTCCACTGGAATCGCTCAGGAAGTGGACGGACGGGGATCGGGACCTCTCCTCCTCCGGACGGTCACCGGGCGGGCCGCCGGCGCCTCGGGAGCCCGTACCGGGCGGGCGAGCCCTCGCCGCGGCGTGGAGAAGGTCACGCACCTCCGCGTCACCGGTCTGGGTGAAGTCCACGTAGGACTGCCCGACGGCGAAGAACGGCTCCGGCGTGCTGGCGCAGACCACCTCGTCGACCAGTGCCTCCAGCTCCCGGCAGGTGGACGCGGGTGCGGCGGGGACGGCGACGACGACCCTCGCCGGCCGCAGCCGGCCGAGGGCCTGGATGGCCGCCCGCATGCTCGCGCCGGTCGCGAGGCCGTCGTCGACCACGATGACGACCCGGCCGTCGAGCTCGATCATGGGCCTCGCGTCCCGGTAGAGCCGCTCCCGCCTCAGCAGCGCGCGCCGCTCCCGCTCGGCCGCCTTCCGGATGGTCTCCCGCGACAGGCCGCGGCTCCAGACGACGTCGTCGTTGAGCACCATCACGCCGCCGCCGGCGATCGCCCCCATCGCCAGTTCCTCGTGGTGCGGGACGCCGAGCTTGTGGACGAGGAAGACGTCGAGCGGGGCCGCGAGAGCCCCGGCGATCTCGTAGGCCACCGGCACGCCGCCCCGGGGCAGCCCCAGGACGACGACGCCGGGCCGGCCCCGGTAGTGCCCGAGGAGACCGGCCAGAACGCGTCCGGCGTCCCGGCGATCCTGAAACAGGCGATCCGCCATGGCTACCGCCTCCCCAATTGGAGCATTCCTTTATTCCCGTTCAAGGACGGCCAAAACTGGGTGGGCCCGGGAGTTCGCCGCAGGTCAAGCGTCCGTGGGCGAACCCGGGGAAACGCCAGACAGACGAGCGGGTAGGGAAGCGCCATGAATGGCGAAGCCGATACGACACGATGGGGTGCCTCGACTCCGGTCACGGTGGACCTCCGGCTGTCGGTCAACCGTGACGAGTATCCGATCACGGTGGACACCCGGGAGACACTCCTCGACACCCTGCGCGAGCGACTCGACCTGACCGGGGCGAAGAAGGGCTGCGACCACGGGCAGTGCGGGGCCTGCACGGTGCTGGTGGACGGACGCCGGGTGAAGTCCTGCCTGACGCTGACGGTGACCCTCGACGACCGGGAGATCACCACGGTGGAGGGGCTGGCCGACGGCGACACCCCGCATCCGCTGCAGACGGCGTTCGTCGACCACGACGCCTTCCAGTGCGGATACTGCACCCCGGGGCAGCTCTGCTCGGCGGTCGGGATGCTGGCCGAGGCCGCGGCGGGATGGCCGAGCGTGGTCACCCCGGACATGAACGGCGCGCCGCGTCTCGACGACGACGAGATCCGCGAGCGGATGAGCGGCAACCTCTGCCGCTGCGGCGCCTACGTCAACATCGTCGCCGCGATCGGGGAGGTGGCGCGGTGAGACCCTTCGCCTACCGGCGGGCCACCGACGCGCGGGCGGCGGTGGCCGCGCTGAGTGAGCAGCCCAACGCCATGTACCTGGGCGGCGGCACGAACCTGGTGGACCTGATGCGGCTGGGCGTCGTCGCGCCCGAGGCCCTGGTGGACGTCACCCGGGTCGCCTCCGACACGGTCGAGGAGACCGCCGGCGGCGGCCTGCTGATCGGCGCGGGCGTCCGCAACAGCGACCTGGCCGCGCACCCGGCCGTGCGGCGGCGCTACCCGATGCTCGCCCAGGCGGTGCTGTCGGGGGCCTCGGGACAGATCCGCAACATGGCCACGGTCGGCGGCAACCTGCTGCAGCGCACCCGCTGCTCCTATTTTCAGGACGTCTCCAAGCCGTGCAACAAGCGGCAGCCCGGCTCGGGCTGCCCGGCCGTCGAGGGCGACCACCGCAACCTGGCGATCATCGGCCACTCCGCCGCCTGCGTGGCCACCCACCCCTCGGACATGGCGGTGGCGCTGGCGGCGCTCGGCACGAGCGTGCACGTGGATGGGCGGCGCGGGGTGCGCCAGGTGACGATGCCCGGCCTGCACCGGCTGCCCGGCGACGAACCGGACCGTGACACCGTGCTGGACCCGGGCGACCTGATCACCGCGGTGGAGCTGCCGGCGCTGCCGTTCGCGGCCCGGTCGCGATACCGCAAGGTCAGGGACCGGGCCTCGTTCGCGTTCGCGGTGGTGTCGGTGGCGGCGGCGCTGGACGTGGCCGGCGGCGTGGTCCGGGACTGCCGGATCGCGTTCGGCGGGCTCGCGCACGTGCCCTGGCGGGCGCGGCTCGCCGAGGAGGCGCTGCGCGGCTCTCCCGCCACCGCGGCCGAGTTCGCCCGGGCGGCGGACGCCGAGCTGGCCCGGGCACGCCCGCTGCCGGGGAACGGGTTCAAGGTGCCGCTCACCCGGAACGTGCTGGTCCGTACCCTCACCGAGCTCGCGGAGACGCCATGACCACCACGACCCCCTCGTCCGTCGGCTCGGGGCTCGACCGGGTCGAGGGCCTCGACAAGGTCACCGGCCGCGCCCGGTACGCCTTCGAGTACTCCCCGCGGGACCTGGCCTACGCGGTGCCGGTGCAGGCCGTCGTCGCCCGGGGCGAGATCCACGCCGTCGACGTCGACGCCGTGCTCAAGTGCCCCGGCGTGATCGCCGCGATCTGGTACGGCAACGCCCCCCGGCTGGCCTCCGACGACGGCGGTGAGCTGGCCGTGCTCCAGTCCCCCCGGGTGGCCTACCGCGGTCAGTACATCGGTGTCGTGGTGGCCGAGACGCTCCATGACGCCAGGGAGGCGGCCGGGCTGGTGCGGGTGGAGTACGCCGCCGAACGGCACGACGTCGAGCTCCGGGCCGACCACCCGGGGCTGTACCGGCCCGAGGTCGTCAACCCGGACTTCCCCGCCGACGTCGAGCAGGGGGATCCGGACGCCGCCCTCGCCGCCGCCCCGATCGTGGTGGACGCCGTCTACAGCACCCCGGCCGAGCACAACAATCCGATGGAGCCGCACGCGACGGTCGCCGCGTGGGACGGCGACGGGCTGACGCTCCACGACTCCAACCAGGGGGCGTCGGCGGTCCGCGACACCGTCGCGGCGCTGTTCGGCATGCCGCCGGCGAACGTCCGGGTGATCTCCCCGCACGTGGGCGGCGGCTTCGGGTCCAAGGGCCTCCCGCACCCGCACGTGGTGCTCGCGGCGCTCGCCGCCAAGCAGGTCGGGCGCCCGGTCAAGCTCGCGGTGACCCGGCAGCAGATGTTCGCGGTGACCGGCTACCGCACCCCGACGATCCAGCGGGTACGGCTCGGCGCCGACGCCGGCGGGCGGCTGACCGCGATCGTGCACGAGGCGTTCGAGCAGAGCTCCACGGTCAAGGAGTTCGCCGAGCAGACCACCGTGCCCACGCGGATGATGTACGCCGCGCCCGCCCGGCGCACCACCCACCGGCTGGTCCGGCTCGACGTCCCCACCCCGAGCTGGATGCGGGCGCCCGGCGAGACCCCGGGCATGTTCGCGCTGGAGTCGGCAATGGACGAGCTGGCGATCGCCTGCGGGCTCGACCCGGTGGAGCTGCGGATCCGCAACGAGCCGGAGACCGATCCGGAGAGCGGCCTGCCGTTCAGCTCCCGCAACCTGGTGGCCTGCCTGCGCGAGGGGGCGCGGCGGTTCGGGTGGGCCGGGCGCGATCCCGCGCCGGGGGTCAGGCGCCGGGGAAGGCTGCTGGTCGGGACCGGGGTGGCGGCGTCCACTTATCCGGTCTACCGGCGCCCGTCCCAGGCCGGCGCCCGCGCCGAGCCGGACGGCCGGTTCACCGTACGGATCGCCGCCGCCGACATCGGGACCGGCGCCCGGACGGTGCTCACCCAGATCGCCGCCGACGCGCTGCGCGCCCCGGTGGACCGGGTCCGGGTGGAGATCGGCGACAGCGCGCTGCCCACCGCCTCGCTGGCCGGCGGATCGATGGGGACCGCCTCGTGGGGCACGGCCGTGGTGCGGGCCTGTGAGGCGCTGCTGGAGGAGCTCGACCGGCGGGGCGGGGACCTGCCCGTCGGCGGCGTCGAGGCGGGTGCCGACACCACCGAGGAGATCAGGGGGCAGCGGCGGTTCGCGCGGCACGCCTTCGGCGCCCAGTTCGCCGAGGTGGGGGTGGACGTCGACACCGGGGAGACGCGGGTGCTCCGGCTGCTCGGGGTGTTCGCCGCGGGCCGGATCGTCAACCCCAAGACGGCGCGCTCGCAGCTCGTCGGCGGCATGACGATGGGAGTGTCGATGGCCCTGCTGGAGGAGAGCGTCATGGACCGCGAGTTCGGCGACTACCTCAACCACGACCTCGCCCAGTACCACGTCGCGGCCTGCGCGGACGTGCGCGACATCGAGGCGCTCTGGGTGGAGGAGGACGACCCGCACCTCAACCCGATGGGTTCCAAGGGCATCGGCGAGATCGGCATCGTCGGCACCGCCGCGGCGATCGCCAACGCGGTCCACCACGCCACCGGCGTCCGGATCCGCGACCTGCCGATCCGCCTCGACAAGCTGGTGAGGTAGGGCCGCGACGCCCGGAGGGCCCGGCTCCGGCGCCGCGCCCTCCGGTGAAGGCCGCCGTCCCGCTGGGGGGTGCCGCCGCCGCCACGCGCTCCCCGTGAAGGGGGCGCGTGGCACGCTCTCGCGAGGGGGGACGCCGGCTACGAGGCCGCGGCCAGCATGCCGTTCGGGTCCAGCACGTACTTGCGCGCGGCGCCCTTGTCGAAGTCCTCGTAGCCCCGGGGCGCCTGGTCGAGTGGGATCGGCGTGGCGTTGACCGCCTTGGCGATCTGCACCCGGTCGTTCAGGATCGCCATCATCAGCTGGCGGTTGTACCTCATGACGGGGCACTGGCCGGTGGTGAAGGCGAGCGACTTGGCCCAGCCGAGGCCGAGCCGGATGGACAGGGACCCCTGCTTGGCCGCCTCGTCGGCGGCTCCCGGGTCACCGGTGACGTACAGACCGGGGATGCCGAGCGCGCCGCCCGCGCGAGTGGTGTCCATGAGCGAGTTGAGCACGGTGGCGGGGTGTTCGGTGCCCGCCTCGGAGCCGTGGCCGCGGGCCTCGAACCCGACGGCGTCGACGCCGCAGTCCACCTCGGGCTCGCCGAGGATCTGCTCGATCTGGTCCCTGGGCTCCCCCTGGGACACGTCGATGGTCTCGCAGCCGAAGCTGCGGGCCTGGGCGAGACGCTCCTTGTTCAGGTCGCCGATGATGACCACGGCGGCGCCGAGCAGGAACGCCGAGACCCCCGCGGCGAGCCCGACCGGACCGGCGCCCGCGATGTAGACGGTCGATCCCGGCTTCACCCCGGCGGTGACGCAGCCGTGGAAGCCCGTCGGGAAGATGTCCGAGAGCATCGCCAGGTCGAGGATCTTCTCCATCGCCTGGTCCTTGTCCGGGAACTTCAGCAGGTTCCAGTCGGCGTAGGGGACGAGCACGTAGTTGGCCTGCCCGCCGGGCCAGCCGCCCATGTCGACGTAGCCGTAGGCCGAACCGGGCCGGTCCGGGTTGACGTTCTCGCAGACCCCGGTCTTGCCCTCCTTGCAGTTGCGGCAGCGACCGCAGGCGATGTTGAAGGGCACGGAGACGAGATCGCCGTTCTTGACGAACTCCACGTCGGGGCCGGTCTCGACTACCTCACCGGTGATCTCGTGGCCGAGGATGAGTCCCGGCGGCGCGGTGGTGCGGCCACGGACCATGTGCTGGTCGCTGCCGCAGATGTTCGTCGCGACGGTCTTGATGATCGCACCGTGGCGGACCTTGCGCCCCACGTTGGCCGGGTTGACCCCCGGGCCGTCCTTGAGCTCGAACCCGGGGTAGTCGATGGTCTGCACCTCCACCTTGCCCGGCCCCTGGTAGGTGACGCCCTTGTTATCCGTCATGACGTTTCCTTCCTCGACGGAGGCGCCGATGGAGCAGCCGTCTCCCGCGAAGAGATCGACGACGACCGGACCGGGACCGAAGATGACGATCGGATATCGGCCCGACGACTTCCCCGAGTGGTCTCCCCGGCGGGCAGCCGACCATCGCGTCCCCCGGCAGCGATGGTTCTTTTCCCAGCTAGAAGTACATACCCTCCGGCTGGTGCGGTAACCGGACGGTCCCCATGTCCGGTCCGGCCGGAGCCCGGCACGGCCGGCGGAGGGCGGGCCCGCCGGCCCTCGGGATCCCGGGGGCGTACGGCCCGCCCGGCGGCGGCGTTCAGCCCCGCCAGGAGCCTGCCGGCATCGGCGGCGTTCAGCCCCGCCATGGGCTGCGGCCGGCATCGGCGGCGTTCAGGACCCGCCGGGGGCCTGCGGCCGGCATCGGCGGTGGACCTCGTCCACCCGTTCGGTGAGCCCGCCGCGATCGAGCAGCTCCAGCAGCGGCACCGCGACCCTGCGGCTGGTGTCCAGCGCCTGCCTGGCCTGGCTGACCGTGAACGGCTGCGGCAGCCGGGCGAGCAGCTCCGCCGCCCGCGCCTGCGCGCCCGGCGGCAGCACGATCCCGTCGGCCACCCGGAGGAGGGCGCCGGCCCGTACGGCCGCCGCCAGCTCCCTGGGCCCCAGCCCGAGCTCGGCCAGCCGCCCGGCCTCCGGCGCCCGGAAGGGATGCGCGGACAGTTCCGCGCGGAGCCGCCCGACCGCCCGGGCCACCGGCGCGGGCAGGTCCGGAGGTCCGCTCACGATCCGCCCGTCGGCGACGGCCAGCGGCGGCCGTACCAGCGCCGCGACCAGCCGCCGGTCGGGCAGGCCGAGCGCGTGGCGGGCCGCCTCGACCGGCATGCCCGGCTCCAGCGGATGCTCCGCGGCGTGCCTGCGCACCGCCTCGGCGAGCCGTTCCCCCAGCTCCGACCAGTACGCCGGGTCGGCGTGCCAGTCACCGCACACCGGCCGCCCCGTGGGGACGCATCCCATGGCCAGCAGGTCACCCGCGCGCAGCAGCGGGTGGTCCCGCAGCAGGGAGGCCGCGTCCGGCCGGGCCGCGGCGAGCCGGTCCGCGCGCTCCCGCGCCGCGCCGCGGCGGCGCAGCGCGGGCGGGCGGGCGTCGAGCACGCTCGCCCCGGCGAGGACCCGCACCTCCGAACGGTCCCGGCCGGGGTCGCGCAGCAGCAGCACATCGCCCAGGTGCAGCGGGAGCGCCCTGGCCAGGCGGAGCCGTACGATCGGCCCGCCGAGCGGCCGCACCTCGCACACCACCGCCGCCGACCCGATGTGCGCGGTCAGCCGCGGGGGCAGGCCGGCCCCGTCCCGGCCTCCCGGCCCGCGTACCTGAGCGGTCTCGCTCCCCCACAGGCCGTCGCCCGCCGCTTCAGCGGCCTCACCGGACCCGGAGAGCCCCGCAAGTCCGGACGTCCGGGGTCCCCCCACCGGGGAGAGCCGCACGTCGACCAGGTCGGTGCACGTCCACCCCCCCGGCGTGACCAGCGCCTGCCCCCGTTCCGGAACGCCGTGCCCGCGCAGGTTGACCGCCACGCGCGCCACGCCGGTCACCGAGGTCAGCGGCTCGTTCAGGCACTGCAGCCCGCGGACCCGCACCGGCCCGTCGAGGAGCGACAGCTCGTCCCCGACCGCGATCGTGCCCTCGGGCAGGGTCCCGGTCACGACCGTGCCGCTGCCGCGCACGCTGAACACCCGGTCGATCCAGAGCCGCACCGGCGCCTCCGGGCGGGGTGCGGGCAGCGCCGCCACCAGCCGGTCCAGGGCCTCCCGCAGCTCGCCGAGGCCCTGCCCGGTGCGCCCGCTCACCGCCCGAGCCTCGGCCGCGCCCAGGCCGCTCGCGGCCATGCGGGCCCGTGCCCGCCCGATCACCGGTTCGGGGTCGGCCAGGTCGGCGCGGGTCACCGCGAGCAGGGCGTGCCGTACCCCGAGAGCCTCCAGCGCGACCAGGTGCTCCTCGGACTGCGGCATCCAGCCCTCGTCGGCCGCCACCACGAACATGACGGCGGGCGCCGGGCCGACCCCGGCCAGCATCGTGCCGAGGAACCGCTCGTGCCCGGGGACGTCGACGAACGCCAGCCGCTCCCCCGAGGGCAGCGTCGTCCAGGCGTAGCCGAGCTCGATCGTCAGCCCCCGCCGCCGCTCCTCCGCCAGCCGGTCGGGCTCCATCCCGGTGAGGGCCCGCACCAGCGTGGACTTGCCGTGGTCGACGTGGCCCGCCGTGGCGACGACGTGCATCAGCCGTCCGCCCCCAGGACCGCCCGGACCACGTCGTCGTCCCGGCCCGGGGGGAGGGTCCGCAGGTCGAGCAGGAGCCGTCCGCCCTCCACCCGGCCGACGACCGGAGGCTCGCCGGTCCGCAGCGGTACGGCGAACCGCTCGGGCAGGCTCACCGCGGCGCTGCGCAGCGTCACGCCGGGCGCTCCCCCGCCGCCCACGGTCGCCTCGCTCGGCAGGGCCCTCGCGTCGATCCCGGCCTCGGCCAGCCTGCCCGCGAGAGCGCCGGCGCGCTCGCCCAGCGCTACGGGATCGGCGTGCAACGCCTCGTGGACGGGCGTGGCCGGCCCGCGCAGGGTGGCCTCCAGCGCGGCCAGCGTCAGCTTGTCCACCCGCAGGKCGCGGGCGAGCGGGTGCCGCCTGCACCGCTCGACCAGATCGCGGCGGCCGAGCAGCAGGCCCGCCTGCGGCCCGCCGAGCAGCTTGTCGCCACTGGCGGTGACCAGGTCGGCGCCGGCTCTGAGCACGCCCGCCGCGTCGGGCTCCCCGGGCAGCAGCGGCTCCCTGGCGAGCAGACCGGAGCCGATGTCGGCCACGACGGGCACGCCCAGGTCCGAGAGCGCCGCCACCTCGGCCGAGCCGGTGAAGCCCTCGATCCGGAAGTTGGACGGGTGCACCTTGAGCACGAACCCGGTCTGCGGCCCCACGGCCGCCGCGTAGTCCGCGTAGGAGGTGCGGTTGGTGGTGCCCACCTCGCGCAACCTCGCGCCGGTGGAGACGAGCAGGTCGGGGATGCGGAATCCGTCCCCGATCTCCACCAGCTCGCCCCGGCTGATCACGATCTCCCGCCCGGCGGCCAGGACGGTGGCCACCAGCACGAGCGCGGCGGCGTTGTTGTTGACCACGTGCACGTCCTCGGCGACCGGCACGGCCCGCGCGAGCGCGTCCAGCGTGGCCCGCCCGCGACGGGCGCGGGCCCCGGTGGCCAGGTCGAACTCCACGTCGGAGGAGCCGGCGGCGGCCGCCGCCGCCGTGACGGCGGCCGGCGACAGGGGCGCCCGGCCGAGATTGGTGTGGAGCAGCACGCCGGTCATGTTGATCACCGGCCGCATGCGCGTGGCATACGGCGGAAGCGCCGCCACGGCCGCGTCCACGACCTCCTCGGGGGCGATCTCGCCCTGCCGTACCCGCCGCTGGGCCTGCGCCACCGCCTCCTTGACGACCGCCCGCCCCAGCCTGCCCTCCGTCGCGACCAGCCGGGGATCGGCGAGCACGAGGTCGGTGCGCGGCACGCGCCTGCGTGAGTCCATGGTTCGAAAATAGAACGGAGGCGGACGGGAATCGAACCCGCCAGGCCGATGACCTCGGCCTCGTCGGTCGCGAAGTCCGCTGACGACGCTCCGGTGACTTCCGGTGGTCGCCGCGCCCACGCCCGATCCCGGATCCGGGGACGACCGCCACAGCCCCGGATCCTCCGCCGCGCGCTCGTCCACCTGCTTGGAGGAACGCGGCGGTACTCCGGTCAGGCGGTGCTCGGCTTCTCCTTCTTCGCCTTCCGGCTCGCGGCGTTCTCCTTCGTCTTCCGGCTTGCGGCGAGGTACACCGCCGTCATGCCGCCGAAGCTCGCCAGGCCGATCAGGATCATGCCCGCGATCACCGGCCACTGCCATGGATCCGGCATGTACAGCGCGAGGAACCACACCCGGTCCGTCGAGCCGCTGAGCTTGACACCCAGGGGCACCAGACCCTGCGGGAACAGGGCCAGGACGCCGACGGCCATGCTGCCCCACATGAGGAACCGGCTCTTGACCCCCATCGTCTCGAACGCCGACGGCGCAGGCGCCGTCGGCGGGGCGTCGGCAACGGCCTGCCGCTTGCCCGACCGCATCAGCTGCAAAAGGCCAGGGCCCTTCTCGCGCAGCCGCCGCGCGGCCAGGTCGCCGAACCACACGTGACAGGCGGCGCCGACCAGGAGGCCGACCGGCACGCTCGCCCACAGGAGCGGGGACCGGTCGAGCAGATGCCCCGCGAGGGCCACGCCGAGCGCGGGCAGGACGGCGACCGCCGTGAGGAGGAGCATCAGGAACGACTGGCCGGTGACGTCTCCGTGGTCCAGCGGCGAGTTCTTGCTCTTGTGCGGGTCCGGCCCCGGCACGAGATCCATGACGGAGATCCAGATCAGCAGGCCGGCCCCGCCGCCGAGCGCGGCGAGGTTGGCCGCCAGCGCCCACGGCAGCAGGAAGAGATCCCCGTGCAGGGCCGAACCCGCGGCCGTCATCAGGAGTGTCATGGGACCGAACACCGTCAGCCAGGCGAGCTGTCTGGCCCGTACGTCGGCTTTCTCCTTGCCGGGCAGCATCAGCGTCATCCACAACGCGGTGCCGTCCTGCCCGTAGAGGTTCGCGCACGTCGCGGCGCCCATCAGCGCGGTGGCGACGCCGACGAACGGGAAGAACCCGGTGAAGTCGACCATCAGCGGCAACAGCGCGGTGATGACCGAGAACGCGGCGGGTAGCACGATGTTCTGGGTGCGCAGCGGGTCGCGCCACCACGTGCGCATCTCCTTGAGGTAGAGCACGCCCAGATCGCTGCGCGCGGCCCAGCCCCTCGGCGCCGCCCGCTGCGCCGAGGACCCGCGCACCACCGCGCGGGCGGGCCGCCGCGGACCGAGCAACCTCCTCCACACCAGGAACAGGACCACGTCGAGGACGGCGAGCGCCGCCAGCGGTCCGACGGTCCACCACCGGTCGCCGCGGCCCGCGGCCTCCACCGAGAGCAGGCCCCAGCTGGAGGGCAGCGACCGCAGGAGCATGGAGAGCCCGGGCGGGAACCCGTGGTCGAGCAGAAGGTAGATCCCGATGAAGACGATCCAGGAGAACGAGGCCAGCGCGATCATCGCCGCGGTCACCGTCGCGGTGACGACGCCTCCGAAGCGGGACCTGGCCAGCGCGCCGAACAGCAGCATGACCACCCGCGACAGGAGCACCACCAGCAGGAGCAGCAGGATCGTCGCCGGGACCGCGACCACCACGGCCCCCAGGTTCAGCCGGGCGGCCAAGACGATCAGCGAGGTGAACGCCAGGAGCGTGACCGCCGTGGTGACGGCCACCATGGCGGAGGCGAGCAGACCCAGGGCCAGCGTGCCGCGCGGTATCGGCTGGCGGTGGAAGTGCTGACCGTTGAGCGGGGGTTCGCCGGCGAACGCCGGGCCGGCCATCCAGCCCAGGGCCCACAGCGCGAAGGTCACCGCGAGCAGGTCCATCAGCATCCGCGGGTGCGCGAAGTCGAAGAACGCCAGGACGATGTTTGCGATGGCCAGACAGAGACCGGCGGTCCCGCCCAGGGCGACCCACGCCATCTTGCCGCCGGTCGCGGTGTTCCGCAGCACGGCGAGCTTCATACGGATCAGGACACCAACCACGACAGTCCTTCGCTACCGCCGATCTCGACTCCGACCAGGTCGACGAAGGTCTCCTCGAGCGAGCGGCCGCCGCGCACCTCGTCGAGCGGTCCTTCGGCCACGACCCGGCCCTTGGCCATCACCCCGACCGTGTCGCACAGTTGCTCGACCAGTGCCATGACGTGGCTGGAGATCAGCACCGAACCGCCCCCCGCGACGAACCGCTTGAGGATCTGCTTGATCGTGGCCGCGGAGACCGGGTCGACGGCCTCGAAGGGTTCGTCGAGCACCAGCAGCTTCGGCCCGTGCAGCAGCGCGGTGGCCAGGCCGATCTTCTTACGCATGCCCGTGGAGTAATCGACGACCAGGGTGCGCTCGGCCGAACCGTCGAGTTCCATGACGGCGAGCAGTTCGCCGGCGCGCCGCGCGGCCTCGGCGGCGTCCAGACCGTGCAACTGCCCCAGGGAGGTGAGCAGTTCCCGTCCGGTGAGCCGCTCGGGCATCGCCAGCCCATCGGGCAGCACCCCCATGAGCCTGCGGGCCCGCAACGGCTCCTTCCACACGTCGACGCCGTGGACCGAGGCACGGCCCTCATCCGGCCACTGCAGGCCGACCGCCATGGACAGCACGGTGGTCTTGCCCGCGCCGTTCGGCCCGACCAGCCCGTAGAAGGATCCCGCAGCGACCGTGAGGTCGGCGTGGTCCACTGCCGTGTGCTCGCCGAACCTCTTGTGCAGCCCCACAAGACGGAAAGCGGCCACCTCGCCCTCGTCGGACGCGATGCGACTTCCGGTACCGGGCTCCGTGCGAAGGGCAGATGTCATGGCTCTCGACGCTAGGGTTCCCCACCCGGCACCAGGAATGGACATATCCCCCGAGCTGGGGTGTAGCTAGCTACACGCCCACTCGGCCCTCATGGTTCCGCGGGTCACGACGGGAGCCGAACGGTGGTTGCCGGGTTCTCCCGACGGGGGCCCAGGAGCAGTCGCCGGAAATCCAGCGGATACCGCTGACCGGCTCGGCCTCCACATCGATGACGCCGGAGAAGTGGAGGTTGCCGCTGTGGCCGGGAGAGATGCGGGACAGGATCCGAGCGCTGACAGTCGCGCCGAGACACGGGCGGTCCCCGTACTCAACCTCTGCGATCGGTACGGCTAGACCTTCTCGACGATCGACATGGGCTCGTCACTGATCACCACTCGCAGATCGACTTTGAGAGCATCGCACAGCGCCCTGGCCTCGTCGAGGTTGAACGTCTTGCGCTTGCCACGTTCCAGCTTGCCGATGATCGAACGGTGGATTCCCGTCTGATCGGCGAGGTACTGGATCGTCAACCCCTGAGCGAGCCGGAGCGCCCTGATCCGGGCGATGATCGCCGACTGGTCGAGCATCCCGACCATCATGGTCTTCTCGTCGAGGCGGAGCCAGTCGCGGACGGTCATGCTCATCGACTCCTCAGGCACGTTCAGAGGCAGGACGAACGGGATGACCCGTGCGCTTCCGTCAGCGCACAGGGTCACATCCGCGGAGATGGTCGGGCGTAAAAGAGAAGAGCTCACAATGTGATCATTGTCCCAGATCGGACGGCGCGGCGATGCGGTTTGGCCTCCTCCGCGATGAATGACGAGGGGCGGCCGGAGACACGACGACGCCCCGTCCTCCCGAGGAGGGCGGGGCGGGGCGCAGCCTGTCAGGAGGTGGGTGCGAGCGACCCCGGTCCCCGGTCCTCGTAGGTGATGTTGTTCACGTCCACCCAGATGGCGTCCGTGTGCGAGGACGCGCCTCCCCCTTGGTAGTACTTGTCGGGCCCGTACCGCCACGAGCATCCGGTGCCGCTGCAGAACAACGCCTTGAGCCGGAACCTGCCGGTGGTGAAGCCGTTGTCGCAGTCGATCCACGCGGTGTGCAGATCGGCGGACCACCCCTTGGAGCAAGTCGCGGCGTGGGCTGGGGTGGTGGTCGCGGTGAGAGTGAGAGCCGACGACAGGGCGAGAGTCGCTGCGATGGTCAGGGCCTTGTGGAATCTCATGCAGTCCCCTTCTGCTGTGGTTCTGCCGCTGGAGTGGGCGCTCCAGATCGAGATCATCTTCATACGGCACAATGGGACCAGCAATGATTTATCCACATTTGTCCATTTTTGGACAAAAAGAAGCCCTCGCCGCCCCGAAGCACCCGGCCCTGACCCTGGCGCTGGCCGGACATCATCACCACGATCGCCCGCCGCAGCTTGACCGGATCCTTCGGTCCGGCTGATCCGCCGCGCTCTGCGCCCTTCCTCCATCGTCAACAGCCGGATGGACACCTCCGGCCGTGAAGGTCGTCTCGGTGCAGCTGGGGCATTCGACGACCACGATCACCCGGGACCTCTGTCAGCGCGTCCGCCCGGCTGTCTTGGACGACGCGGCGGAGAAGATCGTCGTGCTTCTGTCGGCGCGGAGGGAATCCGCACAGACAAGATCATGACGCGATGTTCCCTTTTTGGTCCCCTCAGCGCCTCGAAAAGATCATTTCAGCCGAAATGGTGAAGGCATCTGTTCCGGGTTTCGCAGGTTTCCTCAGGTGGCGGAGGCGGACGGGAATCGAACCCGCCAGGCCGAGGACCTCGGCCTCGTCGGTTTTGAAGACCGCGGGGGCCACCAGGCGCCCACACGCCTCCAGGGGAGAACCTAACAGCAGGCGGGTAAGACTGAAGCGGCAGGTGGGGGCGGCGCGCCGCGCCTCCCCTCGGACCGCCGGAGGCCTGCCGAGGGAGAGTGGCATGAAGGGAACGACCGAGCGGGGCGTCCCGGAGTCCCCGTCCTCGTCGAGGTCAGGGCGGGAGGCCGTCCGGCTGACGCAGTACGCCCACGGCGGCGGTTGCGCCTGCAAGATCCCGCCGGGCGAGCTGGAGGCCGTCGTCGCGGGCCTCCTCGACGCCCCGGACGGCCGGGCCCTCCCCTCCCCCGCCGGCGAGCTGATCATCGGGCTGGAGGCCGGGGACGACGCCGCCGTGGTCCGCATCGACGGGGACCGGGCGATCGTGGCCACGGCCGACTTCTTCACACCCGTGGTGGACGACCCCTACGACTGGGGGCGGATAGCGGCGGCCAACGCCCTGTCGGACGTCTACGCGGTGGGCGGGGAGCCGGTGGTGGCGGTCAACCTGCTCGGCTGGCCCCGCGAGAGGCTTCCGATGGAACTGGCGAAGGAGGTGCTGCGCGGCGGCCTGGACGTGGCCCGCGCCGCGGCGTGCCATGTCGCGGGCGGCCACAGCGTCGACGACCCGGAACCGAAGTACGGCATGGCCGTCACCGGCCTGGCCGACCCCGGTCGGCTGCTGCGCATCGACGGCGGGCGGGCGGGACTGCCGATCTCCCTCACCAAGCCGCTCGGCATCGGCGTGCTCAACACCCGGCACAAGGCGACCGGCGCGGTCTTCCCGGAGGCGGTCGCCGCGATGACCACGCTGAACCGGGACGCCTCCCGGGCGGCGCTGGCCGCCGGTGCCGGGTGCGCCACGGACGTGACCGGGTTCGGCCTGCTCGGCCACCTGTACAAGCTGGCCAGGGCGTGCGGCGTCACGGCGGTGGTCGACGTGGCGGCCGTGCCGTACCTGGAGGGTGCCCGCGAGGCGGTGCGGGACGGCTACGTCAGCGGCGGCACCCGCCGCAACCTGGCCTGGGTGGAGCCGCATCTCGACCCCGGCCGCCACGGCGAGGAGGACCTGCTGCTGCTCGCCGACGCCCAGACCTCCGGCGGGCTGCTCGTGGCGGGCGAGGTCCCCGGCGCCCCGGTCATCGGCGAGCTCGTCGTCTCCGGCGACCGGGCCCTGCGGCTGCGCTGAACGGCCCCCGTAGCTCGGAATCCCGCTGCGGGCCGGCCCTACGGCCACATCCGGGCCGGGGCCCGCGCCGGGGTACGGCCCTCGCCCTCCAGGCGCCGGCGCTGGGGCACCACCGTGTACTTCGGGTCGGCGGCCGAGGCCCTGCCCGCCTCCAGGACGCCGAAGCGGGTGACCAGCGAGCCCGCGGTGAGGGCGAGGCCGGACAGCGCGGTGAGGACGCGGCCGCGGCCGGCGACCGCGGCGAACAGGCCGCCGCCCGCCGTCAGGGCGCGGGCCACCCGCAGCAGGACGCCCGCCCTGCCCTGGTGGTAGGGCTCGCCGACCAGACCGAGCCGGCTCTCCAGCACCGCGCCGGCCGCCGTCTCCAGGGCGGCGCCCAGCACGGCGACGGCACGGGCCGGGCCCGCCTGCGCGCGGGGCGTGGCGAGCATGCCCGCCGCCCCCGCGGCGGCCAGCGCGCTCCCGGCGAACAGGAACGGCAGCTCCCGGTGGGCCTCGTGCCAGGCGGGCACGGCGGTGTCGGCCAGCAGCACCGCGGTGTAGGTGGCCATCAGCGGGCCGGTCAGCCCGGAGACCAGGATCGCCGCGTCGCCCGCGGCGGGCAGGACGGTGGTGACCGCGGAGGGCAGGGAGCCGGCGATCCCGGAAGCGGGCCGGGTGGCGAGGACCGCGGGCGCGGCCGCGACCGCCGTCAGCCCGCTGTGGACGGCCAGGATCCAGGAGCCCATGCTCATCGGCGAGGTGGGCTTGAACACCCGCAGCATGTTGAGGAACCGCTCCGGCCTGCCGAGCTCGGCGACCAGGAAGGCCGCCCCGGCGGTCGCGCCGAGAGCCGCGGTGACCCTGGAGGTGAGCGCGAGCCGGTCGCGCCCGGAGAGCCCGGCCATGGCGCCCATCACCGCCGCCGCTCCGGACAGGCCTCCCAGGTAGAGGTAGGCGGGCATGTGCGGTTCGTGCCAGACCGGGGACTTGATCACCGGTTGCCCGTAGTAGGACCGGAACTCGGCCTCGGGCACCATCGCCTCCTCCCGCCTCACCGCCGCCACCCCCCACGGG
>NZ_NGFP01000132.1 GCF_002149035.1 Streptosporangium minutum
CTCCAGGACCACGTGCGCGTTGGTGCCTCCGATGCCGAAGGAGCTCACTCCGGCGCGCCGCGGCCCGCCGTCGGTCTCCCACTTGCTGAGCGTGGACGCCACGTAGAACGGGGTGTCGTCGAAGTCGATCGCCGGGTTGGGGCGTTCGTAGTTGATCGTCGGCGGGATCAGGCCGTGCTTCAGCGCGAGCACCGCCTTGATCACGCTGATGATGCCCGCGGCCTGGCTGAGGTGGCCGATGTTGGACTTCACCGAGCCGATACCGCACCAGCCGCGGTCCTGCGTGGCCCGCGTGTACACCGCGGACAGGGCGGCGACCTCGATCGGGTCGCCCATCGCGGTGCCGGTGCCGTGCGCCTCGACGTAGCCGATCGTGCGCGGGTCGATCCCGGCGAGCCCGACCGCCTGCGCGACCGCGGCGGCCTGCCCGTCGACGCTGGGCGCGGAGAAGCCGACCTTGCCGGCGCCGTCGTTGTTGATCGCGTTGCCCCGCACCACCGCGTGGATGTGGTCGCCGTCGGCGATGGCGTCCTCCAGCCGCTTGAGCACGGCGACGCCGACGCCGCTGCCCCAGACGGTGCCGTTCGCCTCGGCGTCGAAGGGCCGGCAGTGACCGTCGGGGGAGGTGAACCCCTCCACCCCGATGTATCCGGTCGCCGGCGGGTGCTCCACGTTGACGCCGCCCGCCAGGGCCATGTCGCACTCGCCGCCGCGCAGCGCCTCGCAGGCCAGGTGGAGCGCGACCAGCGACGTGGAACAGGCGGTGTGGATGGTGAAGCTGGGCCCGCGCAGGTCCAGCCGGTAGGACACGGTGGTGGCCACGTAGTTCGGCGAGTTGGCGGTGGCGAGCCCGATGCCGTGCCGGGTCGCCCACACCTTCTTGTTGCGGACCAGGTTCTCCCACAGGTACTGGTTGCCCCCGGTGCCCGCGTAGACGCCGATGGAGCCGTCGTAGCGCGCGGGGTCGGTGCCGGCGTCGTTCAGCGCGGTGTAGCAGGTCTCCAGGAACAGCCGGTGCTGCGGGTTGAGGATCTCCGCCTCCCGCGCGCTCAGGCCGAACAGCCCGGCGTCGAACTGGTCGTATCCCTCCACGTACGGCGCCTTTGACACCCAGCTCGGGTCGTCCACGTCCTCCTCGGACGCGCCCCTGGCCACCTGCTCCTCGCGGGTGAAGGTGGTGATCGACTCGACGCCGTCGACCAGGTTGCGCCAGAACTCGCCGATGTCGGCCGCGCCCGGTACCCGGGCGGCCATCCCCACGATGGCGATCGGCTCGACGCCCTCGTCGGTGACGTCACTGGTCATGGTCGTTCTCCTGTCCGGTGGTGCTGTGGACGCGTCGTGTGCGCCGGTTACGGTTGCGCCGCGCTTCGGCCCGGGAGGCCGCGCGGGCGAGTTCGGAGTTGTCGTCCTGGGGTTGGCCGGCGGAGCCGCCTGCCGGGGTGTCGATGAAGGCGGCCAGGGCGCGGATGTTCGGGTAGTGGAAGAGGTTCACCATGCGCAGCTCGCGGCCGAGCCGGACGCACAGGCGGGCGTGTACGGCGGCGAGCGCCAGCGAGTGGCCGCCGATGTCGAAGAAGTTGTCGTCGAGCCCGACGGCGTCCCGTTCCAGGACCTCACGCCAGATCGCGGCGATCAGCTCCTCGGTGGCGGTCGATCCGGCCCCCGGGATCGCGGACGGCGTCGCCGGCGGGTCGGCGACCCGCATGGCGTCCGGTGCGGCGCCCGGTGAGAGCGGCTCGGGCAGGGCGACCGCGCCCACCGGGACGGCCGGGTCGGCGGCCAGCGCGCCGACCACGTTCACGTAGTCGGCGAGCATCGCGTCGACCCTGGAGGCGTTGAACAGGTCGGGGTTGTAGACGACCTCGACGGAGAACGCGCCGTCCCGCTCCGCCACGTACACGGTCAGGTCGAACGGCGATCCCGGCTTGTCGACCTCGATCGTCTCGCTGCGCAGCCCGGGGAGGTCCAGCCGGGGCTCGGTGAGGTTCAGCACGTTGAACATGACCTGCACCAGCGGGGCGCGGGAGGTGTCCCTGCGGACGCCGAGCTCCTCGACCACCCGCTCCAGCGGCGCGGCCGGATGCGCGGCGACGTCCAGCAGCTCGCGGGTGCACCGCCGTACGTGGTCGGCGAAGCCGGCCTCCTCGTCCGAGCGCAGCCGCAGCGGGACCATGTCGATGAAGAACCCGACCAGGTCGTCGAAGGCGGCCACCCGCCGGTCGGCGACGACCGCGCCGATCACGTGGTCGGCGGTGCCGGTGAGCCTGTGCAGCAGCCGGCCGAGCCCGGCCAGCAGCACCCCCGCCGGGGTCGCCCCGAGGTCGGCGGCGAGCGCGCGGACCGCGGCGTCGGTGCCGGGCGGCAGGGTCACGCGGGCCTCGGCGCCGCGGTAGGTCTGCACCGCCGGGCGAGGCCGGTCGCGGGGCAGGTCCAGCACGGTGGGCGCGCCGCGCAGATGCCCGGCCCACCAGGCCAGGTCCGCCTCGCCGTCGCGGCGGTCCCGCTCGGCCCGCCAGACCGCGTAGTCGGCGTACGACGCCCGCAGCGGCGGGAGGTCCGTCTCCCGGCCGGTGACGGCGGCCGTGTAGGCGGCGGACAGATCGGTGTAGAGCGTGTCCCGCGACCAGCCGTCGAACACCGCGTGGTGCAGGGTCAGCGCCAGCACGTGCTCGTCGGGGCCCAGCACGTACAGCCACGCCCGCCAGGGGGAGCCGCCCGCCAGGTCGAACGGCGCGGACGCGCCGGCCGCCAGCCGGGTGCGCAGCTGGGCGTCCCGCTGGGCCTGGCCGTACCCGCTCAGGTCCACCACGGTCAGCGCCACGTCGGCCGGGGGCTCGCAGACGGCGTACGGCACGCCGTCCGTCTGCCGGATCCGCCAGCGCAGTACGGCGTGCCGCTCGGCGACCGCCCGCAGCGCCGCCCGCAACGCCGGCACCTCCAGGGGGCCGCGCAGCGTCTCGGCCAGAGCGATGTTGTAGGGGGCGGCCTCGGGGGCCAGCTGGTCCAGGAACCACAGGCGGCGCTGCGGCGGGGCCAGGGTCGGCGGGTGGCCGACGGTGAGCTCCGGCCCCGGCAGCCGGCCGGCCTTGTCGAACCGCTCGGCGATCGCAGGGAGGGTACGGCCGGCGAACACGTCGTCCACCGTCACGTCCAGGCCCAGCTCGCTGCGGGCGGCGGCGACCAGCCGCATCGCCGTGATCGAGTCGCCGCCGCTCGCGAAGAAGTCGGTGCCGACGCCCAGGCGCCGCCACACCGCCGCGAGCGCCCGTTCGGTGGCCGTCTCCCCTTCCGGTGAGTCGTCGGCGGGGCGTTCCGCGACGGCCAGCTCGCGCAGCTTCGCCCTGTCCACCTTGCCGGAGGAGTTCAGCGGCAGTTCGGGAAGGCGCAGCACGCGTCCGGGCAGCATCGCCGAGGTCAGCCGGGAGGCGGCGTATCCCGGGTCGGCCGGGGCGTCCTGCGGTGTGAGGAACGCGACCAGCTCCAGGCCGCCGCCGGGCCTGGGCACCGCCTCCACGGCCGCCTGCGTCACCGCCGGATGCTCCTCCAGGACGGCCGCGATCTCGCCGAGCTCGATCCGCTGGCCGCGGATCTTGACCTGCCCGTCTCTGCGGCCCAGGTAGACGAGCTGCCCGTCGTCGGCGTACCGCACGATGTCGCCGGTCCGGTAGACCCTCGCGCCCGGCTCGCCGGAGAACGGGTCGGGCACGAACGCCTCGGCGGTCAGCGCGGGCCTGCCCAGGTAACCGCGGGACACGCCGGGGCCGCCGATCAGCAGCTCGCCCTCGACGCCGTGCTCGACCTGGCGGAGCTCGGCGTCGACGACGTAGCAGCGGTGGCCGGGTGTCGCGTGACCGATCTGCACCGGCGTCGCCTGCGGCGCGACCAGCTCGCCGGTGACGGCCGCCACCGTGGTCTCGGTGGGCCCGTAGATGTTGATGAACCGGCGGCCCGGCGCCGCCCACCGGTTGACCAGCTGGGCCGGCACCGCGTCGGCGCCGGACATCACCACCCGCCAGCCGGGCAGCGCGGCCGGGTCGAGCAGGGACAGCACGGCCGGGGTGACGAACCCCCAGGTGACCCCGTGCTCGGCGACGAAACGCTGCAGCCTGGCCGGGTCGGTGCGGTCGGCGTCACCGGCCAGCTGCACCGCCCCGCCCACGGCCAGCGGCACGAACAGGTCGAGGACGGAGGCGTCGAAGCCGAGGGACGAGACCGCCAGCGCGCGGGTGGTCTGGTCGGCCCCGATGCTCGCGATGGATCCGAGGACGAAGTCGACCAGGTTGCGGTGGGTGACGAGCACGCCCTTGGGGCGGCCGGTGGAGCCGGAGGTGTACAGCACGTAGGCGAGGTTGTCCGGCGCCGCCGGACAGGTCGGCGCGTCGGCCGGGTCGGCCGACGCGTCCGGGCCGGGTACGGCGACGCACCGCAGCCCCGCCTCGCCCGCCGCCCCGGCTCCCGCCTCGTCGCACACCACGATGTCCAGATCGGCGTCGGCGGCCATGTCCCGCAGCCGCAGCCGCGGACCGGCCGGGTCCAGCGGCACGTAACAGCCGCCGGACAGCAGCACGCCCAGGAGCGCGACCAGCAGCGCGGGCCGCCGCTCCATGCAGATCCCGACCCTGGTCTCCGGGCCGACGCCGAGCGCGCGGAGCCGGGCGGAGAGCACCGTGGCGCGGCCGGCCAGCTCGCGATAGGTGATCCTCTCGTCCCACTGGGCGACCGCCACCGCGTCCGGCACGGCGCGGGCCCGCGCCATGATGAGGTCGGCGACGGTCCCCTCCGGGAAGGACGGCGGCTCCGTCTCCGGGTGGTGTGTGAGGCCGCTCATCGTCCACCGCCCGCGGGCACGGAGTCGGTGATCTGCAGGCGCAGCTCGCTGAAGTAGCGGTTGCCGTCGTGATCGGGGACCCAGGCCTGCTCGGGGGTGGGCAGGGCCTCGCCGATCACGACGGACACGTCGTCCCCGGCGGTGCGCAGCATGGTGCACAGGACGCCGACGTAGTGGGGGCTGGTGAGATCGAAGTAGCAGGGTTTCACTTCTGTGCCGATCTTGACGAAGACCTGGTCGGGCAGGTTGAGACGGTGTCGCCAGGCGCGGGTGGCGAGGTAGCGTTCGCGCTCGTTGGTGATGGCGGCCAACCCGGTCTCGGCGACGGTGGTGCGCCACGTCTCGCGGGAGACGACCAGCCGGTCGATGGTGATCCGGGGGACGTGCGGGGCGGGTGTGGTGAGCTTGAAGGCGTCGACGGCGAGGCCGTTGAGCATGCCGGCGAACATCTCGATCAGCGGCCACCGGTGCCCGTCGGACGCCGTGGCGATCAGCGTTCCGTCCTCGTCGGAGACGGTGACGGAGGTGGCGGGCAGCAGCCGGTCGGGGTCGGCGCCCGGCGCCGCGGCGAAGCCCAGCAACCTGTCGGTGACACCGGTCAGCCCCGCCGAACCGCGTCCGGTGTGCCGGGGCCAGGTGGCGGGGTGAAGCAGCCGGACCCGGTGCTCGCCGAGGTCGGCGGTCAGCTCGTCGCGCAGCCGGTCGATGTCGGGATGCCAGGCGGTGAAGATGTCGCAGTCGAGCGTGGGCCAGGCCGCGTGCAGCTCGCCGAGCACCACCTGGTAGTCGCCGCGGTTGATCGCGTCGACGTCGGTGGCGCAGATCTGCAGGTCGGGGCTGTGCAGCCGGCCGGTGGCCCAGCCCGGCCGTTCGGCGGCGAAGAGCCGCGCCACCGGCCCGGCCAGGTCGGCGGCGGACAGCTGGACGCGGGCGCCTCCTTCCTCCAGGCCGAACAGGCTCTCCCAGCGCCGGGTGAACTCCTCGGCGACGTCGTCCGCCGGGCGCCGGCCGGTGCCCCAGAACAGGCCCTGGGACAGGGACATCAGATCGGCCAGCCGTACGGGGGCGTCGGAGTCCTCCCGCAGGTCGTCGTAGAGGTCGCGCAGCGCCGCGGTGTAGGCGCCGGCGAGTTCGGCGGTCAGCCAGCGGGCGGCGACGAGGGTGATGGCCAGGGGCGGGGCGAGGTCGTCCAGGAAGGCGGCGCCGACGGTGACGTCGAGGTCGCGGGTGGTGTCCTCGTAACAAGGCGTGCGGCCGGCGTACATCTGCCCTTCACGGCGGCGGGGCGGGGCCCCGGTCAGCGCGGTGAACTCCTCGTCCAGGGCGGCGAGGGCGATCTTGAGGGCGTCGGGGTCGCCCGCGGCGGCGGCGACGGCGTCGCGGGCCGCGCAGAGCCGGTCCAGCCCGTTGACGGCATGCTGCCGCAGGTCGGGGTCGTCGATGGTGGCGATGCGCTCGCGCAGGACCTGTTCGGCGTCGCGCCCGAGGGGCAGGGCGGCGTCCCAGGTGATGAGCTCGCGTTCGGCGAGCCGCTCGAGCAGCAGGTAGCCGTCCTCGGGGCGGGGCAGATCGGCGACCACCTCGACGGCGGGGGTACGGCCGTCGCACCGTGCCAGCACCGAGGCCTCGACCGGGGACAACGGCAGCGGCGGCTGCATGGGACGGAACAGCTCCCGCTCCCGCAGGGTGAGATGGGGCTGGAGCGCGGGCGGCCACCGGCGGCGGACCCGCGGATCGATGGCCAGGTGGTCGGCATAGGCGGACATCACCCAGCCCTCGAAGAAGACCCGGCGCTCGCGCAGCAGGCCGGGTCCGGTGCGCACCTCCAACGCCCGCCCGGCGCCATGACCGGCGTCCGTCTGTGCGGTGCCCGGGCCGGCGGTGACCCAGCAGACCGGTCCGAAGAAGCCGATGGTCTCGTTCTTGGCGCAGTAGCGCTGCCAGTAACGGATCACGGCGCGCTCGCGGTCGCGGCGGCGTACGTTGCGGGAGGCGTCGGGCCCGCCGGCGACGATTCCGTCCAGGGCCACCAGCACGCCTGGGTTCTGCCAGGTGACGGCCTCACGGAACAGCGGGTCGGCGGCGATGTCGCAGATCTTCGCGGCTCCGGCGGCGATCGCGCCGGCCAGCGCCTTGTCGAACACCTCGGCCTGGCCGTGACCGGCGAGGAGGTCGTCGGCGGCGGCCGCGGCCTCGGGGGAGGCGAAGGCGTCCAGCCCGTCGGCGGGGAAGCCGGTGGTGCGCAGCAGCGCGTCCGACCACACCGACCAGCCGGTGTCTCCCAGGTTCACCTTCGTCACAGTTCACCGCCCGCGGGCACGGAGTCGGCGATCTGCAGGCGGAACTCGCTGAAGTAGCGGTTGCCGTCGTGGTCGGGGACCCAGGCCTGGCCGGGGGTGGGCAGGGCCTCGCTGATCGTCACGGACGCGTCGTCCCCGGCGGTGCGCAGCATGGTGCACAGGACGCCGACGTAGTGGGGGCTGGTGAGGTCGAAGTAGCAGGGTTTCACTTCTGTGCCGATCTTGATGAAGACCTGGTCGGGCAGGTTGAGGCGTCCGCGCCAGGCGCGGGTGGCGAGGTAGCGTTCGCGCTCGTTGGTGATGGCGGCCAGTCCGGTGTCGGCGACGGTGGTGCGCCAGGTCTCGCGGGAGATGACCAGCCGGTCGATGCTGATCCGGGGGGCGTGCGAGACGGGCAGAGTGAGCTTGAACGCGTCCATCAACTGCGTGCTGAGCATGCCGGCGAACATCTCGATCAGCGGCCACTTCTGGCCGTCGGGCGCCGTGGCGACCAGGGTTCCGTCCTCGTCGGAGACGGTGACCGAGGTGGCGGGCAGCAGCAGGTCGGGGTCGGCGCCCCGGGCCCTGTCGACACCCAGCTGCCGGTCACCGGGGCCGGCGAGGCCGGGATTGGTGCGGCTGGTGTTGCGGGGGTAGTCCTCCGGATACAGGATCCGGATCCGGTCCGATCCCAGGTCGAGGTCGTAGTGGGCGCGTAGCCGGTCGGGGTCGGGGTGGAACGGGCTGAACAGCGCGCTGTCGAACGGCGTCCACGCCGGGTGCAGCTCGCCGAGGACCGCCTGGTAGTCGCCGCGGTTGATCGCGTCGACGTCGGTGGCGCAGATCTGCAGGTCGGGGCTGTGCAGCCGGGCGGTGGCCCAGCCGGGCCGTTCGGCGGCGAAGAGCCGCGCCACCGGCCCGGCGAGGTCGGCGGCGGACAGCTGGACGCGGGCGCCGTCCTCGGAGCCGGACCGCACGTCGATCAGTTCCACCCAGCGCCGGGTGAAATCCTCCGACACCGCGCGGAACGGTCCCGCGCCCGGGGTGAACAGCAGCCCCTGGGCCAGATACCACAGGTCCGCCAGGCGGACCGGGCCGTCGTTTCCTTCCCGCAGCTCGTCGTACAGCTCGCGCAGGACGGTCCCGCCCGCGTCGGCGAGCGCCGCCGTCAGCCAGCGGGCGGTGATCAGGATGATGCTCAGGGGAGACGCGACGGCGTTCAGGAGGGTGGCGCCGACGGTGACGTCGAGGTCGCGGGTGGTGTCCTCGTAGGCGAGGGTGCGGCCGGCGTACATCTGCCCTTCGCGGCGGCGGGGCGGGGCCCCGGTGATGGCGGTGAACTCCTCGTCCAGGGCGGCGAGAGCGGCCTTGAGCGCGTCGGGGTCGCCCGCGGTGGCGGCGACGGCGTCGCGGGCCGCGCGCAGCCGGTCCAGCCCGTCCTGAGCGCGCTGCCGCAGGTCGGGGTCGTCGATGGTGGCGATGCGCTCGCGCAGGACCTGTTCGGCGCCGTGTCCGGTGGGCAGGGCGGCGTCCCAGGTGATGAGCTCGCGTTCGGCGAGCCGTTCGAGCAGCAGGTAGCCGTCCTCGGGGCGGGGCAGGTCGGCGACCACCTCGACGGCGGGGGTACGGCCGTCGCACCGGGCCAGCAGGGCCGCCTCCGGTGAGGACAGGGCCAGCGGCGGCTGCAGGGGGCGGAGCAGCTCCCGCTCGCGCAGGGTGAGGTGGGGCATCAGCGCGGGCGGCCAGCAGCGGCGGATTTGCGGATCGGCGGCGAGGTGGTCGGCGTAGGCGGTGATCGCCCAGCCCTCGAAGAAGACCCGGCGCTCGCGCAGCAGGCCGGGTCCGGTGCGGACGTCCAGCGTCTGGTCGGCGTCCGCGTCGAGGGTGATCCAGCAGATGGGGCCGAAGAAGCCGATGGTCTCGTTCTTGGCGCAGTAGCGCTGCCAGTAACGGATCACGGCGCGCTCGCGGTCGCGGCGGCGTACGTTGCGGGAGGCGTCGGGCCCGCCGGCGACGATTCCGTCCAGGGCGATGAGCACGCCGGGGTTCTGCCAGGTGACGGCCTCGCGGAACAGCGGGTCGGCGGCGATGTCGCAGATCTTCGCGGCTCCGGCGGCGATCGCGCCGGCCAGCGCCTTGTCGAACACCTCGGCGTCCCCGCGCCCCGCCAGCAGGTCGTCGGCCGCCGCGGCCGCCGACGGCGCGGCGAACGCCTCCAGTCCGCCGGCAGGGAAACCGGTGGTGCGCAGCAGCGCGTCCGACCACACCGACCAGCCGGTGTCACCCAGGCTCATCTTCGTCACAGTTCACCGCCCGCGGGCACGGAGTCGATGATCTGCAGGCGCAGTTCGCTGAAGTAGCGGTTGCCGTCGTGGTCGGGAACCCAGGCCTGGCCGGGGGTGGGCAGGGCCTCGCTGATCGTCACGGACGCGTCGTCCCCGGCGGCGCGCAGCATGGTGCACAGGGCATCGGCGTAGTGGGGGCTGGTGAGGTCGAAGTAGCAGGGTTTCACTTCTGTGCCGATCTTGACGAAGACCTGGTCGGGCAGGTTGAGGCGTCCGCGCCAGGCGCGGGTGGCGAGGTAGCGTTCGCGCTCGGTGGTGACGGGGGCCAACCCGGTCTCGGCGACGGTGGTGCGCCACGTCTCGCGGGTGATGACCAGCCGGTCGATGGTGATCCGGGGGGCGTGCGGGGCGGGTGTGGTGAGTTTGAAGGCGTCGACGGCGAGGCCGTTGAGCATGCCGGCGAACATCTCGATCAGCGGCCACCGGTGTCCGTCGGACGCCGTGGCGATCAAGGCGCCGTCCTCGTCGGAGACGGTGACGGAGGTGGCGGGCAGCAGCCGGTCGGGGTCGGCGCCCGATGCCGCGGCGAAGCCCAGCGACCTGTCGGTGACACCGGCCAGCGACTCCGCGCCCCGTCCTCCCTGCCGGGGCCAGCCGATGGGGTAGAGCAGCCGGACCCGGTGCTCGCCGAGGTCGGCGGTCAGCTCGTCGCGCAGCCGGTCGATGTCGGGATGCCAGGCGGTGAAGATGTCGCAGTCGAGCGTGGGCCAGGCCGCGTGCAGCTCGCCCAGGACCACCTGGTAGTCGCCGCGGTTGATCGCGTCGACGTCGGTGGCGCAGATCTGCAGGTCGGGGCTGTGCAGCCGGCCGGTTGACCAGCCGGGCCGCTCGGCGGGGAAGAGTCGCGCCACCGGCCCGGCGAGGTCGGCGGCGGACAGCTGGACGCGGGTGTCGTCGCCTTCGAGGCCGAACAGGCTCTCCCAGCGCCGGGTGAACTCCTCGGCGACGTCGTCGGCGGGGCGCCGGCCGGTGCCCCAGAACAGGCCCTGGGACAGGGACATCAGATCGGCCAGCCGTACCGGGGCGTCGGAGTCCTCCCGCAGGTCGTCGTAGAGCTCGCGCAGTGCCTTCCCGTAGGCGTCGGCGAGCGCCGCCGTCAGCCAGCGGGCGGCGGTGAGGATGACGGCGAGGGGCGGGGCGAGGTCGTCCAGGAGGGGGGTGCCGACGGTGACGTCGAGGTCGCGGGTGGTGTCCTCGTAGCAGAGCGTGCGGCCGGCGTACATCTGCCCTTCACGGCGGCGGGGCGGGGCCCCGGTGATGGCGGTGAACTCCTCGTCCAGGGCGGCGAGGGCGGTCTTGAGGGCGTCGGGGTCGCCGGCGGTGGCGGCGACGGCGTCGCGGGCCGCGCGCAGCCGGTCCAGCCCGTCCTGAGCGCGCTGCCGCAGGCCGGGATCGCCGATCGCGGTGATGCGGGCGCGAAGTGTTCCCTCGACGGCGTGGGTGCCGGGCAGGGCGGCGTCCCAGGCGATGAGCTCGCGTTCGGCGAGCCGTTCGAGCAGCAGGTAGCCGTCCTCGGGGCGGGGCAGATCGGCGACCACCTCGACGGCGGGAACACGGCCGTCGCAGCGGGCCAGCACCGCGGCCTCGACCGGGGACAGCGGCAGCGGCGGCTGCATGGGACGGAACAGCTCCCGTCCCCGCAGGGTGAGATGGGGCATCAGCGCGGGCGGCCACCAGCGGCGGATTTGCGGATCGGCGGCGAGGTGGTCGGCGTAGGCGGACATCGCCCAGCCCTCGAAGAAGACCCGGCGCTCCCGCAGCAGGCCGGCCCCGGTACGGACGTCCAACGCCTGCCGGGCGTCCGCGTCGAGGGCGACCCAGCAGACCGGTCCGAAGAAGCCGATGGTCTCGTTCTTGGCGCAGTAACGCTGCCAGTAACGGAGCACCGTCCGTTCCCGGCCGCGGTGGCGCGCGTTGCGGGCCGTCTGGGGTCCGCGCCTGACCAGGCCGTCCAGGGCGATGAGCACGCCGGGGTTCTGCCAGGTGACGGCCTCACGGACCAGCGGGTCGGCGGCGATGTCGCAGATCTTCGCGGCTCCGGCGGCGATCGCGCCGGCCAGCGCCTTGTCGAACACCTCGGCGTCCCCGCGCCCCGCCAGCAGGTCGTCGGCCGCCGCGGCCGCCGAAGGCGAGGCGAACGCCTCCAGGCCGGCGGCGGGGAAACCGGTGGTGCGCAGCAGCGCGTCCTGCCACACCGACCAGCCGGTGCCGCCCAGGTTCACCTTCGTCATAATTCACCGCCCGCGGCCATGAGGTCCGCCGAGAGGAGGGAGACCAGGTCCGGCAGGCGGTCCTGGAGGAAGAAGTGACCGCCGTCGATGTGGTGCAGGACGAACCCGGCGGTGGTGTGCTGTTCCCAGGCGGCCATCTGCTCGGTCGAGACGGCCCGGTCGAGCGTGCCGGCGAAGGCCGTGATCGGCACCGGCAGCGGCGGCTCGGGCTGGTACACGTAGTCGTCCAGCCAGGCGAAGTCGGCCCGCAGCGTCGGCAGCAGCAGCTCCAGCAGCTCCGGTTCCCCGGCGACCGCCTCGGGCACGCCGCCCCCGGCCACGACCCGGGCCACCAGCTCGTCGTCGGAGACGCGGGAGAGCCCGTCGAACGTGTCGGACCCGCTCAGGTGCGGCGCGCGTGCGGCGCCCGCGTACAGCCGGACCGGCAGGGGCGCACCGGTACGGCGCAGGCTCCGTATCACCTCGAACCCGAGCCGCGCGCCCAGCGAGTGCCCGTACAGCGCGTAGGGGCGGCTGTCGGAGGCCGCGGCGTCGGCGACCGCGGTGGCCAGCTCGGTCAGGTCGATCTCGGCCGGCTCGACGATCCGGTTCTCCCGGCCCGGAAGCTGGACGCCCACCACCTCCACGCCGGGAGCGAGAGCGGCCGGCCACGGATGGAACACGCCCGCGCCCGCGCCGGCGTACGGCAGGCAGAACAGCCGCAGGGCCGCGCGTGGCAGGGGCCGAGGGCACCGGAACCAGCGGGCCGTCAGGGTGGTCATCGGGTGCCTCCGGGCGGGTCGATCCAGTAGCGCTGCCGCTGGAAGGGATAGGTCGGCAGTGGCACCCGTCGCCCCGGGGCGACGGAGCCGGAGGGCGGCGTCTCCGGCACGCCGGGTCCGCCGCTCCGGGACATCAGCAGGTCGGGGTCGAGCGCCTCGATCGCCTCGGCGAGGCTGCCGCACTCCACGACGGCCCGGTGGGCGAAGGAGCGGCGCCCCGCCGTCAGGGTGTGCGCCACGTCGGCCGGTGACAGGTGCGGGTTGGCGGCCAGGTGGTCGCGCAGCCGTACGATCGCGGCGCGGAGGGCTTCCGGGGAGCGTGCGGAGACGGGGAGCAGGTACCGGTCCCCGGCGACGGGCGCCGTGGCCGGCGGCTCCGGCGCCTGGGCCACCAGGACGTGGGCGCCGGTGCCGCCGATGCCGATCGCGCTGACCCCGGCCACGCGCCGGCGGTCGTCGGGCCAGGGCGCCGTCTTGGCGGGCAGGTAGAACGGCCCGCGGTCCAGGTCGAGCTGCGGGTTGGGGGAGTCGAGGTGCAGGTTGCCGGGGACCTGCCCGTGCCGTACCGACAGGACCGCCTTGATGAACCCCGCGATCCCGGAGGCGGCGTCCGTGTGGCCGATGTTGGTCTTGACCGCGCCCAGCGCGCAGTATCCGGTGCCCTGGGCGCCGGCCGCGCGGAAGGCACGGGTCAGCGCCTCCACCTCGATGGCGTCACCCAGCGGTGTGCCGCTGCCGTGCGCCTCCACCATGCCGATCTCGTCGGGGGAGATCCCCGCGTCGCCGAGGGCCTCGGTCACCGCGGACACCTGCCCGGTCAGGCCCGGTACGGCGAAGCCCGCCCGTGCGGCGCCGTCGTTGCCGATCGCCCAGCCGGGGATCACGGCGTACACGTGGTCGCCGTCGGCGACGGCGTCGGCGAGCCGCTTCAGCGCCACCACGCCGCTCCCGCTGGAGAACCCCGAGCCGGCGGCCGCGGCGTCGAACGCCCGGCACCGTCCGTCGGGGGAGACCATCCCGCCGGGAGTGTGCCGGTGCCGGGGCCAGGTGACGGTGACGCCGCCCGCGAGCGCGAGGTCGCAGCGGTGGTCGGCGAGGTTCTGGGCGGCCATGCACACCGCGACCAGGGAGCTGGAGCAGGCGGTCTGCACCGCGATCGCCGGGCCGGTCAGGCCGAGCCGGTAGGCGACCTGCCCCGGCAGGTGGTCGGCGCGCTGGTGGGGCAGGATCCGCCCCTCCCAGTCGTCGGGGTCGTCGGGCGTGCCGGCGGCGGGGTTGCCGAACAGGTGGAACAGGAAGTACCGGTTGGCCGAGGTGGAGGCGAACACGCCGATCTGGCCGTCGAACCGGTCCGGATCGCATCCCGCGTCCTCCAGGGCCTCCCAGGCCGTCTCCAGGAACAGCCGGTGCTGCGGATCGGTGCGGGCGGCCTCGTCGGCGGTGAATCCGAAGAACTCCGCGTCGAAGTCCGCCACCCCGTCCAGCTTCCCGCCGGCCTTCACGTGCGCGGGGTCGGCGAGCAGCGCCGTCCCGATGCCCAGCTCCCGCAGCTCCGCGTCCGAGTAGTCCCAGACGGCGTCCACCCCGTCGGACAGCACGGACCAGAACGCGGCCGGGTCGGGCGCGCCGGGGAACCGGCAGGCCAGGCCGACCACCGCGACGTGGCCGTCGAGGTCGTCGAAGTCGTCGGGATCGCCCGGGTCGGCGGCGGCGCCGGAGGCGACCGCGACGGCAGGCCGGGGGGACGACGCGGCGGCCGGAGCGGACAGGGCACGGGCCTGGGCCCGCACCGTGGTGTGCTCGAACAGCGTCATCATCGGCACCGGCGTCCCGAACACGCCGGCCAGCCGCTGCTGGAGCCGTCCCAGGAGCAGGGAGTGGCCGCCGGCGTCGAAGAACGGCTCGGTCACGCCGACCTGGGCCACGCCGAGCACGTCGCACCAGGCGTCGTGCACCGTGGCCTCGGCGGGCGTCGCCGGCCGTTCACCCGCGCGGGCGGGGCCCGGCGCGGGCAGGGCGAGGATGTCCACCTTGCCGGTCGGGGTGAGCGGCAGCGCGTCCAGCACCACGACCACCGCGGGCACCAGGTAGTCCGGGAGGACCTCGGCCGCGGTCCGGCGTATCCCGGCCGCATCCAGTGCGGCGCCGGGGGACGGCTGGACGTGGGCGACGAGCCTGTCGCCGGAGAGCGTGACCACGGCCCTGGCCACTCCCGGCTGTCCCGTCAGGTGTGTCTCCACCTCGGCCGGTTCGACGCGGAAGCCGCGCACCTTGATCTGCCGGTCCAGCCTGCCCAGGCAGACCAGCGTGCCGTCGGCGAGCTCGCGTCCGAGATCCCCAGTGCGGTAGACCCGCCTGCCCTCGCCGTCGACGGTGAACCGTTCGGCGGTGCGCTCCGGATCCCGCCAGTACCCCAGCGCGAGGTACGGGCTGCGGAGGGCGATCTCCCCCTCACCGCCGTCGGAGTCCAGCAGCACCACCTCGTAGCCCGGCAGCGCGCGGCCGATCGGCACCAGGGGGCCGGCTTCCGGATCGGCCCGCGGTGCGTCGAAGGGGATCCGGTGGTGGGCCACGAAGGTGGCCTCGGTGGCTCCGTAACCGTTGACGAACCAGCAGCCGGCGGCGAAGCGTCCCCGGCCCGCGGCCACGTCGGACCCGGTCACCCGTTCCCCGCCCAGCAGCACGGTGCGTATCGTGGGCAGCCGCCCGTCGGGGCCCAGCGCGTCGAGCACGTACCGGTAGAGCGTCGGGGTGGAGTGGTAGACGGTCACTCCCAGGTCGGCCAGGCGGCGCACCAGCTCGTCCGGCCCGAGAGCGCGGACGTCGATCGGCACCACGGCCGCACCGGTCAGCAGCGCGGGGTAGATGTCGGGGATGGAGGCGTCGAAGCTGACAGAGGCGAGCAGGCTGAGCCGGTCCTCGGCGGTGATCGACAGGCTGTCGATCTGGTTGCCGACGCAGTGCGCCAGGTTGCGGTGGCTCTGGGCCACCCCCTTGGGCACGCCGGTGGACCCGGAGGTGTAGCGCAGGTAGGCCAGGCTGTCCGGCTCGATCGGCCCGGCGGCCAGCGGCGTCGCCGGGGTCGCGTCCTCGACGAGGACCACCTGGCAGGAACGGTTCCCGAGGAGGGTCCGGGCGAGCGCCTCGTGCCTGCGCGTGGTGACCAGCACGGTCACGTCGGCGTCGTCGAGCATGTACGCCAGCCTCGGCACCGGATACGACGGGTCCAGTGGGACGTAGACGCAGCCGGAGAGCAGCGTCCCCATGATCGCGGCGATGATCGTCGCGTCCTGGCCGGTCAGCAGACCGACGCGCGCTCCCGAACGGCCCCCCGCCGTGGTGATGAGATGCCGGATCCCGCCGGCGGCGTCCGCCAGTTCCGCATATGTGATTGAAGAGTCAACCGAATGCACCGCGACGCGGTCAGGATTGTTATTTGCGACATCGAGGAATCGGCCGACTACCGTATGTTGCATTTCCGGAATTCCTGCACGTTGCTCACCATCTGGATCCGCCGTTACCCGTGTTACGCCCTCAGGCACGACTCGCGGCTCGCTGACACGTGGAACGTTAAAGGGAGGAGATTGCCGATCATTGGCCGTACGATTGCTATGTCCGCAAACGTAGCAATACGCGGCTTAGGTGTGACCTTTTCGCGAGAGATCTGCGAGGGGTCCACATGGGGGAATAGGCATGATCGTCAATAAGGCTGTTTCCGCATACGACTTTCAGATTCTTGGACCGCTCCGGGTCTGCCTTGACGGCATCGCGGTGACGCTGCCCGCGCGCCATCCCCGCATGCTCCTGGCCGTGCTGCTGCTGCACAACGGCGAGGTCGTCGCCGAGGGGCGGCTGATGGAGCAGGTGTGGGGCCACGGCGCCGGCACGACGATCGCCCTGCGCACCGCCGCGTCGCGGTTGCGCTCCTGGCTGCGCGACCAGACCGGCTCGGCGGCCTCCATCGAGCACGTCGACGGCGGCTACCGGCTGCGGCTGCCGGACCGGTCCGTCGACGCCGCCCGGTTCCGGGCCGCCCTGGTCGCCGACTCCGACACCACCGGCATCGACCCCCACCAGCGGCTGGCCGCCCTGATGAACGCGCTCGAACAGTGGCGTGGCCCCGTACTGGACGGCGCCCCCGACGGGGTGCGGGAGGACTCCGCGGTGCGGGCCCTCGACGACGACCACGCCATGTGCCTGCAGCGGCTGGCCGGGCTCTCCATCTCGGTGCAGGCGCCCGAACTGCTGCTGCCGAGGACCCGCGCCCTGGCCCGGGGGCGGCCGTTCGACGAGCCGCTGCACACGCGCCTGATCGAGCTGTACGCCGCCTGCGGCCGGCCGGCCGAGGCGCTCATGGAGTACGAGCAGCTGAGGTCCCGGCTCGCCGACGAGCTCGGTGTCGCGCCCAGCGCGGACGCGCAACGCGCCTACCTCACCGTGCTCGACCAGGACCCCCCGCTGCTCGGCGGGTTCGAGCGGTCCCACGGCGCGGGATGGGGGCGTCCCGTCGTGCCCCACCAGGTTCCCGCCGACATCGCCGACTTCACGGGACGCGACAAGGAGACCGCCGCGCTCCTGGACCACCTGGGCGGGCTGCTGAACGACCCGACGCGGCCGGCCGCGATGGTCGCGGGGGTCACCGGTCCCGCCGGAGCCGGCAAGTCCACCCTGGCCGTGCACGTCGCACACCGGCTGATGCCGGCCTACACCGACGGCCAGCTCTACGCCGACCTGCGCGGCACCGGAGCCGTCCCCGAATCCCCGGTACGCGTGCTCGGGCGGTTCCTGCGGGCGCTCGGGGTCGGCAAGGGCGCGGTCCCGGACGACCCCGCCGAGCGCACGGCCCTGTACCGCAGCCTCATGAACGGCCGGCGCATGCTGGTTGTGCTGGACGACGCCCTGGGGGAAGCTCAGGTGAGGCCGCTGCTCCCCGGCTCGCCGGCGTGCTCGGTCCTGGTCACCAGCCGGTCCCGGCTGGTGGGCGTCAGCGGCGCGCGGATCGTGGAGCTCGACCGGTTCGACGTCGACCACGCCGTCCACCTGCTGGCGACCATCATCGGCCACGAACGGGTGAGCGCCGAACCCGACGCGGCGGCCGAGCTGGTCCGGCTCTGCGGCGGGCTGCCCCTGGCGGTGCGCATCTGCGGCGCCCGGCTCGCCGCCCGCCCGTACTGGCAGCTCGCCGGCCTGGCCGCCGTGTTACGTGACGAGCACCGCCGCCTGGACGAGCTGAGCGTCGCGGACCTGGCCGTGCGGGACGGTCTGCGGCAGAGTCACTCCCGGATAGGACAGGACGCCCGGCAGACGCTGGCCCGGCTGGCCAGGCTGGGACCGGTCGAGTTCGCGATCGGCACCGTCGCGGCCGTCTGCGGCCTGGACCACGCCGTCGCCGGGGACCATCTGGGCGCTCTGGTCGAGGCCCGGTTCGTCTCGGTGGTCGACACCGGCCAGGCAGGGCGGTTCCACTACCGCCTCGACGACCTGGCCCGGCTGTTCGCCCTCGACCCGGACGCGGTGGGGCGGCCGGCCTGACGGCGGGGGCGACGGGCCGAGGCCGTCGCCCGCGCCGTCAGGCGCCGCCCTCGCGGGGATCGGTGATCGCGCGCGCAGCACCGGACCGTCGCCCCCGTCGTCGGGCGCCGCTCGTCCGGTGTCAGCGGGTGGGGTCGAAGTCCCGCAGAGCCGCGGGCTGCTTGCCGGTGGTGATCTGCTCGGCGAGCATGCGACCGGTGATCGGCCCGTGGGTGAGCCCCCACATGCCGTGCCCGCCGGCTACGAACCTTCCGGGGGCGCGGGTGGCCCCGATGAGAGGCCGGCCGTCGGGGGTGACGGGGCGCGGGCCGACCCAGGTGTCGGTGCGCTCCTCCCAGGAGACGCCGGTGAGCAGCGGCCGGGCGGACGCGATGATCGCGTCGACGCGCCTCTGGTCCAGGGGGGCGTCGGCGTCACGGAACTCCATCGTCCCCGCGACGCGCAGCTTGCCCTGGTACGGCGTGCAGGCCACCCGTACGGCGGGCAGGTAGATCGGCCCGGGCACGGCTTCCTCGGTCGGCACGGTGAAGGAGTAACCGCGTCCGGCGCGCACCGGCTGGCGGACGCCCCATTCCCGGCCGAGCACGTTCAGCCAGGCGCCGGTGGCCAGGACGACGGCGTCGCCGCTGACGGAGTCTCCCGCGCCCGACCGGACGGAGAGCCTGCCGGAGTCGTCGTGCACCCCGGTCACCCGGAAGCCGGACCGGATCGTGCCGCCGCGGGCGACGACGGCGCGGGCCAGCGACCGCGTGAACTCCCCGGGGTCGACGTGGCGCTGCCCGTCCAGCCGGATCCCGGCCCTGGCGCGGGGGGAGAGCTGCGGCGCCTGCCTGCCGAGGTCGTCGCCCTCGAAGGCGGTGTAGCGGATCTCCTGCCCGGAGGCGTTGATGCGCTCGAGCTCGTGCAGGAGCCCCAGGGCCTGCTTCGGGTTCTCGAACGCGGCCATGATCGGGGCCTCGACCGTGGGGGCGTCGACGCCGTTGGCGGTGAGCACGTCGAACGCTTCCAGGCACTCCTCGTTGAACGGGAGGTTGGCCTGTACGGCCCGGCCCCAGGACTTCCAGTTGCAGTGCACCGCGAAACGGGTGAGGAAGGACCAGAGGCCGACGTCGGGGGTGGCCGGCACGTGCAGTGGGGCGCTCCGGTCGAGCAGGGAGCGCAGGCCGTAACGGAGGACCCCGGGCTCGTTCAGCGGGATGGCCAGCCCCGGTGAGAGCCAGCCCGCGTTGCCCCACGACGCGCCCGCGGCCACCCCGTCACGGTCGACCACGGTGACGTCCACACCGCGTTCCTGCAGGAACCAGGCGGTGGACAGCCCCACCACGCCGGCGCCGATCACCACTGCCGTGCGCGGCCCACCATCGATACCCATGACCACTTCTCCGCTCTCACATCATCCGCATGCCGCGGGCATCACCCGCGCGAGACGAGCATCGCCGCCACGGCGCGAGAACGGTCTGTGCGCGTCGGACAAGCAGAGGGTGGGGCTTTGTCCGGCTCGGACAAACGCGGGGGGATCAGGGCTGCCGCTCCTGGACGACGGCCAGCGCGATGATCATCGCCAGCCGCTTCTCCGGCAGGTCGAGCCGCAGGTCCGTGATCTCGGCCATCCTCCGGAGCCGGTACCGGACGGTGTTCGGATGGACGCCGAGGCGCCCGGCGGCGACGGCCAGGTCTCCCTGCGACTCCAGCCAGGCGCGCAACGTCGCGATGTGCCGGGTGCCGTGCTCGGCGTCGTGCCGGGTCAGCTCGGCGACCGGCCCCCGGGCGGGGGCGCGCCCCGACGAGGCGGCCGCCCGGAGCCGTTGCAGCAGGATCTCGTCCCACGACTCGTCGTAGACGACCGCCAGGGCGCCACCGGGCCGGGCCGCCCGCAGGGCGAGGCTCTCGTCGGCCTCCTGCCTGCTCGCGGGGAGCTCGGTGGGCCCCGCCGCTCCGCCGACGCCCGCGGACACGGTGACCCGCCGCGGCAGGACGTTCACGATCGCAGCGAGCCAGTCGCGGGCGGGGGTGACGTCGCTGTCGCAGGGCAGCAGCGTGTACAGGGTGTTGCCGAACAGCGCGCTCCGCCCCGGCCGCGACCAGCCGAAACCCGTGGTCGCGCGCTCGAAGGCCAGCAGGACCGCGGCATGCCTCTCCTCGGCGATGTGCGCCTGGAGCGCGATCACCCGGAACCGCCCCCGGGGCAGGCCGAGCCTGCTGACCACGGCGGGCGCGTCGGCCGTCCCCTCCAGCAACCGGATGACCAGGTCGGACTCCACCTGCCGCTCCAGGTCCGCGCTGACCCGGGAACGGAGCAGGTGCAGCGCGACCGCCCGTGCCCCGTCACCCAGGACGATCCGGCGCTCGTCGGACAGCGGGTGCTCGCACTCGACCCATATCGACCCCAGCAGCTCGCGTCCGGCGCGCACGGCGACCACCATGCGGCCTCTGATGCCGTGCGCCGGGGAGGGGCCGACGAACAGCGGCTCGTCGGAGGTCGCCAGGTGCGCGAAGACGCCTTTCCTCTCGAACAGCCGGCGCATGGCGTCGGGCACCCGCCGGCCCAGGATCGTCTCCAGCCGTGCCGGATCGGCGCTCTGCTGCAGGCCGGAGTAGGCCAGGACGCGCGACATCTGGTCCTCGATCGTCACCGCGGAGCCGACCTCGGCCGCGAGCATGTCCGCGAAGGCGAACAGGTCGGTCGGCCCCCGCCCGGCCTCGGTCTCGCGTCCTTCGAGCACCAGGCCGTACACCACGCCGAAGAGCTGGCTCCAGGACACCTCCGGCTCCACGAGCAGCACGGCGATCCCGCCGTCACGGGCCTCCGCCAGGGCGTGCTCGTCGAGCGGCGGGCTCCCACGCACCAGCAGCGCCGCGGCACGCGCCGACCGCGCCAGGCGCACGGCCTCGGCGGCCGAGTCCACGCCGACCGACAGGAACACGTCACCGGTCGCGGGACGGGTGTCGGTCGGATCGTGCACCACCACGCTGCGCAGCTCCACCTCCCGCGACGCGGGAGCGCAGCACAGCCGGGCCCCGTAGCCGCCGAGGACGTTCACCAGCCGATCCAGTCTCAGCATCCGCCACGCCCATCCGCCGATGCCGCCGCATCCGCCGACGCCGGTCTGCTCTCACCTGCGGCCGGCTCCCGCACGGCTCCGTTCCCCATCCGTCGATTCTCCCCCGGCCGCCCCGCCCGTGCGGCCTGCGGTCCCGCGGCTCCCGCCCGGCCGCTCCACGAGGGATGTCACCGGACGCGATCACCCGGCCGCTCACGCCCACCCGGCCGTTGCGCGATGTTGAATATCCGTTTTAGGAAGATATGTGAAGGTCGACAGTACGATCGGAGCAGAAGGCACCGGGAGTGAGTGAGCGGGCACGCGGAGGACGCCGCGGCCATCCTGCGGCGTCGGCGGCAGGGGAGGCGACGGTTCACGGTCGCGCCGTCCGCCGGACCGTCGAGGAGGCTCCGATGGACGAGGCCAGGCTTCAGGAACTCGTGGATCGGGTCGTGCTGGACATGGGGGCCGCGTTCGGAGCCGCGACGGTCGTGCTCGGAGACCGGCTGTGCCTGTGGAGGGCGATGGCCGGGGCGGGACCGCTCAGCCCCGGCGAACTGGCCCGGCGCACCGGCACCGGTGAGCGGCTCGTCGCCGAATGGCTCGCGGCCCAGGCCGCCGCCGGATACGTCTCCTACGACGACGGCGCCTACACGCTGAGCGAGGAGCAGGCGACGGTGTTCGCCGACGCCTCCAGCCCGGTCTTCATGACCGGGCTCGCCGAAGTGATCTCGTCCGTGTACCGCGACGAGGCCAAGATCGTGGAGGCCTACCGGGGAGACAAGGGCCTGGCCTGGACCGACCACGACCAGGCGCTGTTCGCCGGCACCGAACGATTCTTCCGGCCCGGGTACGCCGCCAACCTGCCGACCGGCTGGATCCCCGCGCTCGGCGGCGTCCAGGACAGGCTGGCCGAGGGCGCCCGGGTGGCCGACGTCGGCTGCGGGCACGGCGCCTCGACCCTGGTGATGGCCCAGGCGTATCCGGCCTCGCGCTTCACCGGTTTCGACTACCACGGGGCCTCGATCGCGCGGGCCCGCGAGCTGGCCGAGCAGGCCGGAGTGGCGGACCGGGTGAGTTTCGAGACGGCCGGCGCCGACGACTACCCCGGGTCCGGCTACGACCTGGTGTGCCTGTTCGACTCCCTGCACGACATGGGGCATCCCGTCGCCGTGCTGCGGCACATCCACTCCACCCTGGCGCCCGACGGCACCGTGCTGCTGGTCGAGCCGTTCGCGCACGGGCGGCTGCCGGACGACCTCAACCCGGTCGGCCGGCTCTTCTTCAACGCCTCGGCCACCATCTGCGTGCCCAACGCGATCTCCCAGGGAGGCGCCGAGGCGCTGGGCGCCCAGGCCGGCCAGGACCGGCTGTTCGAGGTGGCCGGGCAGGCGGGGTTCACCCGGACGCGCCAAGCGGCCGCCACCCCGTTCAACCTGGTGCTGGAGCTGAAGCCGTAACGCGCGGGCGGGGAGGCCGGCGCGCCGTCCGGCTGCGGGGCACCCCCGGGCCGGCGGCGCGTGATCGCCGCATCCCGTGTCAGGAGCGTGACGGGGGGAACGGGATCACGCATGACATCCCCCAGTCCCGAGGTCGGACAGGTCTCTCTCAAGCGGGCCATCGGCCCCAAACTCCTCCTTCTCTTCATCGTCGGCGACATCCTCGGCACCGGCGTCTACGCGCTCACCGGCAAGGTCGCGGGCAAGGTCGGCGGAGCGCTGTGGATGCCGTTCCTGATCGGGTTCGTCATCGCCGCGCTGACGGCGATGTCCTACGTCGAGCTCGTGACGAAGTACCCGAGAGCGGCTGGAGCGGCCCTCTACACCCAGCGCGCCTTCCGGACGCCGTTCCTGACGTTCATGGTGGCGTTCACGGTCATGTGCTCGGGACTCACCTCGGCCAGCGCGGCGGCGCGCGCCATCGGAGGCGACTACCTGAAGACGTTCGTCACGGTGCCCGGCGTCGTCGTCGGGATCGTCTTCATCGTGGCGATCGCGCTGCTGAACTACCGCGGCGTCTCGGAGTCGGTGAAGACCAACATCGTGTTCACGATCATCGAGCTGACCGGGCTCCTGGTGATCATCGTCATCGGCGTGTACGCCGTCGTCACCGGCGCGGGGGAGCCCGCCCGGCTGACCGAGATCCGCACCGACCAGGAAGGCGGCCTGTTCCTCGCGCTGCTCGGGAGCACGGCCCTGGCCTTCTTCGCGTTCGTCGGGTTCGAGGACTCGGTGAACATGGCCGAGGAGACCCGCGATCCCTCGCGCAACTTCCCCCGGGCGATCTTCCTCGGGGTGGCGATCACCAGCACGATCTACATCCTCGTCGCCATCACCTCCTCGCTCCTGGTCGACTACCGGGTCCTGGAGAAGTCGTCAGGGCCCCTGCTGGAGGTGGTCAAGGCCGGTGGGATCAGCTTCCCGCCCCAGCTGTTCGCGGTGATCGCCATGTTCGCCGTGGCGAACTCCGCGCTGATCAACATGATGATGGCCTCCCGGCTGGTGTACGGCCTGGCCAACGAACGGGTCGTGCCGCGTGGCCTGGGCTGGGTCGATCCGCGCCGCCGTACACCGGTGGTCGGCATCATCTTCACCACGGCGCTCGCCATCGCCCTGATCTCGACGGGAGAGATCGCGGGGCTCGGCGACACCACAGCCTTCCTGCTGCTGTGCGTCTTCAGCGTCGTCAACGTGGCCGTCCTCGTGCTCCGCAAGGACACCGTGGACCACGCGCACTACCGGGCGCCGACGATCCTGCCCGTGCTCGGCGCCGTCCTGGCCTTCGTCCTGGCCAGCCCCCTGACGGGCCGGCCCGCCGAGGTCTACATCCGGGCGGGCGTCCTGCTGGGCATCGGCCTCCTGCTGTGGGTGGTCAACTGGCTGGTGACCCGCCGCCAGGCCTCCGCCGAGTGACCGGGCGGCGCGCCGTACCGGACGGACCGGCTCACCGGGCGGCCCGATCCGGTGCGGCACGCCGCGGCCCGGGGTCCGGCCCGGCTGGGCCCGCCGACGGCGTCAGTGCTGTTCTTTAGGCAGTCCGCACCATCTGTTGATGGTCGAATGCGTGTCATAGGTGGCATATGCGGAGATCTCAATAACGATCGGAAATGCTGTCTGGTATTCGAAGGCTTGGCGATCGCCGGGCAGGTCCCACGGTCCGCGGGGAGCGGCCCCGGTGACCTGCGACCGGTCTCCGCTCCGGGGGCGGTCCACGGGAGGGGCGAGCCGCACAGCTTCGAGAAGGGGCGGACATGGCGAACCCAAGAAAAGCCCCCGAGATCATCAGTGAGCTGGCCGCCGAGTTCGCGGGCACGCTGATCCTGATCCTGTTCGGGGTGGGCGTCGTGGCGCAGGTCGTCGCCGGCGGGCTCGGAGATCACGACAGCATCGCGTGGGCCTGGGGATTGGGCGTCACGCTGGGCGTCTACACCGCCGGCCGCATCAGCGGCGCGCATCTCAACCCGGCCGTCACGGTCGCGCTCGCGGTCTTCAAGGGGTTCTCCTGGCGCAAGGTGCTGCCGTACTCCCTGGCGCAGACCGCGGGCGCGTTCGTCGCCGCGCTCATCGTGCGGTGGAACTACGCCGACGTGCTCGCGGCGTTCGATCCCGGCCACACGTTCAAGAGCCAGTTCGTCTTCTCGACGATGCCCGGTAACGGAGCGCTGCCCGTCGGCATCTGGGCGGCGTTCGGCGACCAGATAATCGGCACCGCGATCCTGCTGTTCCTCATCCTCGCCGTCACCGACCTGAACAACACCGCACCCGCCGCGAACCTCGCTCCGTTCATCATCGGACTGATCGTCGTGGCGATCGGCATGGCCTGGGGCACCAACGCGGGCTACGCCATCAACCCGGCGCGTGACTTCGGGCCCCGGCTCGCCTCGTTCCTCACCGGCTACGGGACGGCCTGGCGCGATCAGTACGGCCAGCTCTACTTCTGGGTGCCCATCGTGGCGCCGCTGATCGGCGGCGTGCTGGGCGCCGCCCTGTACCAGGCGCTCGTCGGCCGGTACCTGCCGATCACGGAGGAACCCGAGCCCGGCCGGGTCCCCACCGGGCCCGAGCACGGCCCCGCCTGAAGCGCCGGCCGGCACGCCGCAAAGGAGACGACATCCCATGGCTGACTTCGTCGGAGCCGTCGACCAGGGCACCACGAGCACCCGTTTCATGATCTTCGATCACGGTGGCAACGAGATCGCCCGCTACCAGCTCGAACACGAGCAGATCCTGCCGCGGGCGGGCTGGGTCGAGCACAACCCCCTGGAGATCTGGGAGCGGACCAGGGCGGTGATCGAGACGACCCTGACCCGGGCCAACCTGACCGCCGCCGACCTCGCCGCGCTGGGCATCACCAACCAGCGCGAGACCACGGTGGTGTGGAACCGGATCACCGGCCGGCCCTACTACAACGCCATCGTCTGGCAGGACACCCGTACCGACCGCATCGCCGCCGCGCTGGAT
>NZ_NGFP01000133.1 GCF_002149035.1 Streptosporangium minutum
GTGGGGACGGGAGGGGGCGCGGGCTGGGCACTGCGCGCCCTCGCCGACCCGGCCGCCACTCCGGAGCTGAGCCGGGATCTGGTCTGGGAGGTCAGAGGCGACCGGGTCAGACCCGTCGACGGGCAGGGCGCCGGATTCGCCGCGAGCACGCTGGTCACGGTCGTCGCCGCAGCGGGCTGGCTCGCCCACCGGCTCCCCGCCGGAGATCCGATCCGCGCCGCCCTGCCGAGGGCGCTGGCCATGGTCCGCGACCGGCTGGCCGGCCCGGATCTGATGCTCGACCTCGGCCGGTACGTCGACCTGCCCGGGTTCCGCAAGGCCGCCGGGGCCCCGACCGAGGTCGGCGAGGGCTACGAGAGATACGGCGCCGTCGTCATGGCCACCCACGACACCCGCCCGGCGCCGGGCATCCGTACGGCCCTGCTGGACGCGGCCGGCGACGATCCCTACCTGCGCGCCCTGGTCGGCTCCGAAGGGGCGTTCCCGGCCGAGGCGGCGCTGCGCACCGCCCGTGACCCGCGGTTCGAGGCGCTCCTGGCCGATCCGGGAGACCCCGTGGAGGGGGAGCGGGACGCGGACGGCACGTGGTGGCCGCAGGATCCCACCCGGTCGGTGCCCGAACTGGTCGTCGAGGCGGCGAAGGAGCACGGCCTCGGCGAGGACGCCGCGGCCCTCTACCTGACACTGCTGGCCATGCCGGATCCGACCGACCGCAACGTCGCCCGGTGGACGGGCTGGAAGCCCGCCCACCTCAAGGAGGCCCGCGCCGAGCTGGCCGCCACCGGCCTCGTCGTCGAGGCCAACCGGGCGCGGGCCGGGCGCTCGCTGTTCCTGCCCGGCGGCTGGACGGAGCTGAAGGCGCCGCGCCTACCGCTGGAGCAGTGGAAACTCCCCCTGTTCGACCTGATCGGGAGCCAGAGCACACCGCTCGTGCCGATCCAGCCCGCCGCCGACCTGTACCGCAGGGCCTGGCAGCGGGTCCGGGACGGCGACGCCCCCCGGTTCGAGGAGCTCAGGGTCAGGCGCGGCAGGCGCCGCTGACCCCGGGCGGCGGGGCGGGTGCGATCCCGGTCCCGTCCGGCGGCCGCACCCGCGCCACCGGACGGGACCGGGCCCTCACCGCGCCGCAGCGCGGAGGAGACACCCGGCACCTGCCAGGCCGCCCGTCACGGGCGGCACTTCACAGATCATCATCCAGAGCACAAGGACTTCCCCTTATGACCATGACCGACGACCAGGTGGCGGTCCCCCCGACCCGGCAGGTGCTCGCGGCCGAGGAACGGTACGCCACCGAACTCGCCTTCCTGGCCGCCCACGACGCCGGCCCCCGCCCCCCGGGCTGGGCGCTGACGCCGCGCGCGGTGGTGACCTTCGTCTGCGGCAGCGGCGACGAGACGCTGGAGCTGCCGAAGAACCGGCGCGGGACGGCCGGCGACGGCACTCCGGCCCGGTTGAGGGTGGCCGCCAAGTTCGTCGGCGAACGCGCCCTGGTCGAACGGTGCGTGGTGACCCTCGCGGGGGAGCGCGGCCTGCTGCTGGTCGGTGAGCCCGGCACCGCCAAGTCGATGCTGTCGGAGCTGCTGGCCGCCGCCGTGTGCGGAACCAGCGCGCTCACCGTGCAGGGCACCGCCGGAACGACCGAGGACGCCTTCCGCTACGGCTGGAACTACGCCCTGCTGCTCGCCCAGGGCCCGAGCCGGACCGCACTGGTCGCCTCCCCGGTGCTCACGGCCATGCGCGCGGGCCGTGTCGCCCGGATCGAGGAGATCACCCGCTGCCTGCCCGAGGTGCAGGACGCCCTGGTGTCGATCCTGTCCGACAGGCGGCTCAGCGTGCCGGAACTCGCCGGCACCGCTGACGCCCAGGTGGCGGCCACCCCCGGCTTCAGCGTGATCGCCACGGCCAACCTGCGTGACCGCGGCGTCTCGGAGATGTCGGCCGCGCTGAAGCGGCGGTTCAACTTCGAAACCGTCGACCCCATCGCGGACGCCGAGGCGGAGACCTCCCTGGTGCGCCGCCAGGCCACCTCGGTCGTGCAGCGGGCGGGTGCCGCCTTCGGCGTGGACGACGCCGTGCTCGACGCGCTGGTCACGGTATTCCGCGACCTGCGCTCCGGTCGCTCGGACGAGGGCTGGGACGTGGAGCGTCCAGGCACGGTGATGTCCACCGCCGAGGCGGTGCAGGTCGCCGCCTCACTGGGGGTCGCCGCGGCCTACCTGCCGGGCGGCGACGTCCTCGACCTGCTGCCGGGACACCTGCTCGGCGTCGTCCGCAAGGACGACCCGGCCGACCACGGGCGGCTGCTCGGCTACTGGGACGGCCCGGTGCGACGTCGCGCCGAGGACGGCTCCGCGATGTGGCGCCGGCTCTGGGACCTGCGGGAGAACCTCCGTTGATCTGCTACAGCGAACCGGAGACAGGCCAAGACGTGCGGCGATCCGCCCCCGACGGCCGTGACGCCGATCCCCGGCGGGCGGTCGCCGCGCTGGCCGCCTCCGCCCGGCCGTACCTGCTGGGGGTGCGCCACCACAGTCCCGCGCTGGCCGTGGTCCTGCCCGCGCTGCTGGAGGCCGCCGGCGCCGAAGTGGTCTGCGTCGAGCTGCCGGTGGACTTCCAGCCGTGGCTGGCGCACCTGGCCGCCCCGGAGACCCTCGCGCCGGTCGCCCTCGCCGGGACCGACGGGGAAGGGCGGCTCGGCTTCTACCCGTTCGCCGACTTCTCCCCGGAGCTGGTGGCGATCCGCTGGGCCCGGAAGCGCGGAGCGGAGGTGATCTGCTGCGACCTCCCGCTGTCCGACCCCGGCTGGCACGCGCCCGGCACGGCGCAGGAGCCCGGCACGGTACGGCCCCCCGGCCCGGCTCGGCCGGCAGGTACGGGTCCGGACGCGGAGGCGGTTCCGGCAGGTGCGGCGGCCTCGCGGGGAACGTCCTTCGCCGCTGCGCTGGCCGCCTCGGGCACCGGCCGCGAGGGAGACGACATGTGGGACCGGGCCGTGGAGGTCCTCGCTCCCGGATGCGAACCCGAAGCGGTGCGCCGCGCCGCCCTCGGCGTCGGCTGGGCACTGCGCCGGGACGCCGAGGCCGCGGGCGGTGTGCCGGCCAGGGACATGGCGCGCGAGGCGCACATGCGCCGTGTCCTGGCGGACGCCGCGGCCGGCGGCCGTCGCGTCGCGGCGGTGGTCGGCGCCTTCCACGCTCCCGCGCTGATCGTTCCCGGCGTCGCGGAGCCGGGGCGGGCCGGCGCGGACGGCACCGCCGCATCGCCTGGCACGGCAGGCGGCCACCCGACATCCGGGCGGCCGGCCACGGACGGCGCGGTCGCCTCCCCTCCGGCCGCCCCGGCCGCGCGCGCCGGCTCGCCTGCCGCCACCTCGCTCGTCCCCTACGCCTTCGACCTGCTCGACTCGCGATCCGGTTACCCGGCGGGGATCCGCGACCCCCGCTGGCAGCAGACGGTGTTCACGGCCGCCGGCGACCCGGACCGGGTCAGGGACGGTGCCGCCCGCGCGATCACCGGCCTGTGCCGGGAGATCCGCTCCGCCGGGCACACCGCGGGCACCGGGGAGGCCGTCGAGACGCTGCGGCTCGCCTGCGATCTGGCGCGGCTGCGCGGCCTGCCCTCCCCGGGACGGGGCGAGCTGCTGGAAGCGGTGACGACCGTGCTCGGCCAGGGCGAGCCCCTGGGCCGGGGGCGGGCCCTCGCCCGGGCCCTCGACGCGGTGTTCGTCGGCACCGACCGCGGCCGGATCGCACCCGGCACGCCGCGTTCGGGACTCGGCCCCGCCGTCGAGGCCGATCTCGCCGCGCTCCGGCTCCCGTGCCCGGACAGCCCCGAACGGCGTGAAGTACGCCTGGACCCGCTCCGTTCCGATCTGGACGCGCGCCGGGAGGTCGCGCTGCAACGCCTGCTGATCTGCGGCGTCGGCTACGGCGAGCCGGTCGAGGTGACCGGAACGGGTGATTCCACCGCGCTCACCACCAGGTGGCGGCTCTCCTGGACTCCCGCGGTCCCGGCACTGCTCGACCTGGCGGGCGTCCGCGGTGTCACCCTCGCCCAGGCCGCGGCCGGCACGCTGCGCGAGACCTTCCGCCGCGAGTCCGCCGAAGGGGGGCCCACCTGCGGCCTGATCCTCAGCGGTCTGCGCGCCGCGGCCCGCTGCGACCTGCCGGAGCTGGTCGCCGACCGCCTCGCCGACGCCGCCGTCGCGCTTCCCGCCACCGCCACGCTCGCCGAACTGCTCGACGCTCTCGACCTGCTCGAGGCACTGCGCCGCGAACACCTTCCCGGCACCACGCCGGAGGGCCGCGAGCAGGCCGCCGAGCTGACCGGAACCCTGCTGGAAGCCGCGGTCCGCGCGCTGCCGGGCCTGGCCGGCAGCGACCAGCCACAGGACGCGGTCGCCCTGGTCGCCCTCGCCACCCGGGCCGGTGAGGAGCGCCTCGGGCTGCGGATGGACGACACCCTGGCCGCGCTGGCGCGCACCGCTTCCCCCCTCATCCAGGGCGCGGCTCTGGCCGCCCGGGTCCTGCTCGACCTCGACGGCCCCGGCACTCTCGGAGCCCGGGCCGCCGGATGGGTCGGCGCAGCCACCGACCCGGACGGCCGCCATCGCCTGAGCCGCCTGCTGACCGGCGTGCTCACGGCCGCCGGACCGCTGCTCCAGTCGGCACCGGCGGCCCTCGACCCGCTCATGGACCGCATCGACGGCCTCGCCGACCGGGAGTTCCTCGACCGGTTGCCGGCGCTGCGCGGGGGGTTCGACACCCTCACCCCCGCCGGCCGTACCCGGCTGCTGGGAGCGGTGTCCGAGCGCCTCGGAGACAGGCTCGACCTGGCGCTGAGCGCTCCGCCCGGGCTGCTCGCCCTGTGGCACGCCGCCGACTCCGCCGGGCTGGCGGCGCTGCGCGCGCTCCGGCTCCCGGTCCCCGCCTCCGTTCCCGCCCTGGCCGGCGCGTCCCCGGACGCGCCGGAGCCACCCGCGCCGGACCGCCGGACCGCACGGGGCGGTGAGGAGGCGGAGGGCACGCAGGCGCCGGCACCACCGGAGGCGGGCGTGATGACGGACAGTTCGCGGACGCCGGCACCACCGGAGGCGGACGTGGTGACGGAGGCGGATCACGGCGCTCTGCGGAGGTTCACCCCGGCTGACCGGTGGCGGCTGCTGCTCGGCAGGGAGTCCGAGCGGCTCCCGGCGAGCGCCCGCTCCTACGCGCGCGCCTTGGACGAGCTGTACGGGAAGGGCCGGGGCGAAGGCGCGGACCACTTCGGGCAGGGCGCCGGGGAAGGGGGCGACTCCGGCGGCAGGGGAGACTCCTTCCCCACCGCTCGCGAGTGGGCCGAGGAGCTGGAGGTCCTCTTCGGGACCGAGGTGCGCGAGGAGGTGCTGGTCCGGGCCGCCGATGCCGGCCGGACCGACGTGCTCACCGAACTCGACCCGGCCGCGGTGCGGCCATCCGTCGAGCTGCTGACCTCCGTGCTGACCCTGGCGGGAGGCCTGCCCGAGCAGCGGCTCGCCAAGCTCCGGCCACTCGTGCGCCGTCTGGTCGCCGAGCTCACCCGGGAGCTCGCGACCCGGCTCCGGCCCGCGCTGAGCGGGCTGGCGACGCCGCGCCCGACGCGCCGTCCGGGCGGCCGGCTCGACCTGCCGCGCACTTTGCGGGCCAACCTGCCGTACACGCGTCGCATGGGCGACGGCCGGCTCGTGGTCGTCCCGGAACGGCCGGTGTTCAGCACCCGCGCCCGCCGGGAGGCCGACTGGCGGCTGATCCTCGTGGTCGACGTGTCCGGCTCGATGGAGGCCTCGGTGGTCTGGTCCGCGCTGACCGCCGCGGTGCTGGCGGGCGTGCCGACGCTCTCCACCCACTTCCTGTCGTTCTCCACAGAGGTGATCGACCTGACGGACCGGGTCACCGACCCGCTCTCCCTGCTGCTCGAAGTGCGGGTCGGCGGTGGAACGCACATCGCCGCGGGCCTCGCCCACGCCCGCTCGCTGGTCACCGTGCCGAGCCGTACGCTGGTCGTGGTCGTCAGCGACTTCGAGGAGGGCTACCCGATCGGAGGCCTGCTCGGTGAGGTCCGCTCCCTCGCCGGGTCCGGTGTCCACCTGATGGGGTGCGCCGCCCTGGACGACAGCGGCGTTCCCCGCTACTCGCTCCCCGTCGCCCAGCAACTCGTCGCGGCCGGCATGCCCGTCGCCGCCCTCAGCCCGCTCGCCCTCGCCCGATGGGTGGGCGACCGCCTCCGCGGAGAGTCCCGGTGAATTCCCCCCCATCAACCGTTCCCCCGGCCGGACAGCTCCCGCCGGCGGCGCCGCACGTGGTCGCCGCCGCCGTCGAGGGTCTCACCTCCAGGCTCCGCAAGAAGCTGGACGCGGCGATCGAGCAGTATGCCGCCACGCCCGCCGTCGCCGACGGCGAGAGCATCCGGATCAGCTGTGGCGAGGACGCGGTGGTCACCCTCTCGCCGGGGGCGTCCGGCGCGATCACCGACGACGGCCAGGCGTGGTGCAGCTGCCTCCTGGCGCCACGCTGCCTGCACCGTGCGGCCGTGCTCAGCGCCTGCCCGGTGGCGGACGCCGACGTCGATGCGGCCGCGGGCGTCAGTGCGGGCGCGGGTGTCGGTGCGGACACGCACACGGGCGCGGGCGCCGACATGGACGCGGGCGCGGGTGCGGCGAACGGACCGCTCGACGGCGCCCTCCCCGGGACGGGAAGCTCCACCGCACGTGACGACCCGTCCCGCGACGGTACGGCGGCCGGCACGATTACGGGGCCCACTGCCACGCAGGTGGCGGCGGCCTCGAGTCTGTGGGCCGCCGCCGCCGCGACGCTGTCGGCCGGGGTGCCGGCGGCCGGCGCGGTGCCCCAGGCGGAGCTGCTCAGGGCCGCTCACACCGCCCGCCTGGCCGGACTGCCCAGGGCCGAGGCCGCCGCCCTGCGCGTCGTCCGCGGCCTGCGGGCGGCGCGTGACCGCCACGACGGCCACCGCCTCGCCGACCTGGTGGCCGCCCTGCGCGAACTCCTGCTCACCGCGGGCAGGCTGGCCGCGGCCGACCCCGACCCGGCGCTGGTCAGCAGCGTCCGCCGGAGCTACCAGCCGGGCGGGAGCCTGCGTGTCTACGGCGTCTTCCGGGAGCCGGTGATCAGCGGCACCGGTTACGGAGGTGTGGTCACCCACCTCGTCACGGAGGACGGCCGCTGGTTCTCGGTGGCCGACGTCAAGCCGGGCGGGCCGGCCCGCGCCCGTGGCGCCGCCACCGCGCCCGTCGCCATCGGCCCGGCCATGCTGAACCACGCGCAGCTGGCGCGGGCGGGACTGCTGATCGCCGGAGCGACGATCTCGCCGGACGGCCGTCTGGGAGCGGGCGGCGGCGTGCGCGCCACCCCGATCGACGGCATGCCGTGGACGGCGGGACCGCTGGCCGCCCTGTTCGCCCGGCCGCTGGCCGAGGCGGTCGGCGCGCGGCTCTCCGGGCAGGTCTGGAGCGAGTCGGAAGCGGCGGAGAGAGCCGGCGAGCCGGTCGGGTGCGATCTGATGATCGTCGGCGCCGCGGGCGATCACGTGCTCGCCCGTGAGCTGCTGCCCGCCGGAGCGCCACCGGAGAGCTCTGATCCGGAGAGCTCCGGTCCGGAGGACGACGACCCGGCACGGCGGCCGCCGCCGGCCGTGCGGCCTGACGGCCCGCTTATCCGGCTCATTCCGGCCGGCTCCCATCCGGACCTGGCCCATGTCGCCAACCTGCGGCAGCTCGCGTCCCGGCCCGGCACGGTCGTACGGGTGGTCGGCAGGCTGGATCCCGACCGGGCGGCCACCCTGCGCCCGCTCGCGATCGGGCCGGTGCCCGGGGCCGGGGCGACGCTGCGTCTTCCCGCCGGATGGCAGGGCCGTGCCGACCTCGGGTATGACCGCCTGCAGGGCTCTCATCTCCCGCCGCATGACGCCTGCCCGCCGTGGCAGGCGGCCTCCGAGGCGGACGTGGACCCGGTGGCCGACGCCCCTCTGTGGCGGGTCCGCCGGCTGGTCGAGCTGGCCGTCGCCGGAGGGCGGCGGGCGGTCGCCGAACACGCGCGCAGCGGTGACTCCCACGCCCAAGGCGCCCCGCTGCGCCGGGCGGGGTTCGAGGCCGCCGCCGAGCTGGCCGCCGCGCTCGCCGCCGAGGCCGACCGCCGGAGCCGCGACGTGTTCGGACGGTCGACGGATTCCGGTCCCGACGGGTACGCCTGGGCATGGCTGGCGGCCGCGATCCACCTCGCCGCCGCGGACCAGGCCCTGGTCCAGGCCTCCTGGCACGCCGGCCAGTCGTGAGGGCCGGCTCTGTGAGCCCCGCCGGGATCCACTTCCCGGCGGGGAGGTGATCAGAACCACATTCGGTCCGTACGGCTTGCACCCGGCCCTCCCAGGGGGGAGTCTCAGCCCATGCCTGACGACCGCCCGTACGACATCGTGCTCTTCGGCGCCACCGGGTTCACCGGCGCGCTGACCGCGCAGTACTTCGCGCGCAACGCCGGTCCCGGCTGCCGCTGGGCACTGGCGGGCCGCAGCCGGGCCAAGCTCGAAGCGGTCAGGGAGCGCATCGGCCTGCCCGAGCTGCCGCTGCTCCACGCCGACGTGACCGACCCGGCCTCCCTGGCGAGGATCGCCGGGCAGGCCAGGGTCGTCGCCACCACCGTGGGCCCCTACGTCGCCTACGGCGAGCCGCTCGTGGCCGCCTGCGCCGCCGCGGGCACCCACTACGCCGACATCACCGGCGAGCCGGAGTTCGTCGACCTCATGTTCGCCCGGCACCACGAGAGGGCCCGGCAGAGCGGGGCGAAGATCGTGCACGCCTGCGGGTTCGACTCCGTTCCGCACGACCTCGGCGCCTACTTCACCGTCAAGCGGCTCCCCGAGGGGGTGCCGATCGAGGTGAGCGGGTTCCTCCGGGGGAACGGCCGGCCCTCGGGCGGCACCGTCCACTCCGCCCTCGCGGCGGTCTCCCGTGCCCGGCAGACCGCCCGGGCCGCGCTCGCCCGGCGCGAGATCGAAGTACGGCCCACCGGCCGCCGGGCGCGTGGCACCGCCGGAACGCCCCGGTACGTGGGGGGCTGGGCCCTGCCGCTGCCCACGATCGACCCGCAGATCGTGGCCCGCTCGGCCCGCGCGCTGGAGCGCTACGGTCCCGACTTCACCTACCGCCACCACATCGCCGTCAGGCGGCTGCCCGCCGCGTTGGGGCTCGCGGCCGGTGCGGGCGCCCTCGTCGCGCTCGCCCAGATCCCCCCGGTCCGCTCCTGGCTGCTCGGCCGGATCTCGCCCGGCGACGGACCCACCCCCGAGCAGCGGGCCGGGAGCTGGTTCAAGGTCACCTTCCTCGGCCGGGGCGGCGGCGAGCGCGTCGTCACCGAGGTCGCGGGCGGCGACCCCGGTTACGACGAGACCGCCAAGATGCTCGCCGAGTCGGCGCTCTGCCTCGCCTTCGACGACCTGCCGCCGGTCTCCGGCCAGGTCACCACGGCCGTGGCGATGGGGGACGCGCTCATCGAGCGGCTCCGGCGGGCGGGCATCGCCTTCACCGTGCTGAGCGGCTCGCGGGGGTAGGTCTTCACACCGCCGTGCTGACCGGTTCGCCGCAAGCCTGCACGCGGGCGTGTACGGCGGGCGCCGTCCGCGCCGATTCGGGAAAGTCGCCCTCCGTTCATGGGCACAAGACAGGTTTCGCGGGCTTTTCAGGACCTATGATCATCTGAATTACCCCGGGACAGTGCGGAAGGACTCCTGTGGCGGACAAGCCGAGTGAGCGGAACGCCGGCATCGACACGACCCGGCCCAGCATCGCCAGGGCCTACGACGTCGTCCTCAACGGCAAGGACAACTTCGAGGTCGACCGCGCCTTCGTCGCCGAGATCGCGAAGGTCGTCCCCGAGATCTACGACGTGGCGACCTACAACCGGCAGGTCCTCGGGCGGGGGGTGCGCTTCCTGTCCGGCCAGGGCGTCACCCAGTTCGTCGACCTCGGTTCGGGGTTGCCGACGGTGGAGAACACCCACCAGGTCGCGCAGCGTGCCAACCCTGAGTCGCGGGTCGTCTACGTCGACAACGACCCGATGGTGCTGGCCCACGGCCGGGCGCTGCTGGCGGAGAACGACCGTACGGCGGTCATCACCTCCGACCTGCGCGACACCGAGGCCATCCTCTCCGACCCGGCTTTCAAGAGCCTCATCGACCTCGGCCGCCCGGTGGCCGTGATGCTGATCGGCATCCTGCACCACCTGCACGACGACGAGGACCCCCGGGCGATCGTCGAGGCCTACATGGCGGCGGTCCCGCCGGGCAGCTACCTGTTCATCACCCACTTCTGCGCCTCCACCCAGGAATCGCGCGACGCCGAGCAGAAGTACCTCGCGCTGCTGGGCACCGGCCGGTTCCGCACGCCGGAGGAGATCACCGCCTTCTTCGACGGTTTCGAGCTCCTCGAACCGGGCGTCGTCCCCCTGCCCCTGTGGCGGCCGGACGGCCCCGTCCCCGGGAGGCTCACGGTGGGCCAGCAGCTCATGTACGGCGGGATCGCCTACAAGCGATAGATCGGTGTCGGCCCCTGTCGGGGGCCTACTGCGCCGAGGCGGGCCTACCGGCGAACGCCTCGCCGGCCCGGATCCGTCACTGCCGCCTGCGGTGATGTCGAAGCCGGTGCCCCGACCGGCGAGAAGGACGCCGACAAGGCGGATCGCAGACTCCGGGCAGAGCCCGCTGCTCGGCATCGCTACCAGGGACCGTTACCGCGCGGTCGCTGCCTTGGCGGAATTGGCGATGCAGCTCTTGCATGGCCGGAGGGACACGATCTCCTCCCGGGTCGCGATGCGGGGCTTGTTCAGAATGCGGCCTGAATCGTCGGTGTAGAGGTGGGTGCAGTCGAGCCGGTGGCGCAGACGTGCCGACTCCCCGGTCGGAGTACCGTCCACCAACGTGACCGGCTCGAATATCACGTTGATGTCCGGCCAGTAGCCGCCGCGCACGCGATCGAACCACTCGATGAAGTCCCGGACGGTTCCGAGTTGCCGGACCCTGTCGTGCAGGGCTGTCTGATCGTGGCCGGTGATGAAGTCTTTGCCTGTCGGGGTCTGTCCGCCGCATCCGCATTGGCAGGGAGCGTGCTCCTCCGGGGCGTCGTAGTAGCCGACCGGGTTGCGCTGCGGCGGGATCGGAGACGGCTTGCCGACGTAGGCGTCGTGGATCGGATGGCCCGTGGTGAGGATGGCGCCGTGAATCACGGATCGACGTGAGCTTTCCCGGCCTTCGACCATGCCCGATACCGGTTCGATGCGGTCGATCCGGATGGCGAGGACGCCTGTGCTGTCGAAGGTCACCAGTGCGAAGTTTTCGCGGTGCGCGCGCTCTCCGAGGTGCCATGCGCCGTGGCTGGCGTCATACAGTGCCATCGGGCTCATGGTTTCGCTGTAGCCGATGCGGTCGCGTCCCAGGTCGTCTTCGCTGGGATCGATCATTCGCTCAGGACCAAGGGTTATCACTATCATGCCGCACCTTCCCGAAGGTCGGATACTTTATGTATCGGGATGCATGGACTATATCGGGTTGGGATGGAACCACTGGAAACGCGTTGCCGATACTGTGGGTCTCTTCCTATGGTCGCTCCATGGCAATTGCATACGAGTGGCGCGGCCATTTCGACAATACGGCGATCAACGCACTGCACGCGGAGGGCTTCGGTCACGCGCCCCTGAAGGACGACTGGTGGGCTCAGGTCAACCGGCACAGCCTCGGGTGGGTCTGCGCCAAGGAGGACGGCGAACTCGTCGGCTTCGTCAACGTGGCCTGGGACGGCGCCGTTCATGCCTTCATCCTCGACACCCTCGTGACGGGGAGAGTCCGGCGGCACGGTGTCGGGACCGAACTCATGGCCGTCGCCGTCAGCGGGGCCCGCGCAGCCAAGTGCGAATGGCTCCATGTCGACTTCGACGATGACTTGAAAGACTTCTACTTCGGGGCCTGCGGATTTCAGCCGACGCACGCCGGCCTTGTCGCTCTGTAGCCCGGCCCGACACGGCAGCCGCTTTCCGGCCCGAGATCCGCGGCGGCTCTGTGACCCCTGTCATCGGGATAAAACGGGCTCAATGTGGATTTTGGCCTTATATGGGATTAACCCTACTCGGGAGGGCATCTAGCGTTTGCCGGACGTCGACCATTCTTCTTCGGGGCCATGGACCCGGCGATGCGACCAGCGCCGCAAAGACGACATGAATGCGTGGTTCCGAGCCGGAGGGGAGGTGACGATGAAAAAGCGTTCCGGCGTCACCGCTCTACTCGCGTCCGCCCTGTCGCCGGCCGGATGCGCGGCTCATGCCGGGGAGGGCGTCTCGACTACCGCGTGGTGACGAAGCTCAAGATCGCCGACGTTCTGAAGGACGTGAAGGGACGGGAGTCCATCCCCGCCGCCCGTGGCCCGCGGCCCCGCGGGCCTGGTCTTCGTCGAGCCGGACCGGGGGCCGGGGTGACTTGGATCACCGCGACGGCAGGCCCTAGCATCCATACGTGCAGAATGATGTTCTACGGGCCGGGCCGCTCTCCCGCACTGTCCTGATCGCCTTCTGGGTCTGTTCCGCGGTTCATCTGGCGCTGGTCGCCGCCGGCGCCGACCCGATGAACTCCGTGACCAAGGCACTGCTCATGCCGCTGCTCGCGGTATGGGTGCTGGCGCAGCGGGGGCCGCGCCCGGTGGTGGCGGCGCTCCTGCTCTCCTGGGGCGGTGACGTGGCCCTGGAGGTCGACGGGTTTTTCCTCGCCGGGATGGCCCTGTTCGCCGGGGCACACGTCTGCTACGTGACCTACTTCGTCCGGGAGGGGGCACTCGACGCGTTGCGCCGCCGCCCGGTGATCCCGGTGGTCTACACCATCGTCTGGGTGACCCTGGTGATCGCGCTCTGGCCGGGCCTCGGCGACCTGCGCCTGCCGGTGGCCGGCTACTCGCTGCTGCTGACCGCCACCGCGGTGACCGCGGCCGGTCACGGCCTGCGGATCGGGGCCGGCGGAGCCCTGTTCCTGCTGTCCGACACGCTGATCGCGTTCGACCTGGCGGACCTTCCCCTCCCCCCGATGAACGGCCTCGTGGTCATGGCCACCTACATCGCGGCCCAATACCTCCTTGCCTCGGGCATCGTCAACCGCCTCCGTGCCCGGAACCTGCACGGACAGGCGGTCGCTCGTGGAGAAGCGCGGGGGGCGACATGAGCGGAAGGGCGATCCGGGCGTGGAGGGGGGCCGGGACAGGGCCTGGTCCCTGACCGTCACCCGTACCGTTCCCAAGGGTGGTACGACGGACAGGCCCCACACCTGCCCGCCGTACCGGCTCATCGGGCGGTCCCCGCCGGGGTGGTACGGCGGGCAGACCCCACGACTGCCCGCCGTACCGGCTCACCGGACGGGTCTCCGCCTGCTCACCGCGCGGCCGCCCGGTTGCGGCGGGCGCGACGGTCGGCGGCCACGTCGGCGAGGGCCACGGCCAGCGCGACCAGCACGAAGCCGATGGTGACCAGCAGCGCGTGCCGGAACGCCAGGGCGTAGTCGCCGTGCGAGGAGGCGACCCCGGCGAAGAACACCGAGCCGATCCCCGCGATGCCGACGGCGGTGCCGATCCGCTGCCCCGTCTGCAGCACGCCGCCGGCCGTGCCGGCCTCGGCCACCGGCACCTCCGACAGCGTCAGCGTCTGGTTCGGGGAGATCACCAGGCCGCTGCCCAGCCCGGCCACGAGCAGCGGCGCCGCGATCGCCCAGGCCACCTGCGGACCGGGGACCAGCCGTACGGCCAGCTCCGTGGCGGCCAGCCCCACGGAGACCAGCACCAGCCCCAGCACCACCAGCGGGCGGCCGAACCGGGTGACGACCGGGCCGCCCAGCACGGAGGCCGCGGCCGATCCGGCCGCGAACGGCGTGCTCGCCAGGCCCGCCGCCAGGGCCGAGTAGTGCAGGCCCTCCTGCAGGTACAGGGTGAGGACGAAGAAGATCGCGGTGAAGCCGGCGAAGTAGAGCGCCGCGATCAGGGCGCCGAGGGCGTAGGAGCGCCTGCTGAACAGCGACAGGTTGACGACCGGGTCGCGACGCCGTCCGTACCGGCGCTCCCACCCGATGAAGGCGGCGATCACGACGAGCCCGGCGGCCAGCGGCAGCCACCTCCCCCCGCCCTGGTGCTGCTGCCCCTCCATGAGCGGCAGCAGCACCAGCACGACGCCTGCGGCCAGCAGCAGCACGCCCACGGGGTCCATGCTCTCCCGCCGCCGTCCCTCCCGCGTCCGGTGCGGGATGTAGCGGTACGCCAGGACCACGGCCAGGACGCCGATCGGCACGTTGACGTAGAAGACCAGGCGCCATCCGTCCTGGCCGCCGCCGAGGTGGATGAGCAGCCCGCCGAGGAGCGGGCCGATCGCGGTGGAGATGCCGATGACGGCGCCCAGCAGCCCGAACGCCCGGCCCCGCTCCGCACCCCGGAAAAGCTGCTGGATCAGGCCGCTGACCTGCGGGTTGATCACTCCGCCCGCCACTCCCTGGACGAGCCGGGCGATGACCAGCAAGGTCGAGTTCTGGGCGATTCCCGCCGCCGCGCTGGCCAGGGTGAAAAGCGCCACGCCCAGGACGAACGCGTTGCGCCTGCCCCGCATGTCGCCGAACCGCCCCGCGGGCACCAGCACCAGCCCGAAGGTGAGCGCGTAGCCCGACACCACCCACTGCAGGTCGCTCTGCGGGGCGTGCAGCCCGCTGCGGATGGACGGCAGCGCCACGTTGACGATGCTGACGTCCAGCAGCGTCATGAAGCCGGCCACCAGGCAGACGGTCAGCGCCTTCCACCGGCGCGGGTCCGCCCCGTCCGACCGTCGCGCGGTCGACGCGCCGCCCGGCCGGGCCCCGGTGCTCATCCTGCGGGGTGCCGACCTGTACGGCTCTGTCCGGCATATCGCGGGTCTCCCGGCATCGTGAGCAATCGGCTGGGGATCATCATGACCGCCTCGTCCTCGACCTCGGCGCAACTTCCCGTGATTCAGCAGCGCATACCTACCCTTTTCGGGTAGTCCAATCACAGCGTGTCGGGCGGCTCACGGGAAATGAGTACGGCGGGCGGCCATGCCCGCCCGCCGTATTCCGCTAGGGGGTCGTCATCCGGTCAGAGCTGCTGCCACAGGGCCGGGACGTTCGGCGGCTCCCATCCGGGCAGTGAGGTGTGCCCCTGCAGGCATCGGTAGCTGACGCCGTTATAGGTCACGGTGTCCCCGGCCGCGTAGAGGGTCCACGTCTGCCAGGTGGTGCCGCCCTGCCCGCCGCCGACGGTGAGGGTGAAGGTGGCCGAGCGGTCGGCGCTCGCGCCGTCCGCGTTGAGGTTGACGGTGTAGGTGCCCGCGGGCGTGCTCGCCGAGGTGGCGATCGTGACCGCGGAGGACTGGCCGGAGTTGATGTTCGCCGGGCTGAAGGACGCGGTCGCGCCGGCGGGCAGGCCGGAGGCGCTCAACGTGATGGCCTGGGCGTTGCCGGAGGTCACCTGGGTGCTGAGCGTCGTGCCGGCCGACTGGCCGGGCTGCACCGAGGCCGAGGACGGGCTCGCCGAGACCGAGTAGTCGTCCGTCGGGGTGGGGGTGTCGCCCACGGCGAGCTTCCACAGGGCGTTGGAGATGGCGTCCGCGTTGCGGTCCAGCGCGGTGCTGTTGATGTTGGAGGTGGTGTCGCAGGCGGAGTGGTAGCAGCGGTCGAAGGCCAGGCCCGCGGTGCCGCCCCACTTGGTGGCCTGGGCCGAGCTCTTCACGCTGGAGGCGCCGGTGAAGACACCGCCGACCGGGACGCCCGCGTTCTTGAACGGGGCGTGGTCGCTGCGGCCGTCACCCTCGGTCTCGATCTCGGTCGGGACGTTGATGGTGGCGTAGTAGTCCTTGAAGATCTTCTCGATGGCGGGGGAGTCGTCGTAGACGAAGTAGCCCGGGTTGGGCGAGGCGGTCATGTCGAAGTTGAGGTAGGCCTCGACCCCGGTGGCTCCGCCGTTCTGCACGTAGTAGGTGGAGCCGCGCATGCCGAGCTCCTCGGCGCCCCACCAGGCGAAGCGGACGTGCTTGTCCAGCGTGGGGTTGCGGTTCGCCAGTGTCAGCGCGACCTCCAGCAGGCTCGCCGAGCCCGAGCCGTTGTCGTTGATGCCGGGCCCGGCACTGACGCTGTCCAGGTGGCTGCCGAGCATGATCGTCGGGCTGGCGGGACCGGCCGGCCAGTTGGCGATCAGGTTGGAGTGGGTCTGGCCGTTGTAGGTGAAGTTCTGCACCGTCGTGGTGTAGCCGGCCGCGTCCAGCCTGCCCTTGATGTAGTTCAGCGAGGCGGTGTAGCCGGAGGTGGCCGAGGCGCGGTTGCCGCCGTTGCCGGAGGCGATCGACTGCAGCTGGTTCAGGTGCGCGGTGACGTTGGCCACCGGGATGTCCGGCGCCCCGGTCGGCGGGTTGCCGGTGCCGACGGTCAGGAAGTAGCTCGCCGTCCTGTCCACGTCGGCGCCGTCGGCGGTGACCGTCACCGAGGAGGTGCCGGCCGGGGTGCTCCCCGAGGTGGCCAGCGTCAGCGTCGACGTCTGGCCGGCCGTGATGGTGGCCGGGCTGAAGGACGCGGTCGCGCCCGAGGGCAGGCCGGAGGCCCGCAGCGTGATGGACTGGGCGCTGCCGCCGGTCACCGTGGTCCTCACGGTGGTGGTGGCGGACTGCCCCGCCTGCACGCTGCCCGCGGTCGGGCTGAGCGTGAGCGAGAAGTCGTTGCCGGGCGGGTTCACCGTGCAGGTCGGCTCGCCGCTCTGCGCCGGGACGTTGACGGCGGCCCACGCCGCCTTGGTCGCGTTGATCTCGACGCAGCTGTTGGGGAAGAGCTGCTTGGCCGCGGCCACGGTGGTCGAGCGGGCCTTGGCGTGCGTCCACGGCGTGGTCTTGCTGTTCAGGCCGGACATGAAGATCTGGCCGGCCTTCTGGATGCCGATGCCGGTCAGGCTGGACGGGCCGGAGCAGACCGGGCTGGAGGGCTTGCCGCCGCCCGGGTTGGTGCCCTCGGCCAGCAGGTAGAACCAGTGGTTCTGCGGTCCGGCCGCCGCGTGCACCTCGGTGTTGGGGATCGAGGAGCTGTAGCAGTTCGGGTCGCCGTTGGTGGAGGGGTTGTACATGTAGCGGATCGGCCCCTGGCCGACCAGGTTGACCTCCTCGCCGACCTGGTAGTCCGGCGGGTCGGAGGCGTTGGCCGCGAAGTGCTCGGTCAGCGCGCCGAAGATGTCACCGGTCGACTCGTTCAGGCCGCCGGCCTCGTTGCCGCTGCCCGCGCCGCCGGACCCGGAGAACTGGAAGATCGCGTGGCCGTACTCGTGGCCGACCACGTCCATCGGGGTGGCCTGCTGGGTGTTGGCCTGGTTGCGGCCGAAGTTGGTGTAGGAGCCGTTCCAGTAGGCGTTGACGTCCGTCAGGCCGACGCGGGCCGGGTAGGCGCCGCCGGAGCCGTTGAAGCCGTTGCGGCCCAGCCAGTCGCGCAGCATGTTCCACTCGGTCTGGGCTGCGTACAGCGCGTCGACGCAGGCGGTCTCCAGGTTGGTGCCCTGGCCGTTGCCCCAGGCGTCGTCGGTGCCGGTGTAGGCCGAGCCGTTCTGGCCGCCGCAGCGCAGACCCGGCCGGGTGTTGTCCGTCATCGAGTACGAGCCGCCGGACCCGGAGGTCTGGATGGTCACCGGGTTGCCGTTGTAGAAGCCGTTGCCGGTGCCGGCGCGGACGTCGTCGTAGGAGTCCACGACCGACCCGTCGAGGGCGTCCACGAAGACGTGCAGGACGCTCGGGGCCTGCTCCGTGGCGCCGGTGACGACCACCTCCCAGGCCAGCCTGGGCCGCTTGCCCGCAGCGTGCACGACCAGCCGGGGCGTGCTCACGCTCTCGACGGTCGGCAGCTTGCCGCGGGCGGTGACTGCCGCGGTGGCGGCGTCGATCTTGCTCTTGACGCCGACCTTGATCTCGGCGCGCTGGCCCGAGGCCACGGAGCCGACCTCCTGGCCCGTCCTGTCGGTGGTGACGACCACGTCACCGCCGTAGACGGGCAGCCCGCGGTGGGTCCGCGAGTAGGTCAGGTACTGCAGGCCGCGGGTTCCCGCGACGGTGTTCGTCAGCGTGAAGTCGTCCTCCGCCGCCTTGAACAGGACGTCGGACCTGGCGGCGAGGGCGCCGTCGGCACTGGATATCGCGCGCTTGCGGGATTCGGGGTCCGGCGGTGCGAACGCCGGGGGATCTGCGGATATGGTGCGGGCGACGATGCCCGCGGGGGCTGTGGCGGCGCCGGCGGCGCTCACCACCGAGGTGGCGGTCATGGCGACGGCGGCCAGTACGGCGACCGCGCCCAGTTTGACCTTGGGATTCACGCGGGGTGACTCCTCTCGGTGTCCCTTGGGGGGTTAGAGGGATGCAAGGAGCCCTGACGGTTTGGGCTGGACCAAAGCTGACACCGCGGGTGCGGGGCGAGTACCCCACGAAATTCCATAACTTCGCGATATAGGCGGTTAAACAGGTGGTGAGAGCGGCAGATGGCGCTTCAGCCAGGAGGCGTAGACGGGCGCGCGCCGTACCTCGGCCCAGTAGGTCTTGGTGACCGCCTGGACCAGGTCGGGCCCGTGCCGGGCGACCGGTCCGTGCTCGGTCCACCCGATCATGTGCCGGAACCGGAGAGGGGTCCCGGCGAGCGGCCGGATGACGATCCCCGGGTAGCCCTTGCTGGTCGCCTGGAACATGCCCACGCACCGGGCGGAGGAGATGAGGTCGATGGCGAGGCTGAGGTCGGCGGAGTAGGCGATCTTCGGCGCGAAGCCCTGCCGGGCGCAGGCCGCCCAGAAGTGCTCGCGGTGCCCCGCCTCGGCCAGCGCGTGCAGGGTCCAGTCCTCGGCGGCGAGGTCCCGCAGCTCGATCTCCTCCCGCTGGGCGAGCGGGTGGGAGACGGCCAGCCCGACGAAGATCGGCTCGACGGCCACGCCCGCGTAGATCACGCCCGGGGGCGGGGAGAGCTCGTGCCCCGGGTAGTCGCCGAGGGTGGCGAGCTCCAGGCGCTCGGACTCCAGCAGTCCGGGCAGCAGGTCCATCGCCTCCTCGGTGCGGACGGTGATGTCGGCCCCGGCCAGTAGTTCGTTAAGGCATTTAATGACATTTATCGCTAGATGGCTGGACATACAGCCCAGCCGAATCTTGAGTTTCTCCGCGGTCTGCTCGGCGTAGCGCATGCCGTCCCGCCGGAGCTCGTCGAACGCCGGCAGCAGCGACCGCGCCCTGATCAGCACCCATGTGCCGAGCTGTGTGGGCCGCGCCCCCTCCCGGCCCCGCTCGAACAGTGGCCCGCCGAACATCCGCTCGATACGTCGCAGTTGCGTGGCGAGCGCGGGCTGCGACATCTTGAGCGCGGTTGCCGCCTTGGAAATGCTGCCCGACTCGGCGATCGCACAGACAGCTCGTAAATGACGCACTTCTAGGTCCACACCGAAAGGTTAATAGTAAAGAATCTTTCCGGTAAGACCCAAGTTTCCGAAGAGTGGTCCGGTCTGCCCCGACCTCACGTGACGTGCCGCCGGTCGGCCCCGGGCCGCATGGCCGGGAGGCGAGGGACGGCCGTCGGAGGGGCGCGCAACAGCGGGGCGATGACGGCGGTACGGATTCAAAGGCGCCACTCCGGGTAACGGGACGGATGAGAAACCCTGGAGCGAACCCGACGCCGCATACGTGGCGTCCACCATGAGCGGCGAGGAGGACGCGTGCATGCACGGCCGGTGACCTCCGTCGTGAGCGCGGGATTCGCGGCGGCCTTCGGCGCGGCGGCGCGGCTACGTCGCGGGAGGCCCCTGCACCCCGATGGGCTGGTCTTCAACGCCACGCTGAGCCTGCACGGGACGCCCCGATCCAGAGGGGCCGCGTTCTTGGACGAGCCGATGGACCTGCGGGGTGTCGCCCGGCTGTCTCGGTCCATCGGCCTGCCCTCTCCGTCGCCGGACATCCTGGGGCTGGCCGTGCGGTGGCAGCAGCCCGCGGCCGGCACCACCGGCGCCGAAGTCGTCGCGGAGCTGCTGCTGGCCACGACCGGGCACACCGTGCTCGGCCGCCGCCTCCTCCGGCCCGCGACCAGGTGGGCGCCGGGCATGTACGGTTCGCTGTTTCCGTACGCGGCCGGCGGCGGCAGGGTCCTGCTCGGCGCGGTCGCGCGGGGGCCCCGGGCGTTGCCCGCGGATCTTGACGGGCTCGCCCGTGCCGTCGGGGAACGCCCACTGCTGTTCAACCTTGTGGTGGCATCCCCGTTCGGCTCGTGGGAGCGCTTTGGCGTGTTGGAACTCACCGGTCCGGCCCGGCAGGACGCCGCCGCGCCGATGCGCTTCAACCCGATCCGGCATCCGATCCCAGGTCTGCGCCCCGCCGGCTGGCTCCAGCGGGTGCGTGAACCGGCCTACACAGCTGCGCAGCGGACACCCCACCGTGTCAGCGCCGGCCCGCCCATGCCGGAACGCGAGCATGGAACGCTGTCCAGGCGCTGAGCTGGTCGCGGCTCAAAAGGTCATGCGGCGGTTAAGCCGCCTGGCTGGACGGCTACCGGCCGTGGGCCGGGAGCTCCGAGAGACGCAAGAGAGATCGTGGAGCGGTTCCGGTCGGTCCGCGGACAGGTCGCCCGCCGGGCGGACGGGGAGCTCCGCCGGTCCTCGCTGTGAGAGAGCGGGCGCCTATTCGAGGACGTGCTGCCAGTAGGGGTCGCGGTAGAGCACGACGGTGGTGCCGCGGAGCAGCTCGTCCGGGGCGGAGACCAGGGTGAGCTCGCCCGCGGCCTCAAGCTGGCGCAGGACGTCGCGGACGCGCGGGCCCACGGGCAGCCGGCCGACCGGCAGACCGAGGGTGGAGCGGACCGTGTCGGCCACCTGGGAGAGCTGGAACGGCTCGGTGAACGGGGCGATCACCGAGCGGACGAGGTCAACGGTGATCATGGTTTCGGCCTCGACGTAGGCGAGCTCCCAGGTGAGCTGCGCCTTGCGCCGGCCGGTGCCGGCGCAGGCCGTGCACTCCTGGGAGAAGCCCGGCACGATCTCCTCGGTGGCGGAGCCCAGGCACGTGGTGCACTGGTTGGTCTCCGCGGCGTGCAGCTCCGCCGCCGCCCGGTCCGCCAGGTGCGTACCGCACAGGCACAGGTAGAGCCGGAAACCGCCGCGGACCAGGACGAGATCGTCGGCGTCGTCGGGTATCTCTTCCCACAGTGCGGTGATCGTGTGCTTTCTCATGGTTTTGCGACTCTATCCACCCTGACCCCCGCTCCGCAGGTCGACCGGGACCAGTCTCATCGGGGCGCTCCACAGCCACTCCTCGGTGACGTAGGTGGCGGTCAGGAGCGTCATCAGCGCCAGGATGCGCTCCATGGAGACGGACGGGTGCGCGCCGCAGTCGCCGAACCGGCACATCCACAGCTCGAACAGGCTGTCGTCGCTGAGCTGCTCGTGGACCGAGGGCCGGGCGATGCCGAAGCCGTCCCGCCAGATGTCGACCGAGGTGCCGGCGAGCGGGAACGCGCCGGCCAGGACTCCGCCGCCGGTGGTGACCCGCCGGGCGACGACGTCGTGCACCGGCAGGACGCCCTCCGGCTGGATGAGCACGACCCCGCCCCCGGGAGGGCTGGCGACCCGCAGGAGCTCGGTGGGGGAGGCGTGCTCGGCCTCCCACAGGGCCCCGGCCTCCACCGGCGGGCAGAGCCCGGGATCGGTCCCTAGCCGGCGGATGACCTCGTCCTCGGCGACCTCGCCGACGAAGGCGATGCAGAACCCCTCGTTGTAGTCCTCGTAGGAGAACATCATGTCGTCGACGGTCTCCTGCAGCTCGCGGAGCCGCGGGCTGACGCGGGGAGCGCCGGGCAGGTGGGCGAAGAGGTCGGCGAGGTCGGTGAAGAGCGCCTGAAGGCCGGGGGAGCGTCCGGCGATGCACGGCCGCCAGGGGTCGGCGCCCGCGGCCAGCAGGAGCCGGACGGCGTCGTCCTGGCCGTGGCGTACGGCCTCCCACAGGGGAGTGGCCCCGTAGCTGTCGGCGGGGTCCACCTCGGCTCCCGAGGCCAGGAGCAATTCGATCACCTTGACCGCCCCTTCCTGCGCGGCCTGGTGCAGGGGCGTCGAGCGGAGCCAGAAGAGCCGCTGGCCGGGATCGAACCCGTCGGCCAGCCGTTCCTGGATCTCCGCCAGGTTCGTGTCACTCCAGGCGTCCGCGCCGCCGACCCACTCGTTGTCGCTCACTGTCGTTCCCATCTCGTAGTGCTGAGTGGATCAAATCAGTCGAAGGTGACATTTTCGATCAAAGCTAACCGTGAAAGCCGGTCGGAGACGCGAGTCGTCTCAGGCAGCCGGTAGCGAGGAGTCAGGGCCAGGACGTTGTGGCAGGCGGTGTCGAGGTCGACGCGGTGGCCGACGGAGACGAAGACCGGTTTGACGCCGTGCCGGGTGCGGAGCACGCGGCCCACGACGTCGCCGTCCAGGGTCAGGTCGGTCCACGAGCCCCGCTCGGGGGCGGGGTCGGGGTAGGAGCCGACGAACGCCGTCTTGCCGACCCCGATCGTGGGCAGGCCGGTCAGCACGCCCAGATGGCAGGCCAGCCCGAAGCGGCGTGGGTGGGCCAGGCCGTATCCGTCGCAGACGACCAGGTCGGGGATGACCGTCAGGCGTTCGAGGGCCTCCAGGAGAGCGGGGACCTCCCGGAAGGCCAGCAGGCCGGGGACGTAGTCGAAGGCCACCCGGCCGCCGACGGTCACCTGCTCGACGACCTCCAGCGTGCGCCCGTCCAGTACGGCCACCGCCGCCGCGAGCCGTTCCCCGTCGTAGGCCACGTCCACGCCCGCGACCGTGGCGGGCGCGCGGGGGCCCGGTCCGGTCAGGTCCAGCAGCGGCCGGAGCCCGTCCTGGATCGCCTCGGCCTCCAGGATGGTGCGGGGAGTTCGTACCTTCATGCATACATGATCGCTATTTTTGGAGCATGAAGACGCACAGTGGGAGCCTGCGACGTTTGCTGAGGTGGCCGGTGAAGTCGCTGCGGGGTGAGGAACTCCAGGAGGCGCTGTTCGACGACCGGGGGATGGCGGGCGACCGGGCCTACTCGCTCGTCGACGATCGGGACGACCACGCCGGCAAGGTGCTGACCGTGCGCCGGCGTTCCGAGATGCTTCACTGGCGCGCCGGCTACGGGAGCGGTGACACGCCGGAACTGACCGCTCCGGACGGGACGGTCTGGCAGTGGCACGACCCCGGCCTGGCCGGCGCGCTGGCGCGGTCGCTCGGGACGCCGCTGCACCTGCGAGCGGCCGACGGGCAGCAGGACCGCGGCCCGACCGTGCTGGTCACCTTCGAGGACTCCCTGGTGGCGCTGGAGGCGGAGCTCGGCCGGCCGGTCGACCTGCGCAGGTTCCGCCCCAACCTGCACCTCGGACTCGACGCGCCCGCGTTCGCCGAGGAGGACTGGGGCCCCGGCACCACGCTCACCGTGGGCGAGGTGGAACTCGCGGTGGTCGGCGACCACACCGGACCGTGCATCCGCTGTGCCGTGCCCAGCTGGGATCCGGACGGGCGGGAGCGCTGGCCCGAGCTGCAGAAGTGGCTGATCAGGGAGCACGGGAACAAGTTCGGAGTGATCATGCGGGTGACCCGGCCCGGGATCGCCCGGCGCGGGGACCGGGTGGTCGCGGCCCCGCGCCCCGCGGCCGGGGAACTTAGGGTGCGGTAAGTAGATCCACGGAGAAGGGGGCCGGACATGTCGGTGCTTGTGGCGTTCAGCGTGACGCCGATCGGGGCGGGAGAGGACGTCGGCGAGCTCGTCGCCGAGGCGGTGCGGGTGGTCCGCGCGTCGGGACTGCCGAACCGGACCGACGCCATGTTCACCACGGTGGAGGGCGAGAGCTGGGACGAGGTCATGGCCGTGGTGAAGGGCGCGGTCGAGGCGGTCGAGGCGCGCTGCGGGCGGGTCAGTCTCGTGCTGAAGGCCGACGTCCGCGCCGGGCAGGGCGGGCGGCTGGACGCCAAGGTGGCCACCGTCGAGCGCCATCTCGCCCCCTAGACTCCTGGACGCCCTCTCACGGCGGGCCCCCGCCCCCGCGTTCCTGAGGCGTCCGCCGGGTCCTGCCGCCCCGCCGTCCGGCGGGCGCGCTCTCCCGGCCGGGAACACCGGCGGGGCCGGGGACGGTTACGAGATCAAAAATATTTCGGGAGCGTGGGACTGATGGCGGGAAACGGATCGATCGGGCGTGTCCTCGTGGGCGGGCTGGCCCTGGCCGCCGCCGGGTGGGCGCTGAAGGACATCCCGGCGGAACTGGGCGGCCGGGCCACAGGGGAGCGGCTGGCCCGGATGCTGCGCTCCCCGCGCTTCCACGACGGCGTCTTCCACAACTCCGTGCCCGGCTCCCACGCGCCGCCGGTGAGCAGCCTCCCGGAGACGCTCCGGGAGCTGGTCTTCAATCGTGACGGGCGGAAGCCTGGCGGGCCGATCCCGCTGGTGACCTCCCCGGCCACCCCGCCGTCCGCGCGCGGGCTGAGCGTCGTCTGGTACGGCCACGCCACCACGCTGGTGGAGATCGAGGGACGCCGCGTCCTGTTCGACCCCGTGTGGAGCGAGCGCGCCTCGCCCTCGCGGCTCGTCGGCCCGCGGCGGCTGCACCCGCTGCCGGCCCCGCTGGCGGACCTCCCGGTCCTCGACGCGATCGTGATCTCCCACGACCACTACGACCACCTCGACAGGGCCACGGTCCGCGCGCTGACCGCCCTCCAGAGCGCCCCCTTCCTCGTGCCGCTGGGCATCGGCGCCCATCTGGAGCGCTGGGGCGTGCCCGCCTCGCGGATCGTCGAGCTCGACTGGGAGGAGGAGGCGACCGTCGCCGGCCTGCGGTTCGTCTCCACCGCCGCCCGGCACTTCTCCGGGCGCGCCTTCACCCGCAACACCACCCTCTGGGGCTCATGGGTCGTCGCGGGGCGGACCAGACGCGTCTTCTACGCGGGAGACTCCGGCTACTTCGACGGCTACGCCGGCATCGGCGCCGCGCACGGCCCGTTCGACCTCACGCTGATGCCGATCGGCGCCTACAGCCCCGCCTGGCCCGACATCCACATGGATCCGGAGGAGGCGGTCGACGCACACCTCGACCTGGGCGGCAGGCTGCTCCTGCCGGTGCACTGGGCGACCTTCACCCTGGCCGTCCATCCGTGGGCCGAGCCCGTCGACCGGCTCCGGCACGAGGCCAAGGCCCGCGGCGTCCGGCTCGCGGTGCCCCGGCCAGGTGATCGCGTCGACGCCGACGACGTCCCCCTGGTGGACGGCTGGTGGGAACTGCTCGGCGCCTGACGGGCGGGGCGTCAGGCCGGCGAGGCGGTCCGCCCGGTGTCAGCCAGGCGGGGCTGTAGGCGCCGATCGGCATCAGCGTGAGGTCGAACGGGCCGTGCGCGGCGCCGATGCCGGCGTAGCC
>NZ_NGFP01000134.1 GCF_002149035.1 Streptosporangium minutum
GGGTTTCCGCCGGGCGGGTTCGTCCAGGAGGGGGAGGAGTGCTCATGGCTCGGCGCCTCGGCCTGCGTCGCGGGCCACCCGCCGTTCTCGGCCGGTGCGGCGGCGTTCCGCCCGCCGTCCTCCGAGGCCGTACCCCATCCACCGTTGCCGGAGCTCTGCGCTGCCGTACCCCATCCACCGTTGTCGGTGCTCTTGGCCACGTCCCATCCGCCGCCTCCGGCGGCAGGCGCCGTACCCCATCCACCGTTGTCGGTGGCCTGCGTCGCGGGCCACCCGCCGTTCTCGGCCGGTGAAGCGGGCGGCCAGGCGCCGGGCTGCTCCTGCGGCGGCGCGGCGGCCTGCCAGGAGTCGCCGCCCGCGTGCGGGCCGGAGGTCTGCGGCGACTGAGGCTGGGAGCCGGGAGTCGCCGTCCCGAAGGCCTGTTGCCAGGAACCGTTGCCCGGGACGCTGGCCTGCCAGGAGGCGCCGTCTCCCGCGGGCTCCTCCTGGGGAAGGGGGAGGCGGGGGCTGGTTCCGGAAGAGTCCTTCGCCCAGGCGGGCGGCGGCTCTGCTGCCTCCGGCCATGCCGGAGGCAGGTGGGACTGGCTGGACTGCTCCGAGGCCATGGCTTCCTTACCTCCCGGGCGAGTGCCCGAATTATGGGTATTGGGCATGGTCTCACGTGAGACGGGGGGGTTCGCAGGGAAACTGGAGAACGCCCCTCTGAACTGGAGTCCGGTGGGGTCGGTTGGCGGATCCTGCATCGGCAGGCCGACCTCCGAAGGATCCGGGCCCTGCCCCGGCTCGACTGAGTGTGCCACGGTGAAAGAGTAAACTGGCGGGACAAGTGAGGTCACAACGGACGTATCACCATCGAGTCCTGATCTGCCCCAGACGCACGAGCCTCCTATTGTGCTGACCCTCCGGTGCCGGTGTCCCCGGTTTGCCGTGATCGGGCTTGTTCCCCGTCCTATGAATAGGGCTTGCGGACTGCGATAGTCTTGGAATATGCGTGCCGCGGCCCTGCTGCTTATCTGGCCGCATCGGCCCTCCCGGCGCTAGACGCCCGCCGATGCGGCTGCCCTTCGCGTGAGCGGAGGGTTTTTCTATTGGGTCGGATGGGTCAGATCATCTGCGCAGACGTATACCGAGGGAAGATTGACGTGAGCGAGCGAGCCGACATGCAGAGCGACGAGCAGCACTACGACCCGCAGGCACTGCAGGTCAAGTGGCAGCGGCGATGGGAGGAGCTCGACCCGTTCCGGGCCTCCGACGACCCCGCCGACACGCGTGAGCGGCGCTACATGCTCGACATGTTCTCCTACCCCTCCGGTGACCTGCACATGGGCCACGCCGAGGCGTTCGGCATCGGCGACGTCTTCTCGCGCTACTGGGTCCAGCGCGGCTACAACGTGCTGCACCCGATCGGCTGGGACTCCTTCGGCCTGCCCGCCGAGAACGCCGCGATCAAGCGCAACGCGCACCCGGCCGAGTGGACCTACGCCAACATCGAGACCCAGGCCCACTCCATCAAGCGCTACGGGATCTCCTTCGACTGGTCCCGCCGCCTGCACACCAGCGACCCCGAGTACTACAAGTGGACCCAGTGGCTGTTCATCCGCTTCTTCGAGCGCGGCCTGGCCTACCGCAAGGGCGGTCTGGTCAACTGGTGCCCCAATGACCAGACCGTGCTGGCCAACGAGCAGGTCAAGGACGGCAGGTGCGAGCGCTGCGGCGCCGAGGTCGTCCGCCGCGAGCTGACCCAGTGGTACTTCAAGATCACTGACTACGCCGACCGCCTGCTGGACGACATGGCCCAGCTGGAGGGCGGCTGGCCGGAGCGCGTGCTGACCATGCAGCGCAACTGGATCGGCAGGTCCGAGGGCGCCGACGTCGACTTCGTCATCGAGGGCCGCGACGAGCCGGTCACCGTCTACACCACCCGCCCCGACACCCTGTACGGCGCGACCTTCTTCGTGGTCGCCCCGGACGCGGCGCTGGCCGAGGAGATCGTGACGGACGGCCAGCGCGAGGCCTTCGAGGCCTACCGCGCCGAGGTGTCCAAGCTGTCCGACATCGACCGGCTCTCCACCGACAAGGAGAAGAGCGGCGTCTTCCTGGGCCGTTACGCGATCAACCCGGTCAACGGCGAGCGCATGCCGGTCTGGGCGGCCGACTACGTGCTGTCCGACTACGGCCACGGCGCCATCATGGCGGTCCCCGCGCACGACCAGCGCGACCTGGACTTCGCCCGCGCCTTCGGCCTGCCGGTGCGGGTCGTGGTCCACACCGGCCTGGCCGACCCGGGCGAGACCGGGATCGCCACCGCGGGCGAGGGTTCCCTGGTCAACTCCGGCCCGCTGGACGGCCTGTCCAAGGCCGACGCGATCCGGGAGATCATCGGGGTGCTGGCCGAGCGCGGCACCGGCAAGGCGACGGTCAACTTCCGCCTGCGCGACTGGCTGCTGTCCCGCCAGCGCTTCTGGGGCTGCCCGATCCCGATCATCCACTGCGTCGACTGCGGCGAGGTCCCCGTCCCGGACGACCAGCTGCCCGTCACCCTGCCCGACCTCCGCGGCGAGGCCCTGGCCCCCAAGGGCGTCTCCCCGCTGGCGTCGGCCGACGACTGGGTCAACGTCTCCTGCCCCAAGTGCGGCGGCCCCGCCCGGCGCGACACCGACACGATGGACACCTTCGTCGACTCCTCCTGGTACTTCCTGCGCTACGTGGACCCGGCCTACGAGGGCGGCCCGTTCGACGTGGAGAAGCTGCGCCAGTGGGGGCCCATCGACCAGTACGTCGGCGGCGTCGAGCACGCGGTGCTCCACCTGCTGTACTCGCGGTTCTTCACCAAGGTCCTGCACGACATGGGCATGGTCGACTTCACCGAGCCCTTCACCCGCCTGCTGAACCAGGGGCAGGTGATCAACCAGGGCAAGGCGATGTCCAAGTCGCTGGGCAACGGCGTGGACCTGGGCGAGCAGATCGACTCCTACGGCGTGGACGCGGTCCGGCTGACGGTGATATTCGCCGGCCCGCCGGAGGACGACATCGACTGGGCCGACGTCTCCCCGGCCGCCTCGCAGAAGTTCCTGGCCCGCGCGTTCCGCGTCATGGCCGAGGCCGGTGCGGCCTCCGCCCCCGGCGTGGACTTCGCCACCGGCGACCTCGATCTGCGCAAGGTCGTCCACCGGACCATCGACGAGGTCACCAAGCTGGTCGACTCGCACCGGTTCAACGTCGCGGTGGCCCGGATGATGGAGCTGACGAGCGCGGCCCGCAAGGCCATCGACTCCGGACCCGGTGCCGCCGACCCGGCCGTCCGCGAGGCCGCCGAGACCCTGGCGGTCATGCTGTCCCTGGTCGCGCCGTACGCCGCGGAGGAGGGTTGGGAGCGTCTGGGACACCCCGCCTCGGTCGCCACGGCCGGTTGGCCGGTGGCCCAGGCCGCCCTGCTGGTCCAGGACTCCGTCACCTGCGTCGTCCAGGTCGCCGGCAAGGTCCGGGACCGGCTGGAGGTCTCCCCGGAGATCTCCGACGCCGACCTGGAGGGCCTGGCACTCGCCTCGGAGAAGGTCCAGTCCTTCCTGTCCGGGGCTCCGCGCAAGGTCATCGTCCGCGCGCCCAAGCTGGTCAACATCGTCCCGTAGCGGTTCTCCGGGGCGCCCGTACGGCGGGCGCCCCGAGCCGCGGTCGCCGCGGAGCCGTCCGCGGCCCGCGGACCCACCCGAGTCCCGGCCGGTACGGCGGGCGGCCGTCACGGGCCGTCCGCTTCCCGGCAGGTGTGGCGGGCGGCCGTCCAGCGAGCCCACCGGCCGCTCGCCGGCCCGCGCAGGAGCGGGCCGGATTTATTGCCTCGAACACCGGGCCCATCGATGCGATGATGGCGGCGACAGACCGGTCACCACCAGGAGCATGCGATGCGGCGAGCCTTCGGAATCTCACAGCGCCCTATCCGGACGAGAGTTTTCGAGGCATCCAGCACCCATGCACACCCTCAACATCGGCATCCTCGCCCATGTCGACGCGGGCAAGACCAGTCTCACTGAGCGACTGCTGTTCGACACCGGCACCATCGACCGGCTCGGCAGCGTCGACGCCGGCAGCACCCAGACCGACACGGGCGACATCGAACGGCGGCGCGGCATCACGATCCGCTCCGCGGTCGCCTCCTTCACCGTCGGCGCCTCACAGGTCAACCTGATCGACACCCCCGGGCACTCCGACTTCATCTCCGAGGTCGAACGGGCGCTCGGCGTGCTCGACGGCGCCGTCCTGGTCCTGTCGGCCGTGGAGGGCGTACAGGCGCAGACCCGCGTCCTGATGAAGACCCTGCGGAAGATGCGTCTGCCGACCCTGGTCTTCGTCAACAAGATCGACCGTGCCGGCGCCCGCCACGAGGAGATGCTGGCCGACATCCGGCGGAAGCTGTCACCGCAGATCGTCCCCATGAACGCGGTCCGGCAGGCCGGCTCCCCGTCCGCGCGGACCGTCCCGATCTCCCTGGACGGATCGGACTCCCGCTCCCGGGTGGCGGAGATCCTCGCGGAGAGCGACGACACGCTGCTCGCCGAGCTCGTCGCCGGCTCGGTCCCCACCGCCGGCCGCATCCTGGCGGAGGTGCGCGCCCAGACCGCCGCCGGACTGCTCCACCCGGTGTTCTTCGGCTCGGCCCTGACCGGCCAGGGCGTCGAGGCGCTCGTCGACGGGATCTCACAGCTGCTCCCGCCGGCGCAGGGCACCGGAGACGACGATCCCCGGGGCACGGTCTTCGCCATCGAACGCGGCGGCGCCGGCGAGAAGGTCGCCTACCTGCGGATGCACTCCGGTGAGCTGCGCGCGCGGCAGCGGATCACCTCCTACCGGCTGGAGGCGGGCGGCGGCGTCAGCGAGAACAGCGAACAGATCACCGCACTCCACGTCATCGGGCCGGTGCGCGGGGAGGCCCGTCACCCGGTGGCGGGCGACATCGCGAAGGTGTGGGGTCTGTCCCGCATCCGGGTCGGCGACCAGGTCGGCTCGGCGCGCGGGCTCGCCGGCCGGTCGCACTTCGCGCCGCCCACCCTGGAGACCCTCGCCCGGCCGAAGCAGGCCGGGCAGGCCGCGCGGCTGCACGCCGCGCTCGTGAACCTCGCCGACCGGGACCCGCTGATCCACACGCGCGCCGTCCCCGGGGAGGGGACCTCCGTCCTGCTCTACGGCGAGGTGCAGAAGGACGTCATCGCGGAGACCCTCCTCCACGAGTTCGGCGTCGAGGCCGTGTTCGAGCAGAGCCGTACGGTCCACCTGGAACGGCCGGTGGGGATCGGGGAGGCCTGCGAGGAGATGGGCCCGGGGCCCGACGGCTTCTTCGCGACCGTCGGGCTGCGGGTCGAACCCGCGACCGGGCCGGGAATCACCTTCAGGCGGGAGGTCGAGCTCGGTTCGCTGCCGCGTCCCTTCCACCGGGCGATCGAGGACACCGTGCGCCGCACCCTGGAGCAGGGGCTGCACGGCTGGGCGGTGACCGACTGCCTCGTCACCCTGACCCGGACGGGCTATGCGGCCCCGGTCAGCACGGCCGGTGACTTCCGCGACCTCACGCCCCTGGTCCTGATGCGCGCCCTGGACATCGCCGGGACCCGGGTCTACGAACCCTGCCACGCCTTCGAACTGGAGGTCCCCCCTGACGGGCTCAGCGCCGCCACCGCCCAGCTCGCAGCCCTGGGAGCCGACATCAGGGAGTCCTCCGGAGATATGGAGACATGGTCGGTCAAGGGAGAGATCCCCGCGCGTCAGGTGCGCGAGTTCGAGCGGCGACTGCCCGGACTGTCCCGTGGAGAAGGGGTCTGGTGGTCGCGGCCATCGGGGGATCGGCGGGTCCTCGGGCCGGTCCCGGTGCGCGCGCGGTCGGACGGCAACCCGCTCAACCGGAGCGAATACCTGCGGCACCTCGCACAGGGAGGCCCGGCGAGGTGAGGCGGGCCGCGGTCCGGGGCCTGCCCGGACCGCGGCCGGTGCCACCGCCTGCCGGCCCTCGCCGGCACCGTTTAAAGGCTTCCTCGCCTTTCAGGCCTTTTCCGGCCTTCCCCGCGTAGGCGGTGACCGGAGGAGGAAGACCATGCCTGACAGGGGGATGAGGCATGCGGGTATCGGTGCTCGGCATGGGCAGCATGGGGCGGGCAGTGGCCCTGCGGCTGCTCGGCCGCGGTCATGCGGTCAGGGTCTGGAACCGGACGCCGGGCAAGGCGTCCGAGGTGATCGACGCCGGCGCCGCCGAGGCGTCCTCGCCGGCGGAGGCCACGCGGGATGCCGACGCGGTGCTGATGTCGCTCGCCGACGATCGGGCGGTCCGTGAGGTCATGGCCCGATTGGCCGAGCCCGGCACTGGGCCCGGCCCGGATCCCAGCCCTGATCCCGGCACTGATCCCGCCACTGGGCCCGGCCCGGATCCCGGCACTGAGCCAGGCTCTGGTCCCGCCACTGGGCCCGGCCCGGATTCCGGCACTGAGCCAGGCTCTGGTCCCGGCGCGCCGGTCGTCGCCGACATGAGCACCGTCTCCCCGGACACGTCCCGCGCGCTGGCAGGGTTGGCGCCGGGGGGCCGGTTCGTGGCCGCGCCCATCATCGGAGGACCGCAGGCGGTCGTCGACGGGCAGGCCACGGGCCTGCTGGGGGGTGGACGCGGTCTCGTGGACCGGCTGGGACCCGTCTGGCAGGACCTGTTCGCCGTCCAGTGGTACTGCGGGGACGACCTCGGGAGCGCTCTGACCTACAAGCTTCTGAACAACTATCTGCTCATGTCGGGTGTCGCCGTCGTCGCCGAGGCGGTCGCCGCAGGCCAGGCTGCCGGTCTCGACGAGGCGATGCTGGGGGACCTCCTCCTGCGGTGGCCGACCGTCGCGCCCGCCCTGCACAACCGGCTCGACGACATCCTCCACGGTGACCACCGAGGATGGTTCGCCACGCGGCTCGGCGCCAAGGACGTGCGGCTCATCGCCGAGGTCGCGGAGTCGAAGGGGCTCCGGCTGCCGATCGCCCGGCTGGTCGAGCAGCGCTACGAGGAAGCCGCCGGACGCGGCTGGAGCGACTCGGACATAACCGCCGTCGTGGAGCTGCTCCGGGAACGGCGCGGCTGAAAGGCCGGCGCTCCACCCGCTCTCACCAGTCCGACCGCGTCGTCCAAGCCGTCATCACCGGCGCGGCCCTGTACCCCGCACCGCCTGACCCTGCTGATCACACCTCCCCGGGGTCCGGAAGCTGCTCCCGCTGAGTCAGGTTTCCCCTGGGATGAACCATGATTTGGTCCACGAACCGGTTATCCGTAATTGTGTATTAAATGGATCCTAATCAACATGTAGCAGTTCAGCTTGACCGGGTGGCTCGGACATATGGACATGGCTCCACCGAGGTGACCGCGCTGCGTGAGGTGAGCGTGGCCTTCCGCCGAGGTACGTTCACCGCCGTCATGGGACCATCAGGTTCGGGAAAGAGCACCCTGCTGCAGTGCGCGGCGGGGCTGGACCGGCCGGATTCCGGGCAGGTGATCGTGGACGGGGTGGAGCTCGGTCCGCTGTCGGAGGCCAAACTCACCGCCTTGCGCAGAGAGCGGGTCGGCTTCGTTTTTCAGGCGTTCAACCTGCTCAGCGCGCTGAGCGCCGAGCAGAATGTAGGCCTTCCGCTGCGACTGGCCGGTCGCAGGCCGGCCGCCGCCCAAGTGCGCGAGTCGCTCGCGCAGGTCGGCCTGGCCGAGCGTGGGCGACACCTGCCCTCGCAGTTGTCGGGCGGCCAGCAGCAGCGGGTCGCCATCGCTCGGGCGCTGATCACCAAGCCTCGGGTGCTCTTCGCCGACGAGCCCACCGGAGCGCTCGACAGCAGCAGTGGCCGTGAGGTGCTGCGCCTGCTGCGCACCCTGGTTGACCAGCAGGGGCAGAGCACCATCATGGTCACCCATGACCCGGTGGCCGCCGCGTACGCCGACACGGTGCTGTTCCTGGCCGACGGCCGGGTGGTCGATGAACTGACCAGGCCCTCCGCGCAGGCGATCGCCGAGCGGATGACCCGCCTGGAGACAGCCGCGTGATAACGCTACTACCGGTCGCCGCGGCGACCCTGCGTAGACGCTGGACCGGTTTCGCCGGAGCCTTCGTCGCGCTCACTCTGGGCGTTGCCCTGATCAGCGCCGTTGGGGCGCTCGTGATCAACGTGCCGGACAACACCGACCCGCAGGGTCCGTCCCTGGCCAAGATTCTGCAGTTCATGGCGGGTATGGGGGGATTCGTAGCTATTTTCGTGGTGGCCGGAACCTTCGCCTTCGCGGTCGCCCAGCGCCGCCATGAGACGGCCCTGCTACGGGCCATCGGAGCCACCCCCCGGCAGGTCCGGCTGCTCATCCTCGCGGAGTCACTGGTCATCGGACTGCTGTCCGCAGTCGCGGGTTGCCTACTGGGCCTGATCATGGCCCCCGCCATGGCCGCGTGGTTGACGGCCCAGGGGCTGGCGCCCGGTGGCTTCGCTCCCTCCACCTCCCCGACGCCGCTACTCCTCGCCGCCCTGGCGGGCGTGGCGGTCGCCCTGGCCGGATCCTTCGCCGCCTCCCGCCGCGCGAGCGGAGTCCGGCCCGCCGAAGCGCTCGGCGACGCCGTGGTGGACCGGAAGGTCATGACCAGGGGGCGGTGGCTGTGGTTCCTGTTCTTCCTGGTCGCGGCGGTGATCGCCGTCTACTCGCGGATGTCCGTGCCCGACTACATGCTGCTCGACCCGGGGATGCGCGGGCCCGACGCCATGGCGACGTTCTCGCTGGAGTTGGACCTGCTGGCCATTGTCGGGTTCACCCTGCTCACCCCGCTGCTGATACCCCCGCTGGTGCGGCTGTTCACGCTCCCACTGCCGGTCCTTCCGGGTGCCGCCATCTTGTTGGCCAGGCAGAACGCGCTGGCCGCCGTACGTCGTACGGTCTCCACCGCCACCCCGGTGTTCCTGGTGATCGGGCTGAGCGGATCCGTTGTGGGCGGCACACTGGCCTTCACCGCGGCCAGAGACGCACAGAGCCATACGACATCCACCGCGCGGTACGTCATCGAACCCGTCGACGGCCCTGCCCTGTCCGCCTCGGTCATGCGGGCACTGGGCGACCTGCCCGGCGTACGGACGACGGCAGTCGTGTCCACGAGCATCAACGGCCTGGGCTCCGCGTCGACCCCCTTCGCCGCGCTCTCCATCGACGGCGACCCCGGAACGGCGTGGCACCTCGACACCGTGACAGGATCGCTGGCGGACCTGCGTGGCCGTACGGTCGCCGTGTCCAGTGACCTGGCCCGCGCCTTCCGCTGGGAGGTCGGAGAGCAACTGCGCACCCGGCTGCCCGATGGCGCCTCGGCCACGCTCCAGCTGGCCGCCACCTTCAAGCCAACGTTCAACGTGCCCGAGGTCCTGTTGTCGTACGCGGCGGTGTCCGGCCACGCCCAGCCCGCTCGCGCTTACCTGTCGGCCCCTCCCGCGCCCGCCCCGGCAGGCACCGTCGTCACCCCGATCGAGAACTGGACTGACCCCCGCACGGCCACCAGCGACCACCAGCAGACACTCACCCTGGTCGCGATCCTGGGTCCGGCATTGCTCTACGCACTGATCGCGATCGTGAACACCATGATCATGTCGACGGGAGACCGGTTGCGTGACTTCGCCACCCTGCAGTTGACCGGCGGCACCCGGCGTCAGGTGCTGCGGATGGTGGGCGCGGAGACGGTCGTGGTGGTGGCGACCGCCACGGCGCTCGGTCTGATCGTCACCGCCGCCACCCAGACGGGAACGCTCTGGTTGATCAATAACGGCATTCTCGACGGGCAGGCGCCGATCCCGTTCTCCCTGCCGTGGAGCACTGTAGGCGTGAGCGTGGCGGTCTGCCTGTTCCTCGCTCTGCTGTCCAGTCTTCTTCCCGCTCGGCTCGCCCTTCGCCGCCGACCGCTGGAGCTGGCGGGCGTGCGCGAGTAGATCGCCGTCGGCCGCAGCCGCTTCGGCGCGCCGACCGGCGATGCCGGCTGATCGCCGTCGGTCGGTCGGCCTCGGACCGACTCGCAGCGACGGCGCCAGGGTGATCGTCCCTTCCAGCACATGGCGGTGAAGGGGCGTCTCGGCATCGAGGCGCCCCTTCACCAGCAGGATTTTCAGTGATCTTCTAGCCCAGGCCGCTCTTCATCGCGCTGATCAGCTCACCGTTGGAGGTGTCTCCGGTGAGTTCCCAGAAGAAGGCCCCTCCCAGGCCCTGGTTCTTCGAGTAGCTCATCTTGCCCCCGATGGTCGCGGGGGTGTCGTAGCTCCACCACTGGTTGCCGCAGTGGGCGTAGGCCGTGCCCGCCACCGTGCCGGTCGCCGGGCAGCGGGTCTTGAGGACCTTGTAGTCCTCGTTGCCGGCCTCATAGGTGCCCGGGGCGGCGCCGGTGGCGGTGCCACCCGGGGCCGCCTGGGTCACACCGGTCCAGCCGCGGCCGTAGAAGCCGATGCCCAGCAGCAGCTTGCTCGCCGGCACCCCCTTGCTCTTGAGCTTCTGGATGGCGGAGTCGGAGTCGAAACCGGTGATGGGGATGCCGCTGTAGGTGTTCAGCGGCGAGTGCGGCGCGGTCGGGCCCTGGGCGGCCCAGGCGCCGAAGAAGTCGTAGGTCATGACGTTGTACCAGTCGAGGTACTGGGCGGCGCCGCCGTAGTCGGCCGCGTCGATCTTGCCGCCGGAGGTGGCGTCGGCGGTGATGGCGGCGGTGACCAGGTAGTTGGAGCCGAAGCGGGAGCGCAGTGCCGACATCAGGTTCTTGAAGGAGGAGAAGCCGCTGGTGTCACAGGTGAGACCACAGGCGTTCGGGTACTCCCAGTCGATGTCGATGCCGTCGAACACGTCCGCCCAGCGCGGGTCCTCGACCAGGCGGTAGCAGGACTCGGCGAAGGCCGCGGGGTTGGCCGCCGCCTGGCCGAAGCCGCCCGACCAGGTCCAGCCGCCGAAGGAGAACAGCACCTTGATGTTCGGGAACTGCTTCTTCAGCTTGCGGAGCTGGTTGAAGTTGCCGCGGAGCGCGCCGTTGTCCCAGGTGTCGGCGACGCCGTCCACGCTCTCACCGGCCTGGTAGAAGCGGTCGTAGTCGGCGTAGGTGTCGCCCAGCGTGCACTGGCCGTTCTGCACGTTGCCGAAGGCGTAGTTGATATGGGTGAGCTTGGCGGCCGAGCCGCTGGTGACGATGTTCTTGACGTGGTAGGCCCGCTGGTAGATGCCCCACTGGGTGAAGTAGCCCAGCAGCTTGTTGCCGCCGCCTCCGCCGCCGTCCTGGGTGGTGACGTTGAGYTGGCTGCTGGCGGTGGAGCGGTTCCCGGCGGCGTCGCGGGCGCGGACGGTGTAGGTGTAGGCGGTGGCGGGGGTCAGGCCGGTGTCGGTGTGGGTGGTTCCGGTGACGGTGGTGACGAGGGTGGTGCCTCGGTAGATCTCGTAGCCGGTGACGGCGACGTTGTCGGTGGAGGCGTTCCAGGCGAGGGAGACGCTGGAGGAGGAGGTGGCGGTGGAGCGCAGGTTGCCGGGGACGCTGGGCGGTGTGGTGTCGCCGCCTCCGCCGCCGCCGGTCACCGAGATGGCGGAGACCGTCGCGTAGTTGGCGCCGCCGTTCATGTTGAACTCGACGTTGAGCGCGCCGTCGCTGACCGTCGCGGGGAAGGTCCGGTCACAGGCGGTGAGCGCGCCGCAGGAGGCGAAGATGTCGAAGGCGGTCAGGGCGTTGACGCCTTCGACGCGGACGTCGAACTTACGCTGACCGGCCGCGTTGGCCCAGTCCTCGACCATCTTCAGCGTCACCTGGTAGGTGCCGTTCGCGACGTCGAAGCGGTAGCCGCCCCAGCCGTTGAAGGTGTTGTAGTTCTGGTAGAGGGAGTCGTCGGTCGTCCCGGCGATCGCACCGCCGGTCGAGCCGCTCCCGTAAGTGGTCTGGTAGCCCCAGTCGCCGCTGGAGTAGGCCTTGTCAGCGACCCACTGGTCACCCGCGGCGTCGGTGAGCGCGGACCCGCCCGCGTTGGCCCGCACCGGCACGGTCACGGCCGCGGAAGCGCCGGGGGCCGTCGCGACGACCGCTCCCAGGGGGAGAAGCATCACCCCCACCGCGGCTAGGAGTTTCAGGACATGTCGATTCGCCATGGGCCGCCGCCTCTACGCGCTAGGACTGGGGGGTTAATTAACAGGAAACTTTACTGTCAATTTGAGGTGAACGTAATCACGCGCGCACGCGCCGTCAATGGTGCGAAATTTCGGGGGGCCCAATCGCGGGAAGAGAGGTTTACGGCCAGCGCCAGGCGATGCCCAGCACTCCGGAGACCACGTCGGAGGCGGCCAGGTGGACGGTGTGGTGGGCGTTGGGCACCAGGACACCGGTCCGGCACGGCTTCGCGTCCGGTCCGGACCTGACGTAGGAATGGCATTCGGCCGGGAGGGCCGCGGGGTCGAACCGCACCTGGACGAGGAAGTGCCCGACCGGCTGCCGGAAGCCGTGGCCGTGGTCGACACACGGCCGTGTCGACCTGCCGAAGCTCTCCCACTCGAAGACCCAGGTGTCGCCGGCCCGGAGGGCGTGGTCGAAGAGCAGCTCGGCGACCATCACCCCCCGCGCGTGGTGCCGCAGGATGGTGCCGACCCTGCAGTTCTCCAGAGCGCGGATCTCGCAGCCGTCGAGATCGGTGCCGGGGTCGACGAACGACCTGATCACATATCGGTCCATGCCGTCGCGCCGGGCCCTGACCAGCGTGTGGGTCCACACCGACTCGCACCGCCGTGCCGCGTCGATCAGCACTTTCTGCTGCTGGGTGATGATGACGGCGTCCTGGTCGCGGGAGCCCGGCAGCGCGTCCAGCAGCTCGCCGAGGGCGCCGGAGCGCTCATCCAGCCCCGGCCTGTGGTCGAGAAGACGGGTGAGGGAGCCGCCGGGAAGCCGGAGGATCTCCTCCAGGGCCGTGACGACCAGCGGGGACTGCTCACCGCCGGGGCGCCGGTGCCCCCGCTGCCAGTCGCTCAGGGTGGACAGCGCGACCGTCAGCCCGCGCTGGGCCAGGCGGGACCGGATGCGGTCGAGCGACAGGCCGCTCTCCCGGATGCAGACACGCAGGGCCTGGTGGAACGGGCCGGAGCGGAGCAGGGTTGCCCGGTCGGCTGCCGGTTCGAGGGGACGGCGAGGCATGAGGACGCTCCTCGGTGTCGAGGCGGGCGTCCGGAGGTCTCCCACGCTTCCATCCCTGAGAGGACGGCACGGGCCGCCGCGCTCTGTGGGGAGCGAGCGTAGAACGTCTCGCGATCCAAGAACAGATCGCCGACCATATCAATTGCCGAAATTTCGCCACTTGTAGCTTATTTCGAGCTGAAAACAGAATCAGCGCATCTCCGGCGCCTCCGATAAGGGAGAAAAATGCATGCCATTCTGTTCAAGGCCGGGGCAGTGGAGGAGCGGGACCGGTTGAGGGGGAAGGCCTCGCCGTACGGCCTCCGGAGACGGTCCCGTGGTGGCGGGCGGTCGCCGCCGAGACGCCCGACGAGGAGCGGGGCCCCGACCGTGGGGGTCCCGCTCCTCCGGCGCGCTGTCTCAGAGCTTGCGCAGAACCGCCACGACCTTGCCCAGGACGGTGGCCTCGTCGCCGGGGATCGGGTCGTAGTTCGGGTTGTGCGGGACGAGCCAGACGTGGCCGTCCTTGCGCTTGAAGGTCTTGACCGTGGCCTCGCCGTCGATCATCGCGGCGACCACGTCGCCGTTGTCCGCCACGGGCTGCTGCCGGACGACCACCCAGTCGCCGTTGGCGATGGCGGCCTCGATCATCGAGTCGCCGGTCACCTGGAGCAGGAAGAGCGTCCCCTCGCCGACAAGCTGCTTGGGGAGGGCGAAGACGTCCTCGATGCTCTCCTCGGCGAGGATGGGGCCGCCGGCGGCGATCCGGCCGACCAGCGGCACGTAGGCCGCGGTCGGGCGGCTGATCGGGGTCTCGTCGTCACGGGACTCGGGATCCACCCACAGCACCGGCTCGCCGGGAAGGCGCACCTCGAGCGCGCGGGGACGGTGCGGATCGCGGCGCAGGTAGCCCTTGCGCTGCAACGCCGTCAGCTGGTGCGACACGCTGGAGGTGCTGGTGAGCTGCACCGCCTCGCCGATCTCTCGCATGGAGGGCGGATAGCCGCGCTGCTGCACCGAGTCGCGGATCACCTCAAGGATCTTCCGCTGCCTGGGGGTGAGGCCAAGAGAGTCACGCCTGCGCACTGCCAGGTCGCTGACGGCCGAAACGTTCTCGTCATGTTCGCTCATACGATCTCCTCGCCTCCCGGTCTGTATTTCTCGCGTCGCACACAGCGACCGTACCGCCGTTGAAGATCGTATTCAAACAATTGTTCGAGTCATTCTCGAAATCAGCGGTGACGTGGTGTACAACATCGTACGGGAGTTCGATCGACACCGTGTTCGATTCGCCGATCTTTCTTCGACATGTGTTCGGCCAGGTCGAGGGGCTGGGGGGCCATCGTGAAGACGACCGTGACGACAGGGAGGGCCGGGCGCCCGCCCGCCCGGCGCCCCGGGGCCGTGGGAGACGTCCGATATCCTGGCCGGCCGCTCCGGCTCACCAGGCGGGGCAGGATCGTGGTGGTGGCGGCGCTCACGCTGGTCACGTTGGGGGCGCTCTGGGTCGGCGCGCGCATCGACGCGGCCTCGGCGCTCGAGGGCGGGGGCCGTGAGGGCCTGTCGTGGGTCGTGGTGCGCGGGGGTGACACGCTGTGGGAGATCGCGGACTCCGTGACGGAGGGCGGGGATCCCGCTGCGGTGATCCGCCGGATCATGGATCTCAACGGCCTGTCCGACTCCGTGATCCGGCCCGGGACCCGGCTCTACCTGCCGGAAGGTTCCGCCCCCTGAGGGGCCGCCGCGGGGGCGACACGCCCGGCTCGTTCGAATGTGACGCGCTGATCAGCGACTTCGTCTGACGGGGTCCTTTCAACTTGCGTTCATGGGCCGACCCTCCTACCGTTGGACCACAACATCTAGTGGCTTCATCGGTGGTCTTCACCATAGATTGTGTTTCCATTACCGCATCTCGACTATTCGAGGGGCGTGCGCAAGCGTCTGGCGCGGACGCCGTGGAATGCACGAGAAGGTGGGCCACTTGCCGGTTCAAGGGGGCGACACGCGTGCACTGTCCGTTCTGTCGTCATCCTGATACGCGGGTCATCGACAGCCGGTCCACCGAAGACGGCGGAGCCATCCGCCGCAGGCGCACATGCCCGGAGTGCGGGCGCAGGTTCACCACGCAGGAGACGGTTCTTCTCATGGTGAGCAAGCGCAGCGGGGTGACCGAGCCGTTCTTCAGGGACAAGGTGATCGCCGGTGTCCGGCGGGCGTGCCAGGGGCGCCCGGTCAGCGAGGACTCGCTGGCCCAGCTGGGGCAGCGGGTGGAGGAGAGCATCCGGGCCACGGGAGCGGCGGAGATCGCGGCCCATGAGGTCGGGCTGGCGATCCTGGGGCCGCTCCGCGAGCTGGACGAGGTGGCCTACCTGCGGTTCGCCTCGGTCTACCGGAGCTTCGAGACCCTGGCCGATTTCGAAACAGAGATCAAGCAGCTGCGGGCGGAACGCTCCGTCGAGCAGGACTGATTCATACCCCGGGCGCCGGGGGACAGAGCGGCGCGTTGATGTGGTCCGACTCGAGGGCTCTACGGAGCCCCGGAAGGGGGAAGTCATGACGGAGACGATCGGTGGCGCGGCCGCGCGTGGGGGCAAGCGGTTGCGCAAGGGTTTGAAGATGAAGCGCGTCTTCACCACGCCGGGAGTGCATCCCTATGACGAGGTGCGCTGGGAGCGCCGTGACGTCGTGATGACCAACTGGCGGGACGGCTCGATCAACTTCGAGCAGCGGGACGTCGAGTTCCCCGTTTCCTGGTCGGTCAACGCGGCCAACATCGTGACCACCAAATACTTCCGCGGCGCGGTCGGCACCCCGCAGCGCGAGTGGAGCCTGAAGCAGCTCATCGACCGGGTGGTGGGCGTCTACACCAGGACCGCCGTCGAGCACGGCTACTTCGCAGGCGACGAGGACGCCGAGATCTTCGACCACGAGCTCAAGCACGCTCTGGTCAACCAGGTCTTCAGCTTCAACTCGCCCGTCTGGTTCAACGTGGGCACCGCCTCGCCGCAGCAGGTCAGCGCCTGTTTCATCCTGGCCGTCGACGACCAGATGGAGTCCATCCTCGACTGGTACAAGGAAGAGGGTGTGATCTTCAAGGGCGGTTCGGGCTCCGGCGTGAACCTCTCCCGGATCCGCTCGTCGAAGGAGCTGCTCTCCAGCGGCGGCACGGCCAGCGGCCCGGTCTCCTTCATGCGCGGCGCGGACGCCTCCGCGGGCACCATCAAGTCCGGTGGCGCGACCCGCCGCGCGGCCAAGATGGTCGTCCTGGACGTGGACCACCCCGACATCGAGGAGTTCATCGAGACCAAGGCGCGCGAGGAGGACAAGGTCCGCGCGCTGCGCGACGCCGGGTTCGACATGGACCTCGGCGGCAAGGACATCGTCTCCGTCCAGTACCAGAACGCCAACAACTCCGTGCGCGTCTCCGACGAGTTCATGCGCGCGGTGGAGAAGGGCGAGGAGTTCGGCCTGCGGGCCCGGCTCACCGGCGAGGTCATCGAGAAGGTCGACGCCGGGCGGCTGTTCCGCAAGATGGCGACGGCCGCGTGGGAGTGCGCCGACCCCGGTGTCCAGTACGACGACACGATCAACGACTGGCACACCAGCCCGGAGACGGGCCGCATCACCGCCAGCAACCCGTGCTCGGAGTACCTGCACCTGGACAACTCCTCGTGCAACCTGGCCAGCATCAACCTGATGAAGTTCCTGAAGGACGACAACTCCTTCGACATCGAGAGCTTCGTGAAGATCACCGAGCTGATCATCACCGCGATGGACGTCTCCATCACCTTCGCCGACTTCCCGACGGAGAAGATCGACCAGACCACCCGCGCCTACCGCCAGCTCGGCATCGGCTACGCCAACCTCGGCGCGCTGCTCATGGCCACCGGCCACGCCTACGACTCCGAGGGCGGCCGGGCCATCGCCGGCGCCGTCACCTCGCTGATGACCGGCGCCTCCTACCGCCGCAGCGCCGAACTGGCCGCGGTCGTCGGACCGTACGACGGCTACGCGCGCAACGCCGACGCGCACAAGCGCGTCATGCGCAAGCACGCCGCCGCGAACGACGACCTGCGCACGCTGGACGCCATGGACAAGGCCATCCACGCCGAGGCCTCCCGCCAGTGGACCGAGTGCCTCAAGCTGGGGGAGAGGAACGGCTACCGCAACGCCCAGGCCTCGCTGCTCGCCCCGACCGGCACCATCGGCCTGATGATGGACTGCGACACCACCGGAATCGAGCCCGACCTGGCCCTGGTCAAGTTCAAGAAGCTCGTCGGCGGCGGCTCCATGCAGATCGTCAACCAGACGATCCCGCGCGCGCTGCGGCAGCTGGGCTACCCCGAGGAGCAGGTCGAGGCGATCGTCGAATACATCGCGGCCAACAGCCACGTCGTGGACGCCCCCGGTCTCAAGCCCGAGCACTACGAGGTGTTCGACTGCGCGATGGGCGAGCGGGCGATCGCCCCGATGGGGCACGTGCGCATGATGGCCGCCGCCCAGCCGTTCCTGTCCGGCGCCATCTCCAAGACGGTCAACCTGCCCGAGGCGGCGACGGTCGAGGACATCGAGCAGGTCTACATGGAAGGCTGGAAGCTCGGGCTGAAGGCCCTGGCCGTCTACCGCGACAACTGCAAGGTCGGCCAGCCGCTCTCGGTCGCGGGCAAGAAGAGCGACAAGAAGGCCGAGGAGAAGGCCGCCGAGCCGGAGATCCAGGTCGTGGAGATCAGCCGCCCGACCCGGCGGCGGATGCCGAACCAGCGCCCCAGCACCACCACCCGCTTCACCGTGGGGGGCGCCAAGGGCTACATGACCGCCTCGTCCTACCCCGACGACGGTCTCGGCGAGGTCTTCCTGAAGATGTCCAAGCAGGGCTCCACCCTCGCCGGCGTGATGGACGCCTTCTCCGTGGCCATCTCCATCGGCCTGCAGTACGGCGTGCCGCTGGAGACCTACGTCAGCAAGTTCGTCAACATGCGCTTCGACCCGGCCGGCATGACCGACGACCCGGACATCCGCATGGCCGCCTCGGTGATGGACTACATCTTCCGCCGTCTGGCCCTGGACCACCTGCCCTACGACGACCGGGCCGCCCTCGGCATCTTCTCCGCCTCCGAGCGCGCCGCCCAGCAGCGCGGGGAGGACCCGGCCCCGATCCACACCGACGAGGTCATCGCCGAGCTGGCCACCTCGGCGCCGATCGAGCAGCCCCAGCCCCAGCCCCGCCCGGAGGCCGTGGCCGTGGCCGCGCCGGAGCGGGGCGGCTCCCTGGAGTCCCACCAGGGCCGCACCGCCGACGCGCCGCTCTGCATGACCTGCGGCACCAAGATGCGGCCCGCCGGTAGCTGCTACGTCTGCGAGGGCTGCGGCTCCACCAGCGGCTGCAGCTGAAGACAGCCGCCTCCAGGCGGAAAATAGCAGGTCAGGGTGGGGAAGCGGCCAGGTGCCGTTTCCCCGCTCCGGCGTTCGGCTCATCCGCCGACCGGAGGGGAGCATCTCGGGGCGGCGCGGCGGGCGGCCGGCTTCGGGTCCATGGTGAGACCCGGCTCATCAACGGTCGGGCGGCTCATCGCACGGTTCTTGACGGTGTCTCTCGTCGGCGGGACGGGCGGTGACACGTCGAAGCTGTCGCGGTGCGACAAGACCGGCACCCGTGGGCCGGATATGAGCGGTCCCACCCGGGGCGTCATTCGGGGGGCGGCCCTACCAACGCTCCACCAGATGCTCGCGGCCCGACGGCGGATCATACGACTCCGGCCAGTAGTCGACGACCCGAGTGATCAGCCCGTCGTCGGAGAGCTCGAACCACACACAGGCGTCTTGGTGCTCGGTACCGACGCGTGCGTCGATCCACGCCGCCGCATGGCGGCCGTCGGCGACGATGCGACGCACCCGGAGATGCCAGTCCCCGGGGTATTCCCTGTTGAACTGGATGAAAGCCGACCTGCCGCGGATCCGCTCACGGGTCTGCGGCATCTCGTACACCATGTCTTCGGTCAGCAGATCGCCGAGCCGTGGCCAGTCGCGCTGTTCGGCGCTGTCAATGTAAACGCGCACGACCTCTCGCGTTCTCGATGTCTCGTCCACCGGCCGCACGCTACACGGCAGCACCGACAACAGATCAGGTGCGAGGCGCTTCATCACCGACAGTCGGAGATCGTGCCGGCCGGTGATCTCGCGCAGGCGAACCGCCGGCACATCACCGCGGTGTTCGCTCCCATCGCCCCCGACTGATGGCCACCCCCTTCAGGGGCGTCCGGCTCGCGCTCTCGGCGTCTCGGTCGCCGGACGCCATCCCTGATCGCGGGGAGGCGCGGCCTCCGGGTGATCAAGGGATGGCGTCCCGCCCGGCTCACCAGGTCTTGCCGGCCTGCTCCCGGATCGTGTGGTTGATCCGGTTGAAGAAGTTGGTCAGCGCGATGTTCAGGGTGATCGCCGACAGCTGCTTCTCGTCGAAGTGGGTGGCGGCGGCCTCCCAGATCTCGTCGGTGACGCCCGGCGCGCCGTCCTGGATCCGGGTCGCGGCCTCGGTCAGCGCGAGCGCTGCCCGCTCTCCCTCGCTGAAGAAGGGCGTCTCGCGCCACGTGACCACGTTGTGCAGCCGCTCGTCGGTCTCTCCGTGCTTCTTGGCCGACGCGATCCCGGCGAACACGCACGGGCTGCAGCCGTTGATCTGGCTGGCCCGCAGGTGGACCAGCTCCTGCACGCGCGGGTCGACGCCGCCGGAGTACATGGCCTTGTAAAGGCCCTGGATCGCCGTCATCACGTCGGCGTTCGCCGGGCTCTTCGTACGTGCTTCCATCGGTCCTGCTCCTTCATCGGTTACCTGTGCCCGTCCGGGCCCGTCATCACCTATGACGGAGCGGATCCGAGGAAGGTAACAACATGTCCGACACCAGCTCGACGGACTCGGTGGCCGAGGCGTTCGAGGCCCAGCGCGGCCGGCTGCGCGCGGTCGCCTACCGCATGCTCGGGTCGCACGCCGACGCCGAGGACGCGGTCCAGGAGGCCTGGCTGCGGCTCTCCCGCCAGGACGCGGCGACCATCCACAACCTCGCCGGCTGGCTGACCACGGTGGTCGGCCGGATCAGCCTGGACGTCCTGCGATCGCGCCAGGCCCACCCCGAGGCGTCCTACGACGACCGGCTGCCCGAGCTCGTCGTGACGCTCGACGACGGCCCCGCGCCGGAGGACGACGTGGCGCTCGCCGACTCGGTGGGGCTCGCGCTCCTGGTCGTCCTGGAGTCGCTCGGGCCGGGTGAGCGGCTGGCGTTCGTGCTGCACGACCTGTTCGCGGTGCCGTTCGACGAGATCGGCCAGATCCTCGGCAGGTCCACCGACGCCGCCAAGATGCTCGCCAGCCGGGCCCGCAGGAAGGTGCGGGAGACCGGGCGGCCGGCGGCTGTTGGCCGGGAGCAGCGGGAGGTGGTCCAGGCCTTCCTGGCGGCGGCCCGCGGCGGCGATTTCGAGGGGCTGCTGCGCGTGCTCGACCCCGAGGTGAGGCTGACCGTCGACACCCCCGGCGGTGTGGTCGTCACCCTCGGCGCCACCGAGGTCGCCGCCGGCGCGCGGCTGTCCGCCGGCGCAGCCGCGCGGGGGCGAGCGGTGCTCGTCAACGGCCTTCCCGGGATCGTGTCCTGGCGCGAGGACGGGGCCCCGCTCTCGGTCATCGCGTTCACCGTCGTCGACGGCCGGATCGCAGAGATCGCGATCGTGATCGCCCCGGCCAGGCTCGCGTCGATGGGCCTGCCGGACCCGGGGTGAGCGCCTGCCCGCCGGAGGACGGCGGCGGGCCGGAAGGGCCCGCCGAGCGCTGCGGCACAAGAAGGGCTGGAAGCACCGGCAGGCCGGAGATATCGCCGGCCTGCGCAGGGAGAGCGCCCGCCGCGAGCACCGGCACGCTCGCCGGCGCGGCGAGGATCCCGGCCGCCACTCGTGTGCGACCGGTCACTGCCCGTGGCTGCCCCGCCTGGTCTTCTTGCCGCCCCAGCCGGCCAGGAGCGCTCCGGCGACGGCGGCCACCGCATAACAGGCCAGCCACACCGCGAACCCGCCGGGCAGCCAGGCGAGCAGCCCGGCGTTGTCGTGGTCGGCCAGCAGCCGGATGGCGCCCTGTGCTCCCAGGACCAGCAGCAGCAGCATGCCGATGATCGACACGGTGACGTGCTTCATGTGCGCTCCTTCTCCCGTCGCCCTCGAACGGCCGTGACGGCGGGTACGGGCACGCCCGCCGTATTTTTATGGTGCGATCGAACCATAACATCCGTCTTGGTACGATCGCACCACAGACGAGTCGCGGGGAGCGGACGACATGCCAAGACAGGTGGACCACGACCGGCGCCGCCGCCAGATCGCAGAAGCCGTCTGGCGCCTGGCCGCCCGCGGTGGCCTGGAGGACGTCACCTTGAGACAGGTCGCCACCGAGGCCGGGGTCTCGGCCCGGCTGCTGCAGTACTACTTCGGCACCCGCGACGAGCTGCTGCTCGGCGCGCTGGAGATCCTCAACGACGACGCCGAACAGCGGGCCCGCGAACGCCTCGCGACGCTCGGCGGAGCGCCCGGCATGCACGCGGTCGTACGGGGAGTGCTGCTGGAGCTGCTCCCGCTGGATGCGGAACGGCGCAACCGGCACCTGGTGTACGCCGCCTACTTCGTCCGCTTCCTGGCCGATCCCGTCCTGGGCAAGGTCGCCCGCGCCGCGCCGCACGCGCTGGAGAACCTGGTCGCAGGGCTGATCGCGCAAGGTCAGGAGCTCGGCCAGGTGTCACGGGACGTCGACGCCGCGGCCGAGGCCACGTTCCTGGTGGCGGGCGCCGACGGGATCCAGGCAACCGTCCTGCTCGGACAGCGGACTCCCGAAGAGGCTGTGGCCTTGATCGATCATCAGCTTGCCCGCATCTTCACCGCGACGATCCGCGGCTGACGCATGCCCTCGGCCCAAGCGCTGCCAGCCACTGCGACCGCCGAGCCTCCGGCGCGGACGGCGTGTCCAACCCGCCGGCGCATCTCGACCGTGGAGATCCGGCCGTTCCCCCGACGCCGGACAGGAGTTCGCGGATCAGCTCGTCGATGACCCGGCCGGCGGCCGGGCGCTCAGCAGGCGCAGGCGATGCCGGAGGCCGGGGCGGTCAGCGGGTCGATCCCGCGCCGGGAGACCCCGGCCGAGGTCTCGGTCGTGAAGCCCTCGCGCACCCAGTACTCGAAGCCGCCGATCATCTCCTTGACCGGGTAGCCGAGCTTGGCGAACTCCAGGGCGGCGCGGGTGGCGCCGTTGCAGCCGGGCCCCCAGCAGTAGGTCACCACGGTCGCGCCCGCCGGGATCACGTCGGCGGCACGGGCGGCGATCTCGGCGGTGGGCAGGTGTACGGCCCCCCTGACGTGGCCCTGCTCCCAGCTCTCCAGGTTGCGCGAGTCGACCACGATGATTCCCGGAGCCTTGGCGGCGAGGTCGGCGGCCACGTCGGACACGTCGGTCTCGAACGCCAGACGGCCGGCGAAGTGGTCGAGCGCGGCGGCGTTGCCGGCGGCGGGGACCGCCGTGACGGCGGAGGGGGCTGCGATGGTGACGGTCATCTCGATGGCCTTTCGATCGTGTTCGGCGGTGACGGGACAGGGCGACGGGACAAGGTGACAGGACAAATGGTGCCGGTCCCGGCCTGCGGCCCAACAGTGGCGTGAATGTCCCGTATCGCTAAGATCTCGCCATGCTGATCCCGCCGCCGGAGCTCCGCGCCGCCCACCACGCCGTGTCCGTGCTCGCCTTCGACGGCATGTCGCCGTTCGAGCTGGGCTGTGTCGTGGAGATCTTCGGTATCCCCCGGCCCGAGCTGGACGTGCCCTGGTACGAGCTCAGGGTCTGCGCCGAGACCCCCGCCGACCTGCGGATCGTCGGGGGGTTCACGATGCGCGCCGAGTACGGGCTCGGAGCCGTGGCCGGGGCGGACACGGTGATCGTGCCCGGGGTGGCGGACGTGTCCGGCAGGGTGTCGCCGGAACTGGTCGCGGCGCTGCGGGCGGCGCACGCCCGGGGGGCGAGGATCGTGTCGATCTGTTCGGGGGCGTTCGCGCTGGCCGAGGCCGGGCTGCTGGACGGCCGGGAGGCGACCACCCACTGGAAGTACGCCGAGCTGCTGCAACACCGGTTTCCGCGGGTCAGGGTCAACCCGGATGTGCTCTACGTGGACGGTGACGACGTGCTGACCAGCGCGGGCAGCGCGGCCGGGCTGGACCTGCTGGTCCATCTGGTCCGGAAGGACCACGGGCCGGGCGTGGCCAACTCGGTCGCGCGCAGGCTGGTCATCCCGCCGCACCGGGAGGGCGGGCAGGCGCAGTTCATCCAGGCGGCGGTCACCCCTGTGGAGGACGGCGACGCGGTGGCCACCGCGATGGCCTGGGCGCTGGACCATCTGGCCGAGCCGATCACGGTGGCCGGGCTGGCCAAGGTCGCCCACATGTCGCAGCGGACCTTCATCAGGCACTTCGCCCGCCAGACCGGCACCAGCCCGCTGCGCTGGGTGATCGCCCAGCGGATCGCGGCCAGCCTGGCGGTGCTGGAGTCCACGGCCGCCCCGATCGAGGAGGTCGCGCTCTCGGTCGGCTTCGACAGTCCGGTGACCTTCCGCCATCACTTCACCAGGGCGATGCGCACCTCGCCCTCGGCCTACCGCCGGGCCTTCCGCGTGCCGGCGTGACCGGGGGCGAAACCCGGCCGCTCCCGCTCATGACCGGCCGGGCGGTCCCTGGAGCGCGGACCTTTCCAGCGCCTTCGCGACACGCTCGACGTCGGCTTCGGTGGTGCGCCAGTTGCAGAAGGCGGCGCGCAGCGCGGGCACGCCGTCGTAGACGGTCCGGGTGAGGAACGCCTCGCCGGATTCGGTGATCGCCGAGGTCAGCTCCCCGACGCGCTCGGGGGAGGAGGCGAGGGTGAAGCAGACCACGTTGAGCCGGACGGGGGCGAGCAGGCGGTACGCGGGCATGGCGGCGATCCGTTCCCCGAGCCGGGCGGCGAGGGCGATGTCGCGCCGCACGATCTCCGCGTGACCGTCGCGCCCGTACGCGGCGAGGGTGAACCACGCCGGAAGCGCCCGGAGACGCCGTGAGTTCTCCGGCGTCAGGTGCACGAAATCGGGGTCGTCGCCCAGCGGTCCGAGATAGGCGGCGGAGTTCTGGAAGACGCGTGCCTGGAGGTCCCGGCGGCGGGTGAACTGGATCGCGCTGTCGTAGGGGACGTTGAGCCACTTGTGCAGGTCCACGCAGACCGAATCGGCCTCGTCGAGCCCGTCGGTGAGGTGCGCGTGCTCTGGGGAGAGCGCGGCGAAAGCCCCGAACGCCGCGTCCACGTGCAGCCAGAAGGGGTGGCGCTCGCGCAGGGCGGCCAGCGCGCGGAGATCGTCGAAGTCGACCGTGTCGACCGTGCCCGCGTTGGCCACGACGATCGCCGGTGTCCCGTCCAGGGATTCCAGCGCCTGCGCGAGACGGCCGACGTCGACGGCCTCCCTGCCCGGCAGGCGGTCGACCCCGCGGATCGCCGAACGTCCCAGCCCCAGCATCGCCAGCGCCTTGCCGATGCTGGAGTGGGGGCTTCCGGAGAGCACGTGGACCGGGCCGAGCGCGGCCGCTCCCTGCTCGGCGACCGAGACGCCGAGCCGCTCGCCCAGCCATTCCCTGGCGATCGCCAGGCCCGTGAAGTTGGACATCGTCGCGCCGCTGACGAAGGCGCCCTCGTGCTCGGGGGACAGGCCGAACAGCTCGCGCAGCCAGGCGGCCGTCTCCCGTTCGAGGTCGGGGGCAGTGGAGTCCAGGCCGGAAGTGGGGTTCTGGTCCAGCGTGCCGGTCAGCCAGTCGCCCGCCAGGGAGGCGGGGGTCGCGCCGCCCGTGACGAATCCCAGGTACCGGGGTCCGGCGCCGGCGGAGAAGCCGGGCTCCCAGCGCCGGGTGAACGTCTCCAACGCCCCCGCCAGCCCCGAACCGTCCACCGGCAGGGGCGCGGGCCGGTGGACCGCGGGCGCCTGCGCGACCGGCCGGTGGCCGAGCCCGGCGAGAAGCCGTACGGCCCTGGCCCGCGTCTCGTCGAGCAGCGCGGGCAGGCGGGCGAGATCGTCGTCAAGCCGGGGATGCATGGGGCCACGATAGGGAGCCTGTATGGCATATGTCCTAGTCCAATCTCAATGAAGTGGACTGAACCCGGCAAAGACCTCCGGTCGCCGCCCGATGCCCGTGTCACCTCTTCCCGCGCGGTAGCCCTCCGGCAGGCCGCCCCTGGACGCGGTCCTAGACCTTCCAGCGC
>NZ_NGFP01000135.1 GCF_002149035.1 Streptosporangium minutum
GCACCACCGCTGCGATCAGTGCTTTCAGTAACCTGGGGGGTCGAGTCACGACAAATGACGCTATAGATCGTTTTAGCAGCGATCAATCATCTTCTGTAGGAAGGTCATCTGTCAGGTGTAGGAAAACACACCACGGCGCGGCCCGCCGGTGCGACATTTGAGATCGACCCGCAGAACTGGAAGAACCCGGACCACATGACGTGGGCCGACTACAAGAAGCCGCCGGGCACCAGCTGGGCCGATCCCGCGGTCAAGGGTTCCAAGCGCACCTTCCGCGGCGCGCTGGTCCTGCTCGACTACCCCAACCAGCCGTTCGTGGTCACCCAGCCCCAGGGGTCGACCGTCTTCAAGAACCCCAGCGCCGAGGCCCACGACATCCCACGCGAGCAGGTCGCCGGGTTCTACAAGGACTTCCTCAACACCCCCAACCAGCTCAACCGCGGCCACACCATCCACGAGTACTGGATGGAGGACTCCGGGGGCCGTTACGGCGTCGACCTGACCGCCTTCGGCCCGTACCAGATGCCGGGCAAGTCCCACGAGTACGCCATGGAGTTCCAGGCGGGCACCGGCTGCCCGGCGGGCGACAGCTGCAACAAGAACATCAGGACCGACGGGCGGGCCGCGTGGGTCGGCGCCGAAGGTCCGGAGATCCCCGCCGGGTTCGACTTCGTCTTCTTCCTGAGCGCAGGCCAGGACGAGTCGGCCACCTGGCAGGAGTTCGGGCCGATCAAGTTCCCGGCCAAGGAGGCGGTGACCGACGACTTCGGCCCACCGGACCCCGCCCTGCCCAACTGGGCCGCGACCCGGTACGTGGAGTGGACCTCCTGGGCCTCGGCCTCCTCCATCTGGCCCAACGCCGGAGGCGGATCGTCCACCCAGGCCGAGAGCTCCGGTCAGGGCGTCTACGCCCACGAGCTCAGCCACATCCTCGGCATCGGCGACAACTACAACAACCCGTTCGGGGTGCCGCCGCGCCGGGCCTACACCGGTATCTGGGAGATGCTCAGCCGGGGCAGCTTCAACGGCCCGGGCGGCCCGCACAGCCGCTGGATGATCCCGCCCACCGGCGGCGGTTCCATGGGCGCTCAGCACATGCTCCGCAACAAGATCAAGCTTGAGATGGTGGACGAGCAGAACGTGCTGCGCCTGTCCCGCGGGGCGCTGGCCGACTCCGGTCTCGTCGTGGCCAAGGTGACCGCCCGGGTGGCCCAGCCGGGACCGACCGGCCTGTCCGGGGTCAACATCGCCTTCGGCGACGGCGACCGGAGCCCCGCCTGCGCCGTCGCGACCGACCCGCTCTGCGACGGCGGCGGCTACGACAACTACACCGTCGAGGTCGTCGACCGGATGGGCGCCGACTCCTTCACCCCCGACTCCGGCGTGCTGCTGGCCAAGACCAAGAACCAGGACCGCGCGCCCTTCGAGTGGGTCGTCGACGCCAACCCCCAGGACATCGGCATGACCGACTACGTCCTGCCCGACGGCACCGCCGTGCCCATCACGATCGGCGACTACCGCCAGCTGTCGGACGCCCTGTTCCACGCGGGCGCCGACTCCGGGTCCGAGTTCGAGTACGTGGACGAGGCCAACAGGCTCCACTTCTACGTCCTCGACCTGCAGCGTGACCGCAAGGGCATCCTGTCCTACACGGTGGCCGTCCGCTCCCTGGACGGCGCCGGGCCGCAGAAGCGCGGCGTGAAGCTGCTGCCCGCCGCCGGGATCCCCGACGGCAAGGGCCTGTCCTCCTGCCGGTTCCCGCTGTTCAACACCGGCAGGTCCGCTCCCGCCCAGGGGCAGCACCCCGAGGACGTGAGCGCCTACCTCAAGAGCGACGTCTACCGGCTGTCGGCCACCGTCGAGGGCGGCGGCTGGACGGCCTCCGTGCCCAACCGGCTCGCCACCGCCGGCTTCGGCAAGCAGGCACTGGTGGACGTCAAGGCCCAGCGGGCCTCCGGGGGCAGCCGCCTGGCCAAGGTCACGCTGACCGCCACCTCCGAGAGCGACCCGTCCAAGACCGCCAAGGCCACCTGTCACGTGATCGGCCTGTAGAGGGCACTGCGGAAGGCCGCAGAACTCCCGGAAGGGCGGTGGCGGGGTACGGCGGGCCCGCCGTACCCCGCCACCGCCGGCCGGGCGTCTGGTTGAATCAATCTTGAGACACGTCGGCTGGGTCGGGGGGCCGCGGGCGTGCCGCGGTTCTCTCCGAGGGGTGTGGATGCCCGGGCCGTCAAACGTGCCTGATCATCGTGGTCCGCGACCGTCGAGGCGGTCGATCTCGCTGGCGGCCCCCGCCGCGGCGGGCATCGCCGCCGCGGCGGCCAGCATCCTGGCCACGTCGCTGGACGTCTGGGACCTGCCCACCGAGGCCAAGGTCGGCGTCACCGTGCTCGCAGCCCTCCTGGTCGGCCTGCTCACCTGGGCGACCGCCGGCAGCCGGGCGGAGAAGCCCGCGGGAGACGGCCCGTCCTGGCGCCCGCCCGACCAGTGGCCCCCGGTCTCCGCGCACTTCACCGGGCGGACCGAGTCGCTGGCGGAGCTGCGCCGGGTGTTCGCCGGGCACCACCGCGCCCGTGGTAGCGACGAGGACAACGCGCCGCTGGTCGTCTCGGTCTACGGCAGGGGCGGGGTGGGCAAATCCATGCTCATCGCCAGGTTCGGGCACGAGGTCGCCGACCGCTTCCCCGACGGACGCCTCTACGCCGACCTGCGCGGCGCGGTGGAGGCGCCGATCCAGCCCGAGGAGGTGCTGATCGGCTTCCTGCGGGCGCTGGGGGTGCGGCTCACCACCGACCCCGGCGGCCCGGCCGAGCTGCGCAAGCTCTGGCTGACGTGGACCAAGGGAAAGCGCATCCTGATCGGCCTGGACAACGCCCAGGACGGAGACCAGGTCAAGGACCTGATCCCGGCCGAGCCGGGATGCGCGGTCATGATCACTTCGCGGCAGCCGCTGTTCCTGCTCAACACCTACGACAGGCAGCTCTCGGTGTTCAGCGAGGCGCAGGGCGTGGAACTGCTGGCCCGGCTGGCCGGGGACGACCGGGTCGCCGCCGACCTGGAGTCGGCCCGGGAGATCGTCCGGATGTGCGACCACCTGCCGCTGGCCATCAGCATCTGCGGCGGCCGTCTGGCGACCCGGGAGAACTGGACCCTGCGCGAGCTCGCCGACCGGCTGAGGGACGAGCGCCGCCGCCTGGACCACCTCGAACTCGCCCGCAGGCTCGACAAGAGCGTGCGCGCCTCGCTCCAGCTCAGCTACGACGACTGCACCGGCCTCCAGCGCCGCCTGCTGCGCCTGCTCAGCCTCCTCACCGCCCCCGACGTGCCCGGCTGGGTGGCGGGGGAGCTGCTGGCCGCCTCCGAGCTGGACGGGGCCGACCAGCTCGAGGCGCTCATCGACACCCAGCTCGCCGAGTGCTCGGGCGTCGACTTCTCCGGCGTGATGCGCTACCGGCTGCACGACCTGGTCCGCATCTTCGCCCACGAGCTGGCCGTCTCCGACGAGGACGACGATCACCGCAGGGCGGCCATCGAACGGGTCCTGTCCGGCTACCGCCGCCGGGCCGAGACCGCGGCCATGGCCCGCTGGCCCCAGGACTGGGGCCGCAGCGGCAGGAACGCCGACCCGGCGACCACGACCGTCGCCCAGGCGTCGGCGGCCGACTGGCTCAACGCCGAGCGGCTGACCATGGTCGCCATGATCAACCAGGCCCGCGCCCTGGAGATGTGGGACCTGGCCTGGGGCCTGGGCCGCGCCTTCTGCTCGCTCTGCCACTCCCTGCGGGCCTACTGGTCCGACTGGCGGTCGGTCGCCGAGATCGTGTGCGAGGCGGCGGCCCACATGGACGACCGGCGGGCCCTGGGCATCGCGCTGCTGGACCGGGCGGCGGTGAGCGGCGGGCAGGGCAGCCACGAGGTCGCCAGGGCGGACGCCGAGCGCGCGCTGGAGATCTTCACCGACCTGGGCGAGTCCTGGTGGTCCGCGCGGGCGATGCGGGCGGTCGGCATGGCCCTGTTCAGCGACGGCAACCTCGACCAGGGCCAGGGCTACCTCCTTGAGGCGATCACGGCCTTCAAGGGGGAGGAGGACCGCTGGTGGTCGGCCAGGACGCAGCGCAACCTAGCCGAGCTCCGGCTCGCCCAGCGCAGACCCGAGCAGGCCAGGAAGCTGCTGGAGGACGCCCTGCGGGTGTTCAAGCACGACCGCAACCGCTACTCCGAGGCGCAGACCCTGCGCGCCTACGGGGAGGTGCTCGGCGCGATCGCGCGAACGCTGCACGCCCAGGGGGAGACCAGGGCCGCCGCGGAGGACTTCACGCGGGCCGGTTTCAGCCTGGACCGGGCGGCGGAGACGTTCCGGCTCAGAGGGGAGCTCTGGGAGGAGGCCAGGTGCCTGCGCGCGGCCGGTGAGGTCGGCAACCCCGCCGACGGGCTCCGCGAGCTGACCTACGTACGACGGGCCACGGAGATGCTGGCCGCCCTCGGCGACTCCTGGGGCGTGGCCCGGAGCGAGCTGTCGGCGGGACGCGCCCACAGCCGGCTGGGCCGTACCCGGGAGGCGCGGGAGGCGCTGGAGCGGGCCGTGCACGCCTTCGAGGAGCTGGGCGACCGCTGGTGGATGGCCCGGAGCCTGCGCTACCTCGGCGAGGCGCACCTGGAGGCGGGCGACCACGCGGCGGCGGTCTCCCCGCTCAGACAGGCCCAGGACATCTACCGGAGCCTGGGCAACCAGGCCGGGATGGGCCGCACCCTCGAACTCCTGCGCCGCGCGGGGGAGTGAGCCGGCCCGGCCGCGACCGCGTGCCCCGGCGGGGGCGTCACCGGTCGCGGCGCCGGGCGTCCGGCGGGGGTGTCAAGGTCACGGCGCCGGGCGTCCGTCCTCAGCCGTGGCCCGCGCGACGCGGGCGTCGCCGTTGCGGCAATGAGCACCCGGCGTTAACTGCGCGGCCATACCACGCCGTATAGGCTCATGAGTGATGAACGACTTCACGCGATGGATTGATCTTGAAGGTGCCGTCAACGTGCGCGACCTCGGCGGGCTCGCCACGGTGGACGGCGGGACCACGCGCTCCGGCCGGGTCTACCGGTCGGACAACCTGCAGGGACTGACGGAGCGCGACATCGAGCTGCTCGTCGGCGAGCTGAAGCTCCGCCACGTCGTCGACCTGCGCTCCGGCGCCGAGGTGTCCCTGGAGGGCCCCGGGCCGCTCACGACCGTGCCGGAGGTGAGCATCCACCACCACACCCTGTTCGCCGAGGGGGGCAGGCACACCGACGTCGAGGCCGACACGATCGACGCCGACAAGGTGCTGCCCTGGCAGGAGCGGGTCGAGGAGGAGGATCTCGCCGAGCTCAGGGTGACCGGCTTCTACTACTCCTACCTGCGCGACCGCCCCGACTCGGTGCTGGCCGCCCTGCGCGTCATGGCCAGCGACGATGGCGCCGCCGTCGTGCACTGCGCGGCGGGCAAGGACCGCACCGGCGTCGTCTGCGCCCTGGCCCTCGAAGTCGCCGGGGCCACCCGGGAGGCGATCGTCGCCGACTACACGGCCACCGGCGAGCGACTGGAGGGCATCCTGGCCCGCCTGCGCTCCAGCCCCACCTACCGCGACGACCTCGACTCCCGCCCGGCCGACGACCACCGGCCGCGCCCGGAGTACATCGAGCAGTTCCTCCACGTCCTCGACGACCGTTTCGGCGGGCCCCTGCCGTGGCTCGCCTCCCAGGGCTGGACCGAGGCCGACTCCCAGGCGCTCCGCTCCCGCCTGCGCGACTGACGTCGCCCGCGAGGGATCTCGGTCCCTCGCGGGTCTCAGAGGGCGACGACCCGGCGCTCGGCGGCCGACCGGCGGGCGGCCTCCAGGACGGTGAGGGCCTCGACCACCTCTCCGGGGTCCACCGGCGGCGGGGCGCCGTCACGGAGGCTCGCCGCCACCGCCCTGTAGAAGCCGGCGTAGGCGCCCGGTTCGGTGCGGACGGGGCGGCCCGTCTCGTCGGTGCCCAGGGTGCCCCACCGCTCCCGCGGCTCCTCGCCGAAACCTGGGGAGTCCGGGGTGAGACCGGCGCGCAGCTGGTCCTCCTGGACGTCCAGGCCGTGTTTCACGTAGCCGGCCTGCGAGCCCAGGATCCGGAAGCGGGGGCCGAGCCGGGGCGCGACCGCGCTGGCCCACAGGTGGGAGCGGGCGCCGCCGGCATGGGTCAGGGCGATGAAGGTGTCGTCGTCGGAGGCGACCCCGGGACGGCGGATGTCGGACTCGGCGTAGACGTGGGTGACCGGGCCGAGCAGGCGCAGAGCCTGGTCGACCAGATGGCTGCCGAGGTCGTAGAGGAGGCCGCCGATCTCCTCGGCGCCGCCGAGCTCGCGCCAGCCGCCCTTGGGGGTGGGCCGCCAGCGCTCGAACCGCGACTCCAGCCGGCTCACCGTGCCCAGCTCCCCGGAGGAGACCAGCCGCTCGGCCGTCAGGAAGTCGCCGTCCCAGCGCCGGTTCTGGAACACGGTCAGCATCAGGCCGAGATCGCCCGCCAGTCGTACCAGGTCGCGGGCCTGCGCCGCGGTCGCCGCCAGCGGCTTGTCCACCACCACGGGCAGGCCGGCCTTCAGGGCGGCCTCGGCCAGCGGGACGTGGGTCCGGTTGGGGGAGGCGACCACGATCAGGTCGCTGGAGTCCCACAGCTCGGCGGCGTCGCCCACCGCCCGCGCGCCGTACTTCTCCCGGACCTCGGCCGCGCGCCCGGGGTTGCCGGTCACCACGGCCGACAGGCTCAGCCCCGGGGTCGCGGCGACCAGCGGGGCGTGGAAGAACGCCCCGGCCACGCCGTACCCGATGAGGCCGACGCGCAGGTCAGTCACCGCGCTGCTCGTCGCGTTCGGCGAGGAAGGCCTCGAACTGGGCGGCGAGCTCGTCGCCGGTGGGCATCTCGGAGGGCTCCGCCATCAGGCTCTCGCGCTCGGAGCCGGCGGCGAACGCGTCATACTGCTGTTCGAGGCCGGTGATCGCGGTGGACAGCTCGTCGGAGGCCTCGATCTGCTCGGCGATCTCGGTGTCGGTGCTCTCCGCGGCCTCGCGCAGGCTCTCCAGCGGGAACACCAGCCCGGTGCTCCTGGTCACCGCCTCCAGGGCGGTCACCGCCGCCGCGGGATACTCCGCCTGGGCCAGGTAGTGCGGGACGTGCACGGCGTAGCCGAGGGCGTCGTGACCCTCGGCGCCGAGCCTGAACTCGATCAGGGCGGCCACGCTGCCGGGCACCTGGACCTTGCCGAAGGCGCTGGTCTGGCCGGTGACGAGCTCGGGGCGGGTGGCGTGACCGGTGACGCCCAGCGGGCGGGTGTGCGGGACGGCCATCGGGATGCCGTGGGTGGTGACCAGCTTGCTCACCTTCAGCCGGGTGGCCAGCGCCCCGAGGGCGGCGGTGAACAGCTCCCACTCGCGGTCCGGCTCGGGGCCGGTGAGCAGCAGGAACGGCGTGCCCGTGGTGTCCTTGACCAGGTGGAGGGCGATCTCGGGGCTCTCCACGCTCACCCACCGGTCGGTGTCGAAGGTCATGATCGGCCGTCGGGACCGGTAGTCGAGCAGGCGGTCCACGTCAAAGGTCGCGACGACCCGGTGCTCCAGCTCGCCGAGCAGGTGGCCGATGGCGAGCCGTCCGGCGCCACCCGCGTCCACGAACCCGTCGAAGTGGTAGAGCAGCACCGGATCGGTCAGCTCAGGGACGTCTCCGCTGAGCCGGTAGAGATCCGTCGGGTCGAACACCGTGTTCCAGCCTTTCGTCGGTCGTCTCTTCACATGAACCCGTGGGGTGCCCGGTGAATTCCGCCTACCCGCGGCGATCACAGGGCACCCTATCGGGGCACAATGGATCCCATGCAGCCTGACCCGGAGCTCGAGGAGTTCGCGACCCGCCTGTTCGACCTGGCCAGGACCGGGCAGACCGGGCAGCTCCGCGCCTACGTCGAGGCCGGGGTCCCGGTCGACCTGTGCAACGACCGGGGCGACACGCTGCTGATGCTCGCCGCCTACCACGGTCACCCGGAGACGGTCCGGGCGCTGACCGCGCTGGGCGCCGACCCGGGACGGGCCAACGACCGGGGACAGACGCCGCTGTCCGGCGCGGTCTTCAAAAAGGAGCCCGAGGTGGTCCGCGCCCTCCTGGAGGCGGGCGCCGACCCGGACGCGGGGAGCCCCTCGGCGACGGACGCGGCCCGGATGTTCGGCCAGGACGAGTACCTCAAATGGTTTGGACATTAATCCTTATTTAGGACCCGTCATTACTGTCAGATATATATGAAAGCACTCAGAGTTAGGCCATTCTTGACGGGTGGGAACTACTGCTACGCACAGGTTCAATCAGCCCCTCCGTCTGCCTCCGCTTCTCTGTCCCTTCCCGAGCGAAGTCAATCCCCATGTCGAGCAGGTCGACAAAGAGACCCTCGAATGGCTCATCGACTCGGAAATGCTGGACGACGCCGGGACGGTGGAGCGCTACAGACAGGCGAAGTACGGATGGTTGTCCGCCCGGACATATCCCTACGCCGAGCACCACACCCTCCGGCTGGTGAGCGACTGGTGCGTGTGGCTGTTCGCCTTCGACGACGCGTTCTGCGAGTCGGACAGGCGCGCCGCGGAGATCGCGCGCGCACTGCCGCAGTTCTACGCCGTCCTGGAGGATCTGGACGCGGGCTCCGAGGTCGACGACGTGTTCGCCAAGTCCCTGCTGGAGATCAAGGGCAGGATCGCCGCCTACGGCGACGACGAGCAGCTCGACCGGTGGCGCAACGTCACCAAGGACTACCTGTTCGCCCAGGTGTGGGAGGCGGCCAACCGGGAGGACGAGGTGGTGCCCTCCCTGGACGACTACATCTTCATGCGGCGGCGGACCGGGGCCATGCTCACGGTCTTCGCCCTCATCGACGTCGCCAGCGGCCGCAGCCTGAGCGCCGACGAGTGGCGCCACCCCGGAATGCGCGCGATCACCGAGAGCGCCAACGACGTCGTCGTCTGGGACAACGACCTCATCTCCTACGCCAAGGAGCGCGACAGCGGCAACTCCCGCAACAACCTGGTGAACGTGCTGGCCGAGCACCGGCACTACTCCCGGCAGGAGGCGATGGAGGAGATCGGCGAGATGCGCAACCAGGCCATCGCCGACATGGTGGCCGTACGCCCCTCGCTGGAGGCGCTCGGCTCGGAGGCAGTGCTCGCCTACGTGCGCGGCCTGGAGTTCTGGGTCAGCGGCAGCGTCGACTACTCGCTGACCAGCTCCCGCTACACCGACGCCTGGCGGGCGGCCCGGCAGCGTCCCACCCGGTGATCACATCTGGGGGAGCGGGTCGTCCGACTCCTGGTCGCCGAGTGCGAGCTCGATCAGCTCCTCCAGATTCAGCTTCTTGCCCTGCGCGAACGCCTCCTCGTGCGCCTGCTCGCCCAGGACGCGCTTGCACTCCTTGACGCACCGGTCGTGCTCGGCGTTGAAGAACGGCGAGTTCATCTGGGGCATCCCGAAGGTGCGCCAGTTCGCCTGACCGGCGCCCATCAGCCGGGCCGCGAGCACCGGCTGCCCGTCGTCCAGCGCCTGCTTGGCCACCACCTCGATCGCCAGGCCGATGCCGAGCACGTCGTGGAAGTTGCGCTTGAGCCGGAGCGCCTCGCGCGCGTTGGCCATGGACTCGGGGGCACGGCCCATCGCCTGGTGGACGCTGGCCAGCGCGTAGATGGCGTAGGAGCGCAGCCACAGCTCGCCGCGCTGGGTGCAGACCGCGATGCAGTCGCGCAGCAGCACCTCGGCCTCGGCCGGGTCGTTCTGCATGAGCAGCACCATCGACAGCTCGACGATCGAGGGGAGCAGCCCCGGGTTGAGCTCCCGGCCGCTCTTGTGGAACTCGATCGCGACGCCGAGCAGCGCGCTGGCCTTCTGCAGGTCGCCCTGGAGGAACGCGGCCGTGCCGAGCATCTTGGTGGCCAGGATGACCGCGCCGGAGTCGCCCACCCGGACGGCGTCCGAACTGCACTTCTCCGCCGCGTCGACGGCGCCGGAGATGTTGCCCTGCGCGCTGTTGATGTAGGAGAGCACCCACAGCGCCTTGCACCGCTCCGGAGTCGGCTGGGACGTCAGCTCCAGGGTCTTCTCCAGATAGAGCCTGCCCTCGCGGGCCAGCCCGCAGGCCACCCACATGAACCACAGGGAGGACAGCAGCTTCAGCCCCGACTGCACCTCGGAGGGGTTGCGCAGGCAGTAGTCCAGGGCCACGCGGATGTTGTCGTGCTCATGGCGCATCCGGACGTACCAGTAGACCTGACGGGCGCCGGACCAGGCCTCCTCGCTCCTCGTGGCGAGCTGCAGGTAGTAGTCGCGGTGCCGCTCCCGGACGGCGGCGGTCTCGCCGAGCTTCTCCAGCCACTCCTCACCGTACTGGCGCAGGGTGTCGATCAGCCGGTAGCGGTGTCCCGAGGGTGTGCCGTCGCTCAGCAGGATGGACTTCTCCACCAGGCTGGCGACGAGGTCCATGACATCCTCGGCGGGCAGGCTCTCCCCGGAGCAGACGTAGCGGGCGGCGTCCAGCTCGAAGTCGCCGGCGAAGACCGACAGCCGGGCCCACAGGAGCCGCTCCGCGGGCTCGCACAGCTCGTGGCTCCAGCCGATCGCGGCGCGCAGCGTCTGGTGGCGGGGCAGCGCCGTACGGCTGGCGCCGGCGAGCAGGCTGAACCGGTCGGCCAGCAGGCCGAGGATCTGCTCCACCGACAGCGCCCGCATCCGGACCGCGGCCAGCTCGATGGCGAGCGGGATGCCGTCCAGGCGGCGGCAGAGCTCGGCCACGGGGCCGATGTTCTGCTCGTCCAGCATGAAGTTGGGCACCACCGCGCCCGCCCGCGCGGTGAAGAGCTGCACCGCCTCGTTGCTGAAGACGTCTTCTCCGGGCGAGTCGCCGGGGACGGTCAGCGGTGGGATGGTGACCGTGTGCTCGCCCCTGGCGTTCAGCGACTGGCGGCTGGTCGCCAGGATGGTCAGGCCCCTGGCGTTGCTCAGCAGATCCTCGAAGAGCGCGGCGCAGGCGTCGACCAGATGCTCGCACGTATCGATGATCAGCAGGATCTCGCGGTCGCCCAGCCACTCGACCAGCGTCTCGTCCGCCGAGCGGGAGGACTGGTCGGCGATCCCGAGCGCCGAGGTGATCGTGTGCCTGACCATCCCCGAGTCCTGCAACCGGGCCAGGTCGGCGAACCACACGCCGTCCTTGAACTGGCCGCGCATCAGGTGCGCGATGCGCAACGCCGTGCGGGACTTGCCGACACCGCCGATGCCGGTCACCGTGACCAGGCGATGCTCGCGGAGCCGCTGCCTGAGGGTGGTCAGCAACCTGGTGCGTCCCACGAAGCTGGTTAGCTCGTTGGGGAGATTGCCGTCTCGCCGCCATCCTGATGGCGTTGCCATGGCCGCCTCACGGGGGGTAGCTGACACTGCATCCGCATCGTACCCGCCGGACCCCCCGGCTGTCCTTGGCGCTGCGGGGCTACGGTGGCGGGCTTTCCGCCGAGGGGGAGACACGCCTTGCACCCGATGGAGAAATGACTCACCGTCACGGTGGCTAGCATGGAGGCGTGACATCGCATGAGCCTGACGACCTGCGCCCCGTCGACCTCTCCGACGACGGGCCGCCTATCCTGCCCGACCAGACCAGCGACGACACCGACCTGGGGTGGGGCGACTGGCGGGAGCCGGACGACGACGCCCGGTTCCTGGAGGACCGTCCGCCCCACTGGGGCTAGCCGCGCCCGGGGGCGGTCGCGGGACGTGCCCGGGGGAGCCGCGCGACCGCGGCCGGCCGGGCCCGGACCGGCGCCGCGAGCCCGGTCGGTCCACGGCCCGGTCAGTCCACGGGGAGAAGGGTCCCCAGGGGGCCGAGGTCGAGGTTGAGATCGGACGGGGACAGGTCGAAACGCTCGCACAGCTCGGCCATGGCCTCTTCGAGGCGCATCAGGGTCAGCCCCAGCGTCTCGATCTGCTCGTCGGACAGGTCCCCCTGGTCCATCCGCCGCACGCACTGCCGCTCCACCAGCTGGCGTACGAGCTCGACGAGGGTGAGGACGAGACAGGTCAGATCCCGCTCGACCCGCTCGGGGTCGGTCTCGACGCGCCAGCGGCCCGAACGCGCCGTGTCCGGCGCCGCCGCGGCGCTCACCGCGAGAGGCTCACTCCCGGACCGGTTCATATCCGTTCCTCCCATGCTCGTTCTTCCGTTCGGTCGTGAAGGACCCGTTGACGGAGGTGATCAGTACGCGCAGCGAGATGCGCACGAGGTCGATGTCGGCGATGGAGAGGACGAGGTCCCCGGTGACGACGACGCCGCCGGCCAGCAGCCTGTCCAGCAGGTCGACAAGTGCCACCCGCTCGGGCGGAAGACGCCCCTCCGCGGCCAGCGCGGCGCCTCGCGACCTCTCACCCGCCATCGCGTGACTCCGGATCACCGGCGTCGAGGTCCAGGTCGAGGGCGGTGAAGGAGTAGGGCGCCCAGGGGCCGGTGAGCTCCACGTCGATCCCCTCCCCGCGGAGGGTGTCGAGGACGGCGGCGAACTCGTCGCCGCGTCCGTCGTCGACGAGGTAGGCGCCGTTGAGCAGCATCCACTCGTCGCGGCCGGACAGGCTCGGGTCCTGGGGCCTGTGGCGCCGGCTCGCGACGGCGACGGCCGCCAGCGACGTGTGGATGCGCTCGGCCTGGGAGGCCGCGCGCCGCCAGGCGTCCTCCCGGCCGCGCAGGCTCGCCTGGCGGCGTTTCAGGTAGGCGATGCCGGGACTGTCCGCCTCCAGGGCGTCCCCGCCCTCCGCGCCGGCAGGTTCCGCGGCCTGCCGCACGTATGCCTTCACCCCCCACTCCTTCCGCCCGGTGACGCGGGAGAGCAGCGTGACGAAGTCGTCGTGCCGCCGTTCCAGCAGCTCGCCCACCTGTTCCTGGCTGCTGTAGACGGTCACGAGCCGGATGGGCGCCGTCGCGGCCTTCTCCGCCACGACCTCCACGACGTGGTGGTGGGCACGGGCCGTTCCGCCCACCCAGTCCAGGTCCTCCAGGGAGCGCCGCAGCGGCTCCTCCCCGAACTGGTCCAGCGGCACGGTACTCACATAGGCGACGAGCCCGGCGCGCTCGATCGTCCACACGGGCGTGCCGGCCACCCCCGTCAGACCGGCCGGGTGGGGACGGCCCACGTCGCGCGCGACCGCGTAGACGTACGTGCCGAAGTCAGCCACCGCCGTCCTCCGCTCCACGCGGCCGTCTCCTGGCGGTCCTCCGCCGGGACCCGACGGGACGGCGCTCGTCCCGCTCGTCGCGGTCGCTCCGGTCGCTCCGGTCCTCCCGGTCGCTCCGGTCGCTCCGGTCGCTCCGGTCGCTCCGCTCGTCACGGTCGCTCCGCTCGTCACGGTCGCTCCGCTCGTCCCACTCGTCACGGAGTCCGTCCCGGTGCTCCCTGCCGCCCGGCTCGTCGTGGAGCTCCTCCCGGCGGTCCCGGCCCTTCTCGAGCTCTCTGCGGTCCCTGTCCGAAAGCTCTCCCCGGTCGCCCTCCGCGGCGACGAGCCGTCTGCGGAGCCGGCGGTTCTCCTCGACCAGGTCACGGTCCTTCGAGCTGAGCCACGGATCGTGCTCCCACCAGTCGATGCCCAGCTCCCGGGCCGTGTCCACCGAGGCGATCAGCAGCCGCAGCTTGATCGTGAGCAGCTCGATGTCCAGCAGGTTCACGCGGATGTCCCCCACGATCACCACGCCTCTGTCGAGCACCCGCTCCAGGATGTCGCCGAGGTTGGTGGACGACCCCTGCCGGGCGGGCGCCCTGCCGCCGTAGCCCTGGGTCATCGGGGAACCGGAGCGCACGGGATCGGCCATCTCAGTGCGCCTCGCCGTCGTCGCCTCTGCCGCGCTTGTAGCGCCGCGTCCTGCGGTAGGAGAGCAGGTTTCCCTCACGGTCCATGTCGATCTCGTAGAGCGCCAGGATGTCGCCGGAGGAAGGGACGCGGCGGTCCTCCACGACCTCGATCCCGACCCGCCAGCCGTCCTGCTCCGGCTGTACGAAGACGACGCCCTCAGCCTCGCGCCCGGTCAGCTCGGCGATGTGACGCACCCCGGCCCGGCCGGCGGTCACCGCGGAGAGGGCGCGCCGGCGGGTGCCGGAAGGCTCCTCCGTCTCTTCCTCGTCCGTGATGTCCTCGTCCTCGTCGAAGGCGTCGTCCTCCTCGTCGAGCGGCGCCTCCTCTTCTTCCTCGTAAAGGTCGTCGGAGACGTCCGCGTGCTTGTCATGGGTTCTACGGCTGACGGGCACGAGGTCACTCCCCCTCTCCGCTTCTCTCCGGCGCGTCCGCGCCGGAGAGGTCCGGCTGGACCACCATCTGTTCGAGGATCTCCGCCGTCGCCCGGGCCTCCTCCTCCTCGGAGATCTCGCCGGAGAGCCTGGCCTCCTCCAACTCCTCCAGCCGGCGCCGGACCGCCGCCGGATGCCGCATTTCGAGCTCGGCCTGCTCCTGTATCAGCTCTCCGATCCGGATGAGCGCGCGGATCGGCGCGAACGGCAGGCCGATGGTCAGACCCAGCAGGTCCATCTGTCATCCCCCCTGTCCCGGCGCCACGACGAAGTCGTACGGCGCCAGCGGGCCGAGCAGGCGCAGATCGATCCGGCCCGCCCATCGCTCGCCGAACTCGTCCAGGACCTTCTCGAACTCCGCCCGCCGGTCGGTGTCCACGAGGACGGCCACATGCGCGGCGTCCTGCTCGTGGGTCGGCTCACGCACGACGACGCCGACACACGTCGGAGCGAGGGCGTCGACCAGCGCTGCCGTGTCCGCGTCGCGCTTGGCCGCGACCGCCTCGCCGATCATCTGCCCGAGCTGGATCCGCGCGTCCCAGGTCGCCTCCTCCGGCCGGCCGCGGATCTCCTCGCGCAGCCGGGCGGCCTCCGGGTCCTCGGCGAGAACCTCGCCGATCACCACCCGCTCGACGTACCGGCCCTTGACGACGTACTCCGCCCGCCCCTCCAGCTCTTTCAGGGCGGCGAGGAAGTCGTCGTGGTTGGGGCCCAGCAGCTCCTCGACGACCGCCTCGGAGTTGGACACCACCGCCCCGAAGCGGAACGGGAGCACGGGCACCTCGGCCGCGGTGGCGTCCAGCAGCCGCTGATGGGCCAGCAGGTCGTCCGGCCTGCCGAGCGGGCGGTCCAGGACGATGTCACTCACCAGCGCGGCGATCTCGCCGTGCCGTACCAGTTTGATCCGGCCGGGTGGGTCACCCACGCCCCGGGTCTCGGGATCCAGCTCGACGTCCGCCGGCACGACACCGTAGACGTAGGAATTGCTGTCCTGGTCACGCCGGGCGGTCTCCCCGGCCTTGGCGGTCCTGGTCTTTCCGGTAGAGCCGGGCATCTCACTCCTCCTCTCGCCGCCGCCGTTTGCGGGGCGCCGGTTCGGGCTCCTCCTCGAGCTCGCCGACGATGTCGCGCAGTTTCTCTCCGGCCGTTTCCAGTGCTCCCTGGGCGATCCCCTTGGTCTTCGACTTGCTCACGCCCTGTGTCGTGTCCTGCAGGACTTCAGGCAGGCCCTTTCCTCCGGTCTGCGTGAGATCCAGCCGGTTCGTGGCCTCCGCGAAGCGGAGGTAGGTGTCGACGCTGGCCACGACGATGCGCGCGTCGATCGTCAGGATCTCGATGCCGACGACGGAGACCCTGACGAAGGCGTCGATGACGAGGCCCTTGTCGAGAATCGTGTCGATGACGTCGGCCAATCCCGACGAGGACCCACGACCGCTAGCCCCGCCACCCGAAGGCTGCACCATGGTCATCCGCTGTCTCCTCGGCTCTGTGCCCGCTCTCCGGCGGCCGGGTCATGCGCCTCGGGCGGCGGCCCGGCGGCGGGCGGGGCGTGGAGGCGGCCTGTCTTCCGTCTCCGCCTCCGCCTCACGGCGCCGGCGACGCACCGGACGTCTTCTCTGCTCCGGCTCCTCCTCCGGCTCCTCCTCGGGCTCCTCCTCCTCGGGCTCCGGCTCTTCCTCCTCCTCGGCCTCCCCGCGCTCCTCCTCGGGCTCCTCTTCCTCGGCCTCCTCGGGCTCTTCCTCGGGTTCCTCTTCCTCGGCCTCCCCGCGCTCCTCCTCGGGCTCCTCTTCCTCGGGCTCGCCCTCCTCGGGTTCCTCCGCCGCCCCCTCTTCCTGTCCGGGCTCCTCGGGTTCCTCCTCGGGCCCCTTCTCGCGCTCCTCCTGCTCCTGCTCCTCGCGGAGCGCGGTCTCCTGGTCCTTGACGACCTTGCTGTCGCGTATCTCGCCGCGCCAGCCCTCGATCTCGTCGGGATGGAGCAGCGCCTGCATCATGACGTGCCGCCGGAAGTGCTTGAACTCCAGGCGGGCCCGCCGGCCCTGGGCGCGCCAGAGGTTGCCGGTGCGCTCGAACAGGCCCTGCGGGTGGTATTCCAGCACCAGCAGGACCCGCGTCATGTCAGGGGAGAGCTCATGGAAGGTCACGGCGCCGTCGACGTAGCCCTTGGCACCCTTGGAGCGCCAGATGATCCGCTGGTCGGGCACCTGCTCGACGATCGTCGACTCCCAGACCCGGTGGGACCAGAAGACCTGCGCCTTCCACGTCGTCTTCTCGTCGGACTGCTGGTCGACCCCTTCGACCTTCTTCATGAAGCTGGGGAAGTCCTGGAACTGGGTCCACTGGTCGTAGACGAGTCTCCGGGGGGCGCCCATGTCGAGCGACTCGATGATGTTGGTGAACTTGAGCTTCTTCCCCTTGCCGCCCTTGCCACCGCCGGTGATCTTCTGCATCAGGCCGCCGGCCGCCATTTTGGCCGCTCCCTTGAGCCCGGCGGCCACGGGATGCTTCGATCCGATCACCGACCCTATGAGGCCCAACGCGCCGGATCCGCCCGATCCACCTGAATCGTCCGATCCGCCGCCCCCCGCGTAGTCGGTCAGCCGGCTGGTCAGGCCGCCGATCTTCTCGGTCGCCGACGACAGGATCCGCTCCCCGAGCGCCTCGGCGAGGTTCCGCAGTTCCCGGGTGAGCTGCTCGACCGGGAGGAACTGCTCGCTCTCACGTTCCGGCTGGTCCTTGGAGTCCTCGGTCATCGAGCTCACCCCCGTGCCCGGCGGACGGGCCGGCTGCGCGCGGGCGTCGTCTCACGCTGCACGCCGCCACGGCGCCTGGCTCCCCTGGGCCTCGGCTCCTCTTCCTCTTCCTCCTCCTCGGGCTCCTGCTCCTCGCGGGCCCTGGCGGCCGGCCGGCGGCGGGAGGCAGAGGGGCGGCGCCTGGGAGCGGGTTCCGGCTCCTCCTCCGGTTCCTCCTCCTCGGGCTCTTCCTCCTCTTCGGGCTCCTCCTCCTCAAGATCCTCTTCGTACTCCTCTTCCTCTTCCTCGGGCTCCTGCTCCTCGCGACCCCTGGCGGCCTGCCGGCCGCGGCGCCTGGGAGTGGGCTCCTGCTCCTCTTCTTCGCTCTCCTCGGCCTCCTGGGGCTTGCCGGGTCTCCGGAGCATGTCCGCGCGCTCGTGGAGCTTGGAGGTCAGCGTGTCGACCTGCTTGGTCGCCGCGGCCTTGGCCGCGGCCTTGCCGACCTCGAACAGCTCTCCCCGGACGCTGTCGACGATCTTCTCCAGCTCCGGGACGGTCCCGAGCTTCTTCAGCGCCTGCTGCACCAGGTCGCTCCCGCTCGCGCCCAGCCGGCCGGTCGCGCCAGCCGCCGCCAGCGCCACCGCCATGCGTAGTCTGCGATTCCGGCCAAGAAGATAGCCCGCACCGACGGCCAGGGCTATCTGCGCTCCGCATTTCACGATCACCACTCCCCAATCGATCGCTCCGCCTTGGGTTCCGTCCATCCGCGAGGCTTTGATCGGCCGGTCGGACGGGAGGGAAGACGTCGTCAAGGACTGACGCCTGTCGCTGTGAAGGTGCCGGAAGCATCTCGCTTCCGAATCAGCCGTTTCCTACCCTGGAGCGTGATAAAGAAACGCATATAGGTAAAAAACGGACATAGTTCGCCCGAGGGGAAAGACTTCCGGGCGAACTATGCGGGCGGCGCTCCAGTGCCAATACTTCGCTGCGAATGCGTCAAGGATCAGAAAGCGGCCTTGAAGCGTTAAGAAACGACATCCTTCCGCCGGAACCTGCGGAAGGCGAACGCGATCAGGATCGCCGAGTAGGTGACCGAGACGGCCACCCCCTTGAGCATGCCGCTGTAGTCGGGCTGCGGGGCGAGGGCGTCCAGCCAGGCCGTGTTCCAGAACGTCGGCAGGAACTCCCGGAGCGAGCCGAGCGCCTTCACCGCCTGCAGGATGCTGCTCACGATCACCAGGCCGACCGCCCCGCCGACCGCGCCGAGCGGGGAGTCGGTGCCGGCCGAGAGCAGGAAGGCCAGTGCGGCGACCACGAACTGGCTGATCAGGGCATAGAGGATCACGACCCCGAAGCGGGGCAGCACCTCCAGCGCGGCGATGGTCTCGCCGGTGCCCGGCACACGGACGTCGTTCCAGCCGAAGGCGAGGGTCCCGGCCAGCAGCGCCATCAGCGGCAGGCAGATCACCGCCGCCGCCGAGTAGCCCATCGCGACGATCAGTTTCTGCCGCAGCAGCCGGTCGCGGGGGATCGGGGCGGCCAGCAGGTAGCGCAGCGAGGACCAGCTCGCCTCGCTGGCCACGGTGTCGCCGCAGAACAGCGCCACCGCGACGACCAGCAGGAAGCTCGCCGACACCGAGAGGGCGAACGCGGCGAAGTTCAGGCCGCCCTCGGTCGCCAGGTCGGAGATGCGCAGCGTGTTGCCCGGCTGGCCGGAGCCGGCGCCGACCTTGAAGGCGATCACCAGGATCCACGGCAGCGCGAGCAGCAGGCCGAACATGACCAGCGTGCGGCGGCGCTTGAACTGGCGGACCACCTCCACCATCAGCGGCAGCGTCCGCCCGGCCAGGTAGCCGGGCGCCGAGCCGTCCCCCGGGGAGCCGGTGCTCGCCGGGGAACCGGCGAGAGCCGTACCGGGGCCGTGGGTGCCGTTCAAGCGTTCTCTCCGATCAGGTCCAGGAACACGTCCTCCAGGCGGGTGCCCGAGCCGTTGGCGGCGGTACGGCCGCTCAGCAGGTCGCTCACCGGGCCGGCCGTGATGAGGCGGCCGCGGTGCATGACCACCACGTGGCTGCAGGTCTGCTCCACCTCGGCGAGCAGGTGGCTGGAGACGATGACGGTACGGCCCCGCGCGGCATAGGCGATCAGGACCTTGCGCATCTCCCTGATCTGGGGCGGGTCGAGACCGTTGGCGGGCTCGTCGAGGACCAGCAGGTCGGGCAGGCCGAGCATGGCCTGGGCGATGGCCAGGCGCTGGCGCATGCCCTGGGAGTAGGTCCGCACGGCGCGCTCCAGCGCGCCGCCGAGCCCGGCGATCTCCAGGGCCTCGGCGAAGTGGGCGTCCTCGGTGGGACGGCCCGTCGCCTTCCAGTAGAGCTCCAGGTTGGCCCGGCCGCTCATGTGCGGCAGGAAGCCGGGGCCCTCGACGAAGGAGCCCAGCCGGGACAGGACGGGGGCGCCGGGCACGATCCGGTGACCGAAGATCCGGATCTCGCCGGCGTCGGGGTGGATCAGGCCCATCAGCATCCGCATGGTGGTGGTCTTGCCCGCGCCGTTGGGGCCGAGCAGGCCGAGCACCTGGCCGTGCTCGACGGTGAAGGACAGGTCGTTCACAGCCAGTTCGCCGTTGCTGTAGGCCTTGGTCAGGCCGTTGATCCGCAGGGGGACGGCGTCCAGGTCGGGATCGTGGTCGTCCCGGCGGCGCCGGCGCCCGGAGAGCACCAGGGCCGCCGCGACCACCACGGAGGCCAGCGGCAGCGCCCAGATCCACCAGGCGGGACCGGTGGAGGGGGCCCGCAGGGTGGTGTCGGTCGGGACGGTCACGGCCGGTGCGGCCAGGCCGACGGTGTAGACGGCGGGGGTGGCCGGCGTGCTGTAGCCGAGATCGGTGGTGGTGAACGTGACGCGCAGCCGGTGCCCCGCGTCGAAGCGGTGGTCGATGGCGGGCAGGCTGACGGCGGCCTCCCCGGCCCCGCCCTCGGGCAGGGTGATCCTGACCGGGGCGGCGAGCCCCTCGGGCAGGATGGGGGCCTGGGTGTCGCCGGCCACGTCGTAGAGCTTGGCGAACAGCGTCACCTCACCCGGACCGGCCTTCTCGCCTCCGGCCCCGGGCTCGGAGCGCACCCGCACCTTCACGGTGGAGCTGCCGGTCACCTGGAGCGGGGCGGTGAGGGGGGCGGAGTCGAAGTCGGCGCTCTGCCCGGCCATGTCGACCGACACGTTCAGGTTGCCGACGCCGCTGGTGAGACCGCCGAAGCCGGGGACGGCGGAGATCGAGGCGGGGGAGCCGCCCGGCGGGTTGGCCACCTTCTGCTCGGGACCGCCGAGCGGCACCGAGGTCTGGCCGGTGCCGGACAGGCCGGGGTAGCCGCCCGAGGTGGCGTGCAGCTGGACCGGCCGGCGGGTGCCCGGGTCCCGGCCGCCGTCGCGGGTGACGGTGAACGGGCTGTTCACGGCCTCGCCGCCGGTGGCCTTCTTCAGATGGCGGTCGAACCAGCCGAGGGTCTGCTCGTGGAGCCAGTCGACCTCGCCGTTGCCGCCGTCGTGGCCGCCGTCGAACCAGGCGACGCCGACCGGGGCGCCCGTCGCGGCGATCGCCCTGGCGTTGGCGTCCGCCTGGCCCAGGGGGAACAGCGAGTCACGCTGTCCCTGGAGCAGCAGCGTCGGAATCCTGATCTTCCCCGGCACCGAGATCGGGCTGGACCTGCGCAGGGTCTCGACCGCGCTCTGGGTCGGCCGGCCGGTCTCGGCCACCTGCTGGTACATGTCACAGATCGCCGGCAGGAACCGGCCGCACCGGACCTCCTCCGCGTTCAGCGGCGGAGCGGACCGGGCGGGCCGGGCGGCGCCGCCCAGCGCGGCGGCGACCCCGGGCTCCGGCGCCGGGCCGCCCCGGCTGAAGAACAGCCCCGCCCACATCCGCTTGAACACGCCGTTCTGCGGCCCCTGGCCGGTGGCGTTGGGGAAGAGCGCGTCGGCCAGGTCGTGCCAGGTGACCTGGGGGACGATCGCGTCGATCCTGCTGTCGTGCGCGGCGGCCATCAGCGCGATGGCCCCGCCGTACGAGCCGCCCGCGATCCCCAGCCGGGGGTCGCCGGCCGCGTCGAGCTGGACCTCGGGCCGCCTGGCCATCCAGTCCACGAGCTGGCGGACGTCCTTGACCTCGTAGTCGGGGGAGTTGAGCGCGATCTGCCCGGTGGACCGGCCGAAGCCCCGTGCCGACCAGGTCAGCACGGCGTAGCCCTCCTGCGCCAGCCGTACCGCCGCGTCCCGGACGCTCTGCTTGCTGCCGCCGAAGCCGTGCGCCAGCAGCACCGCCGGAGCCCGGCCGCCACCGGCGGGCGGGAAGAAACTCGCGTCGAGCGTGACCTTCTGGTCGTCATCCGGTCCGTCGAGCACCGCGATCTTCTGGTCCTGGGCCCGTACGGACGGTGCGGACGGCCACAGCAACCAGGTCGCGACACCGACGACCAGCACGGTGACCACCGCGACCCAGGTGGCCGGTCCCCTTGCAAGCTTCATGCCGAGAGCCTACTGAGAGGAGCTGAGAGGGAACTGAGACGGCTCCGGCCGCCGGAGGTCAGGCGCCCGAGGCGGCGAGGGAGAGCCGGTAGTGCACCTCGGGGGCCGGGAACGGCAGGCCCTCGGCGTCCTTGACCAGGCCGGAGGCGGTGAATCCGAACCGCTCGTAGAACGCGCGGGCGCGGGCGTTTCCCTCCAGGACCCAGAGCCCCGCCTCCGCGTACCCCATCTCCCGCAGCCGGGCAACCGAGCGGTCCATGAGGGCCGACCCCAGCCCGGTCGACCAGTGCGCGCTGAGGACGTAGATCGCGTAGATCTCCCCGCCGGTGAGCCCCTCGTCGCGCGCGGGTCCGAACAGGCCGAAACCGGCGACCTCGCCGTCCGCCTCGCCGATCACGAGGCGGCCGGCGCCGCAGGAGAGCCTTCCCCGCCAGACCTCCACCGCCCGGGGCTCCACCCGCAGGTCGTCGAGGTAGTCCTGGGGAAGGAGCCCCCGGTAGGCGGTCTTCCACGTCTCGGTCCTGACACGCAGGACGTCCTCGGCGTCGTCTGGGTGGCCATCTCGTACAAAAGCTCCCATAGCATGTAATTATCCCGACATGAAGGTCCGCCCATGCCAATGCCTGGACGATGCCTAAGGGATGTCCCCGATTGCGTACCAAGGTAAAGGCCAGGCATCATTTCGACGCGTGAAGCCAGTCGAGAGCCTGAAACGAAGAACCACTCCAGTCGTCGAGTGGGCCCTGCCCTACTGGAACCGGGGGAAGGCCGGCCGGGAGACGCCGGAGGACCTGTTCCGGCTGCTCTACCTCGGATGGCTGGTGGCGTTCTCCTTCAAGGTGCTCGGCGCCTCCTGGGACGTTTCCTGGCACTTCAGGTGGCTCCGTGATGATCTGGCGCCGCCGCACCTGCTCAACAGCGTCGGCACGGCCATCGCCCTCGCGCTCACGATCATCCATCTCTACACCGGCTACGGCGTGGACCGCACCGCGCAGCGCCTCATCGGCTGGGGCACCGGGATCTTCCTGATCGCGGTGCCGCTGGACCTGATCAACCACCGCGTCAACGGGCTCGACATCACCTCGTGGAGCCCGTCGCACATGATGCTCTACATCGGCACGTTCCTCATGGTCTGCGGGGTGATCCGGGGCTGGTTCATGGGAGCGCCCCCCGGGCGGATGCGGACGCTGGTGCTCGGCGGGCTCTTCGTGTTCCTGTTCGAGAACGTCTGGTTCCCGGCGCAGCACCAGGAGTACGGCGTGTTCGGCATCGCGGCCTGGGACCGGGGGCAGCCGGAGGCCGAGCCCATCCTGCTGCAGTTCGCCGCCGACCAGATGGGCCGGGCGGTGGACCGGCAGATGGTGGTCAACTTCTCGCTGCCGGTGCCCGACCAGGTGTATCCGATCTACGCCGCGGTGGCTGCCATGATCGTCCTGGTCTTCGCCCGCGCGATGATCGGTCGGATGTTCTCGGCCACCGCTGTGATCGGCGTCTACCTCGTCTTCCGCACCCTGATCTGGCCGCTCCTCGCGCTCGCGGACTTCCCGCGCTCGTCGGTGCCGATCTTCCTGATCGCCGGCGCGCTCGCCGTCGACCTGGCGTTCCTGATCCGGATCCCGGTCGTCCGGGCGCTGGTCGGCTCACTCGGGGCGACGATCCTCGTCGACCAGGCGCTCCGCCTGCAGAGCGTGGCCTACCACACCCCGCCGCTGGTGACGCCCATGACCATGCTGGCCGCCGGTCTCATGCTCGCCGCCCTGTGGCTGGGTGCCGAGTGGGCCTCCACCCGGCACCACCTCCGGGCTCAGGACATGGACGCCGTGGTCAGAGCCACCGCGACACCGTAGGCCAGGCCCATCACGGTGATCTCCGCCGCCGCCCACGCCGCGACCGCCGTCCCCTGCCGCTCAGCGATGCGCGGCAGCAGGCGGAAGCGGATGTGGGCCGCGAACGGGACGAGCAGCGCCACACACGCGGTCTTGGCCACCACGAGCAGCCCGTAGTCGCTGGTGAACACCGCGCCCGGCAGCTCCACCCCCTGGGTGAGGGCCATCGTGGCCAGGCCGTTCACCAGGCCGGAGACGCCGACCAGGACCAGCGCCAGCGTCGCCAGCCTGGAGAACTTCGGCAGGACCCGGGCCAGCAGCTCACGGTCCGCGGCGACCAGCATGATGATCATGAGCAGCCCGCCCGTCCAGGCGGCCGAGCCCATCACGTGCAGCTCCATCGAGATCATGATGGGGTCGTGCCAGACCGAGTCGACCGCGTGGCCGGTGACCGGGATCGGCAGCAGGCCGAAGAAGGCGATCACGATCCGCAGCTCGGCCGGCACCTTCTCGCCGAACCGCACGGCCAGCAGCCCGATCCCGGCGTAGGTGAGCGCGCAGGCGGCGCTGAAGAGCATCCCCTGGCCCGCGCCGACGCTGTCGACGTACTCGGCGATCATCCCCGGGGTCGGGAGCGCCCCCGGGTTCAGCTCGGCGGTCTGGAACACGATGACGACCAGCGCCAGAACCGCCCACGCCCACGCGAACGTCACCGCCAGCGGCCGTGCCCGGCGCATCACCGGCTCGGTCCGCTCCGGATCGTCGAAGCCGAGCATCTTGGGCAGCAGGCTCAGCCCGACCACCGCCACCGCGGCCAGGTCCAGCAGCACCCGCAGCACCGGCAGGCCGTACTCCACCAGCGGGCCGGGCAGCGCGATCCCCGGCACCGCCTCCTCGGCGGTCAACGCCGTCGCGGCCAGCACGGCGAGCACGGCTCCCGAGACGAGGCCGCCGACCAGCAGCCTCCTGACCGTGCCCGACTCGGCGGCGCGCTCGACGGTCGCGGTCATTCCGCGGCCCCCCGCTCCCTGGTACGGCGCAGCGCCACGACGGTGGCGCCGCCCAGCACGACGAGGGCGGCGGCGATCCACAGCACCGCCATCCCGGCCCCGCCGTTCTGCGCGGCCTCGGCGGCCTGGGCGCTCAGGTCGGGAGCCTGCGGCGCGGCGGCCGAGGAGACCGGGGCCGGCTGGGACGCGGTGCCCGGGCCGGCGGCGGTCAGGGTGAAGGTGATCTTGCCGGCCACCGGATGGCCGTCGGAGGACAGGATGCGGTATCCCACGACGTACTGCCCGGCCGGTCCCAGGGGCCTGACGCCGACGGCGACCTCCTGGCTGTCGACGGCCGTCTTGCCGTCCTCCCAGCGGCTCCCGTCGGGACCGGTCACGCTGATCTGCGCGAAGCCCTGCCGTACCGGCTGGTCGAAGGTGAGTGTGATCTTCTCGGGACCGGTGGCGAGCTGGGCGCCGTCCTTGGGGTCGCTGCCGATCAGCACGTTGTGGGCCTGCGCGGGGGTGACCACGCCGAGCAGCGCGGCACACGCGAACAGCAGGACCGTGAGTAGCCGCCTCACTGATCGTGGCCTTCCGTTGGGTTCTTCATGACTCGGCCATGCTCCCATCACTGCCTCGCGCCCGGGGAATCGAGTGAGCCCGTATCCGCGCGTGCCCCGGACCGCCGTGGTCGCGGCGGTCCCCCGCTCCGCTCCGGCGGTCCGGGGCGCCCCGGGGCCCGTGGCGCGCGGACACGCCGGCGCCCGGCCGCGTCGGTGGGATGCGGCCGGGCGCCGGGGTGTTCGGCGGGATCAGGGGACGGGGCTCAGCTCAGGCGCAGCCAGAGGGCCGGGACGTTCGAGGGCTCCCAGCCCGCGGAGGCGGTGTGGGGCTGGCGGCACTCGTAGTCGGCGCCGGAGTGGGAGACCCGGGTGCCGGCGGTGTAGGCCGTGCCCGCCTTCCAGG
>NZ_NGFP01000136.1 GCF_002149035.1 Streptosporangium minutum
GTCCAGGGGTACGTCTACGCCGCCTACAACGCGCGCGCCCACTTCGCCCACGAGGCCGGCGACCAGCGGCTGGAGGCGCACTGGACCGGCCAGGCGACGCGGATCCGGGAGGCGTTCAACGAGCGCTTCTGGCTGCCCGACCGGGGCTACTACGCCATCGGCCTCGACGCCGGGGGACGTCCCATCGACAGCCTCGCCTCCAACATGGGGCACTGCCTGTGGACCGGCATCGTCGACGAGGACAAGGCGGACGCCGTCGCCGCGCACCTGCTCTCGCCGGAGATGTTCACCGGGTACGGCGTGCGCACCCTCGCCTCCGGCATGGGCGCCTACAACCCGATGAGCTACCACAACGGCTCGGTCTGGCCGCACGACAACGCCATCATCGCCGCCGGTCTGATGCGCTACGGCTTCACGGAGGAGGCGCGGCGGATCGCGTTCGGCGTGCTGGAGGCGGCCGAGGCCTTCGGCTGGCGGCTGCCGGAGCTGTTCTGCGGGTTCGGCCGGGACGAGTTCGCCTGGCCGGTGCCCTATCCCACCTCCTGCTCCCCGCAGGCCTGGGCCGCCGCGACCCCCGTCCAGCTCGTCCGCTCCCTGCTCCGCTTCGACCCGTGCGTCCCGCGCGGCCAGATCTGGGTGGCCCCCGTCGGGCTGGACAACCTGCGGATCACCGGGGTCCCGCTCGCCGGGGCCCGGATCGACCTTGAGGTCGCCGACGGCGACGTCTCCGTCACCGGGGTGCCCAGGGGGATCACCGTGCACTCCGAACCACGTCATCCCATGAGGGCGGCCCTCCACCAGGTCTCCTGAAGTCCACGTCTCCTGAAGTCCACGTCTTTTTGAGCTCCGGGTCTCCTTGAGTCCCGGGTCTCCTTGAGCCCCGCGTCTCTTCAAGAAGTCCGCGTCTCTTCAAGCCCACGTCTCCTTGAGCCCCGGGTCTCCGGACCTCCGGGTCTCCTGACACCACGGCCTCTCCCGGCCGTCGCATCCCCTGCCCCCTTGATCGGTTAGCTCGGACGTTCCCGGCAGGCCGCACGGCCGTAGGTGAGGTTGACATGATTGCTGAAGCAGGCGTTTCCGGATGGCGCGACGGGATGCGCATCGTGATGATCGCTCCCCCCTGGTACGACGTACCGCCCCACGGGTACGGAGGCATCGAGTCGATGATGGCCGAGCTCGTCGCCGGCCTGTCCCGGCGCGGGCACGACGTCACCCTCATCGGGGCGGGCAGGGCCGGGACGTCCGCGCGGTTCCTGCCCACCTACGTCCCGGCGCCCTCCGCGCGGATCGGCGAGTCGATGCCCGAGGTGCTGCACGCGGCCCTGGCGCACGACATCGTCTCCGGCCTCGACGCCGACATCGTCCACGACCACTCGCTGGCCGGGCCGCTGACCGCGGCCTCGCGCAGCGTGCCGACCCTTGTCACCTGCCACGGGGAGGTGGACGGCGAGCTCGGCGAGTACTACCGGGTGCTCTACGACACCGTGTCGATGGTCGGCATCTCCGAGGCCCAGCGGCGGATCGCCCCGGACCTGAACTGGGCCGGAGTGGTCTACAACGCCGTCGAGACGGACTCCTTCCCCTTTCGGGAGGACAAGGAGGACTGGGTGCTGTGGCTGGGCAGGTTCAACGAGGACAAGGGCGCCCATCTGGCCGTCGACGCCGCCCGGGCGGCGGGGCGGCGGATCCTGCTCGCGGGCAAGCTCACCGAGCAGATGGAGCACGACTACTTCGAGGAGCACGTCAGGCCCCGTCTCGGCCCCGACGCCGAGTACGTCGGCGAGGCCGACGCCTCCCGCAAGCGCGAGCTGCTGTCGGCGGCCCGCTGCCTGGTCTTCCCGATCACCTGGGAGGAGCCGTTCGGCATGGTCATGATCGAGGCCATGGCGTGCGGCACCCCCGTGGTCGCCCTCAACCGGGGGGCCGTGCCCGAGGTGGTCGTGGACGGGGTCACCGGGTTCGTCCGGAGCCATGCGGGGGAGCTGCCCGAGGCCGTCGAGGCGGCCGGCACGCTCGACCCGCATGCCTGCCGGGCGCATGTCCGGCGCCGTTTCGACGCCGAGGTGATGACCGAGGAGTACGAGAAGATCTACCGCCGGGTGATCAGCGGTCTCGCCGACCCCACCGAGGGCAGCATGAGCCTGGCACTGCCCGCCAACTGATGGCCCGTCACTGAAGCCTGGACGGGTGATCGATCTCCTGGGGCGACTTCGGGCGGCCTGCCGGCGATCGGGTCTCCATCGCCGGCAGGCCGCCCACCTCAGGGCCGTCCGGGTACGTGCGGCATCAGGACCGTCTGCCCGGCGGCTGTGGCCCGGGGACGGCCGTGGTCTCCTCCCCGGAGGTCCTGGGTCAGACTCCGAACGCCGCCGGGTAGCGGATGGTGCCGGACGGCACGGGCAGGGAGGGGTCGAAGACGAGCGCCATCATGTACTTGTCCTCGACGTCGAAGGGCGGCCGGATGGAATGGCCGGAGGCCGGGGTGAAGCCGAAGCGGGGGTAGTACTCGGCGTGGCCGAGCACGAGCACGAGGTTCTCGCCCTGCTCACGGGCGGCGTCGAGGGCGGCGCGGATGGCGGCCGCACCGGCGCCGCGCCGCTGGTGCTCGGGCTGCACGGCGCACGGGCCCAGAGTGAGGGCCGGAGAGCCGTCGACGTGGCAGCGGGTGAGCAGCGCGAACCCGGCGATGGAGCCGTCGGGCGCCTCGGTGACCCAGGACAGGCCGGGGATCCACGCCTGCTGGTCGGCGCGCAGGGCCTCGACCAGGTCGGCCTCGTGCGGGGTGGGGAAGGCCGCGAGGTTGACCTCGCGGATCTGGGCGAGGTCGGCGGTGGTCTCGGGGCGGGTGATCCAGGAAGTGGTCATGAGGGTGTTCGAGTCCGTTTCTGTGCTTGCCTGAGGGCGCAGGACGTAGCCGGTGTACTGGTGGTCAGCGCCGTGCTCGCGGCGCATGGTGATCTCTTGCGGGGGCAGCGACCGCTCCGCGCGTCCCGGCACCCGGTCGCACTCGGCCGGCGGGTGGGTCTGCGGCGCCGGTGGGATGCGGTCGGTCATGACTGCTGGTCCCTGAACTTGTAGGTGGCGCGCAGATGGCTGGTGATGGCCTTCTGCTGGTTGGTGCGCTCGCCGCGCAGCCGGGCGTCGGTGCGCGAGGCCGCCCACGCGTTCTCACGTTGCAGCTTGCGGTAGCTGTTGAGGCGGCGTTCGGTCAGCTCGCCCGCCTGGATGGCGGCCTGAACCGCGCAACCCGGTTCGGTGTTGTGGGAGCAGTCGCCGAAGCGGCAGTCCCGGGCGAGGCGTTCGATCTCGGCGAAGACCTGTTCCAGGCCGTCGGCGGCGTCATAGAGGCTGATCCCGCGCAGGCCGGGCGTGTCGATGAGGACACCGCCACCGGGAAGGGGAACCAGTTCGCGGCGGACGGTGGTGTGGCGGCCCTTGCCGTCCCGCGACCGCACCTCGCCGATGGCCAGAAGCTCGTCGCCGAGCAGCGCGTTGCCGAGGCTGGACTTGCCCGCGCCCGAGGGGCCAAGCAGCACCGTGGTTCCGCTCAGCGACGCGGTCAGCACATCGATGTTCTGGCCGGTGGCCACGCTGGTGACCAGGATGTCCACACCTGGCGCCAGCTCGCTCGCTTCGGCGTGCACGGCGTCGGCGTCGGCGGCCAGATCCGCCTTGGTCAAGACGATCAGCGGCCTGGCGCCGCTTTCCCACGCCAGGGCCAGCAGCCGCTCCAGCCGGGCCGCGTCCAGCGCGGTGGCCAGTGAGACGGCGAGGACGACGGTGTCGACGTTGGCGGCCAGCACCTGCCCGTGGGAGGTGCGTGACGCCGACGAGCGCACGATTGCGCTACGACGCGGCAGCAGGGCCACCAGTTCCGGCGCGCGGCCCCAGCGCAGCGCGGCCCAGTCGCCGGTGCAGGGCGCCAGGAGCGGGTCGGGGGAGTACAGCGCCGTGAGGGCGGCCCGCACCGGGCCGGACTCGGTGACCGCGTCACACAGGCCGCGATCCACCCGTGCGATCCGGGCCGGTACCAGGCCGGCCTCGCGGTGTTCGGCGAAGGCGTTGTCGAGTGTTTCCGTCCATCCGTACCGGGTCAGGCCGAGGTCGGATGGATCCGTGAAGAGGTTTGGCAACGTGAGACACCTTGCGGGAAGGGGCCCCGACGAGACGCAGACATCACCCCCGCCGTCCTAAACCGGATGGCTCACAGCGAGGGGAAGAAGTGGGTCAGACCGGGGCCCGGGACGTGAGGAATGTCCGGGCGCTGCACACGGCAGCGGTCTTCACCGCGGTCATCAAACCTCACCTCCCTCTCATCCGGAAATCCAACACCAAACGATCAGCAGAGTAGCACTCCCGGCAGGATGCCTGTCACGGGTTCCTGAGCCGGAGAATCAAGGACTGCGCGTCCAGGCACCCTATGTTGGGGTGACGGCATTTTCGGCGGAGGGACGGCCATGGGTGAGTTCGTACGGGTGGAGACGGCCGAGGGGATCGCGACGATCAGGCTGGACCGGCCGAAGATGAACGCGCTCAACCGGCAGGTGCAGGAGGAGATCGCGGCCTGCGCCCGGCAGGTGGACGCCGACCCCGGCGTCCACGCCGTGGTCCTCTACGGCGGGGAGCGGGTCTTCGCCGCCGGCGCCGACATCAAGGAGATGGCCGACATGTCCTATGCGGACATGGCGGCGCACTCCGCGGTACTGCAGGACTGCTTCACGGCCGTCGCGGAGATCGGCAAGCCGGTCGTCGCCGCTGTGACCGGCTACGCCCTGGGCGGCGGCTGCGAGCTCGCCCTGTGCGCCGACATCCGCATCGCGGGCGAGTCGGCCAGGCTCGGCCAGCCGGAGATCCTGCTCGGCATCATCCCCGGGGCGGGCGGCACTCAGCGCCTGCCCCGGCTGGTCGGCCCCGCCAGGGCCAAGGACCTCATCTTCACCGGCCGTCACGTGCCGGCCGCCGAGGCGCTGCAGATCGGGCTGGTCGACCGGGTCGTCCCCGACGCCGACGTCTACACCGAGGCGCTCGCCTACGCCGCCACGTTCGCCGGCGGCCCGGCCCTGGCGCTGCGCGCCGCCAAGCAGGCCGTCGACCGCGGCCTGGAGGTGGACCTGAACAGCGGCCTGGAGATCGAGCGCCTGCAGTTCTCGGCCCTGTTCGCCACCGAGGACGCCAAGACCGGCATGCGCGCCTTCGCGGAGAAGTCCCGGGCGAAGTTCACCGGCCGCTGACGCGGGTCTCGGAAGGCGGGTGACACCGGCGCCGGTCCGGGGCCGCGATTCGGCGGCACCGGCACCGGCACCGGCCTGGGCCGGAGACGCGGTGACAGCCGCGTCGGCCTGAATCGGGGGAGCCGGAAGCCGGTGGGGCCGTCCTGGTAGATCAAGCTTTGCCGGTATCGTGCCGGACTATGGTTCGGTTGGTGAAGCGTGCTCTGATGCCCGCCCCGCTCCGGCGGGCGGTGCGCGGGTGGTTCGACTCCCGATACGTCTCCCTGGCCGATCACCGCCAGGACATCAAGGACACGCTCCGGGAGGTCCAGACGCTGGGCCGGGAGGTCACCGCGCTGCGGGCCGAGATCGACGGGCTCCGGGCGCGGGTGGCCAAGGCCGGCGTGGACCAGGCCCAGGCCAGGCGCTGGGACGACGCCCACCGCCTGGCCCAGGAGACCGCGGTCGCGATGGACGGGGTGCTCCAGAACGAGGTGCTGCTCTGGCAGGCCGTGGACCGCCTGCCCCCTCCTGACCCGGACCGCTCCGCCAGTCAGCCTGTGGATCGCCTGTCCCCTCCTGACCCGGCCCGCTCCTCCGGTCAGCCCGTGGACCGCCTGCCGGGAGATACGCCCGCCCCGAGTCCGGAGCGCTCCTCCGGGGGGTCCGCGTGAGGGTCGCCTGGGCGGCGGACGGCGGCGTCTGGCGTCTCACCTTCCGGCTGGACCCCGAGGACGAGATCACCGGGTTCTGCGCCGACGGCCAGCCTCTGCGGCTGGCCACGAACTCCTTCCGGGTCGAGCTGCCGCGCGCGCCGTACGACATCCACCCCGACCTGCTGGCCCTCGCCGCGTGGACCGTCGTCGCGCCGTGGACGCGGCGCGCGATCGTCTTCGACCGGCCGGTCTCGACGGAGTTCGCCGATGCGATCCGGTCGGGCTGGGGGATCGAGGCGGGCCCCGTCGGAGGGGCGCCGCGGTCCGGCGGCAGGCTGGCGATCTCCTACAGCGGCGGCGCCGACTCCGCGGCGGTGGCCGCGATGCTGCCCGACGCGCCGTTCGTCCACTTCCAGCGGGTCTCCCACCCGCGCGTGCCCAACCGCTGGACCCACTACCGGGCCGACGTGCTGGCCTCGCTGGCCGCGGAGACCGGCCGCGAGCTCACCGTCGTCCGCTCCGATCTGGAGTTCACGCTCGCCGAGCCCCGGCCCGGCTACCCCGAGCACCACGCGGTGGCGGCCGGGGCGCTGCTGCTGGCCGACGAGCTCGACCTGGGCGGCCTGGCCTTCGGCTACGAGCTGGGTTCGCGCTGGCTGGGCGGGGACCGCTACCTGCTCCGCTACACCCCCGACAACCCGATGTGGTCCCCGCACGGCGCCTGGGGCCGGGCCTTCGCCGCGGCGGGACTGCACATCGTGCTCCCGGTCGGCGGGGTGAGCGAGGCCGTCACCATGCGCCTGGCCCTGGAGTCGGACCTGCGCGAGCAGGTCCGCTGGTGCCTGCGCGGGGTGAACGGCCCCTGCGGCACCTGCGGCAAGTGCCTCTACAAGGAGCTCATCCAGGCCGCCGTCGAACGCCGCCCGCTGCGCACCACGGTCGCGCCGGGCCGTCCGGTCGCGCGCAAGTGGCAGGAGCCCCCGCCGTACGGCGGGCAGGAGATGATCGAGTACGGCTGCGCGCGGGTGCCCGGCATCGAGGACACGCTTTTCGGCAGGGCCGCGGGCTTCCTGGGCGCGACCGAGGAGTCGACGGCGTGGTTGGAACGCTGCTACCCGCCCGCGATCGAGGAGATCCCCGAGCCGTGGCGCGAACAGGTCCGTGACTTCGTCGCGGGAGAGGTCGGGTTCATGAGCGACGACGAGGCACGCCGCGTCGAGACCTGGGGGATGTCGTGAAGGTATATGTCTCGGTGGACATGGAAGGCGTGACGGGGCTGACCGACCCCGAGGAGATGCACGCCGGGGGCCGGGGGTACGAACGCGGCTGCGAGCTGATGACCGGTGACGCCAACGCGGTCATCCAGGGCGCCTTCGACGCCGGAGCCGAGGCCGTGCGCGTCAACGACGCGCACGGGTCGGTCAAGAACCTCAGGATCGACCTGCTCGACGAGCGGGCCACGCTGATCCGGGGGCCGGGCAAGCCGCTGCGGATGGGGCAGGGACTCGACCGGAGCTACCGGGCGGCCTGCTTCGCCGGCTACCACGCGCGGGCCGGGGTCCAGCACGGGGTCCTCAACCACACCTGGATGGGCAAGGAGATCCAGAACGTCTACCTCAACGGCGAGGTCTGCGGCGAGACCCGTCTGGTGGCGTCGTTCGCCGGGTCGCTCGGCGTGCCGGTGGCCCTGGTGACCGGGGACGAGGCCGTCTGCGAGGAGGCCCGCGAGCTGCTCGGCGACGTCGAGACGGTCGCGGTCAAGAAGGGGGTCGACAGGTTCGCCGCCGAGCTCCTGCCGCCCGCCGTCGCCCAGGCCCGCATCCGGGAGGCCGCCGCCCGCGCGCTCAACCGGGTCGCGGACTTCCGCCCGTGCGCCCCCGAGCCCCCGTTCACCCTCGGCGTCGAGTGGAACTCCACCGCGATCGCCGCCGGATGCGCGCTCATCCCCGGAGTCAGGTCGGCGGGCCCCCGTCACACCGAGTTCGTCACCGACGACTTCTCCCAGATCATGGCGCTGATGGGCATCTTCTCCATGGTCGGCGGCCAGATCGCCTGCGGCAGCGGCGGGTACGGCTGACGCGCATGAGCGACTCCAAAGTGATGACGCGCAGGGCGCTGCTGGTCGGCGTGGGCGCGGCAGGCGGCGCCGGAGCCATGTTCGCGGCCATGGGGGCGCTGGGCCTGGCCCCCGACGCCCAGGAGAAGGACTTCGTCCCCCCGCAGCCCTCCGATTTCTCCCTGCGCGGCCGGGGTGCGGCGAAGGTGGTGATCCTCGGGGCCGGGGTCGCCGGGCTGACCTGCGCCTACGAGCTGGGCAAGGCCGGATACGACTGCACGGTCCTGGAGGCCGCCGACCGGGTGGGGGGCAGGAACCTCACGCTGCGCCGCGGGGACCGGCTGCCCGAGACGGGCGGGGAGACCCAGACGGCGGAGTTCGAGGAGGGGACCTACTTCAACGCCGGGCCGGGCCGGATTGCGCAGTGGATGGTCGCCATGGACTACTGCCGCGAGCTGGGCGTGCCCATCGAGACGTTCGTCAACAACAACGCGTCGGCCTACGTCTACACGGGGGGCATGAAAGCTCCGGCGCGGGCGCGCACGGTACGGGCGGACCTCTACGGCTACGTCGCCGAGCTGCTGGCCAAGGCCACCCACGCCGGCGCGCTGAACCGCCGGCTGACCAAGGACGACCGCGACCGGCTGGCGGAGTTCCTGCGCCGCTTCGGCGACCTCGGCCCCGACCTGACCTACGGGGGTTCCACCCGCCGCGGCTTCGAGACCTACCCCGGCGTCACCGGCGGCGTCCCCGCCGGCTCGCCGCCCTCCCTGAGCGACGTGCTCTCGGCCGGCACGGGCCGGGCGCTCACGATGGACTTCGGCTACGAGCAGGCCATGCCGATGTTCCAGCCGGTGGGGGGCATGGACGCGATCGTGACCGCGCTCGCCGGGGCGGTCGGCCGCGACCGGATCAGAACGGGCGCCCGGGTCACCGGTGTGAAGAACCTGCCCGACGGCGTCGAGGTCGCCTACCAGGGCGGCACGCTCCGCGCCGACTACTGCATCGCCACCCTGCCGCCCCACCTGCTCGCCCGCCTCCCGCACAACCTGGGCGCCCCGATCACCGCCGCGCTCCGCACCCCCGTCCCGGTCGCCGCGGGCAAGATCGGCCTGGAGTACGGCAGGCGCTGGTGGGAGATCGACGACCGCATCTACGGCGGGATCACCGAGACCGACCTGGACATCACCCACATCTGGTACCCCTCCCACGGCTACCACTCCAGGAGCGGCCTGGTCGTCGGCTACTACAACACCGAGGCGAACGCCGAGCTGTACGGCGGGCTGCCGCACCGGGACCGCCGGAGCCGCGCGCTCACCCAGGGCAAGAAGATCCACGGCGACAAATACCGCGCCGAGCTCCGTTCCAGCGTCTCGATCGCCTGGCACCGCCAGCCGCACATCGAGGGCGCCTGGGTCTACTGGCCCTCCCACCAGGGCGCCTTCACCCTCCTGCAGCGCCCGGCCGGCCGGGTGTACTTCGCGGGCGACTGGCTCACCCATCTGATCGCCTGGCAGGCCGGGGCCATGGAGTCGGCCAGGAAGGCCGTCACCGAGCTGCACAGGCGGGTTCTGCAGACGACGTCCTGAGCCCGCCGCGCGGCCGTAAAGTCTCAGGGGCGAGTGATACGGAGGAGACGGCGATGGCGATCGGGACATTGGACTGGGTGCGGGCCGCCGAGCGGCTGGACCTGCTCGCGGAGCCGGTGGCGCGGGCGGTCGCGGGGCTCGACGGCGTCGAGGTGGCGGAGATCGATCCGACGCTGGCGGACACGGCGGCGTTCTGCGAGCGGTACGGCGTGGGCCTGGCGGAGTCGGCGAACTGCGTGATCGTGGCGGCCAAGCGGGGCGGGGAGGTCCGCTACGCGGCGTGCATGGTGCTCGCCACGACGAGGGCCGACGTCAACGGGGTGGTCCGGCGTCATCTGGACGCGCGGAAGATCTCGTTCGCGCCGCAGGACGACGCGGTCGGCCTGACCGGGATGGAGTACGGCGGGATCACCCCGCTGGGGCTGCCCGAGGAATGGCCGGTGCTGGTGGACGAGGCCGTGGCAGCCCATCCGGGCGTCGTGATCGGCAGTGGCGTCCGGCACTCCAAGCTGGCGCTCCCGGGCCGGGTGCTCGCGGACCTGAAAACCGCGGAGGTGCTCCGCCTGGCGAACTGACGCCGAAAAGAGATTGAGTGTTACCGGGGTTTGGGAAACCGTTGGAGCCTGGCAGACGTTGTTCAAACGGAGAATATGGCCTGATGGTTCATCTCATGGGCGGTGTTTAAGCCGGTATGGTTCTTCATGCCATGAATCAGGACGACCGACTGGGCCCCTACCGACTGCTCCGGCGGCTCGGTGAGGGCGGCATGGGCGTGGTTCACCTCGCCGTCGACCCTCAGGGGCGCCAGGTGGCGGTGAAGGTCCTGCGAGCGGAGGTGGCGGGCGACGACGTCGCGCGTCGCCGGCTCTCGCGGGAGGTGGAGACCATGCGGCGGGTGCGCAGCGAACACATCGCCGAGGTCCTCGACGCCGACGTGACCGGCCACCGGCCCTACATCGTGACCCGATACGTCCCCGGCCGGCCGCTGGACGAGCTCATCAAGCAGGACGGCCCGATGGGGCTGCCCGCGCTGCTCAAGGTCGCGCACGGGGTGGCCTCGGCGCTGGCCGCCGTGCACTCCGTCGGCGTCATCCACCGCGACCTCAAGCCGGGCAACGTCCTCATCCTGGACGGCCAGCCCGTCCTCATCGACTTCGGCATCGCGCAGGCCGTGGACGCCACCAGGCTCACCCAGACCGGCATGTTCATCGGCACGCCCGGCTACCTCGCCCCCGAGATCATCGAGGGTCACGAGGCGGGTCCCGAGGTGGACGTGCACGCCTGGGCGGGCACGCTGGTCTTCGCGGCCACCGGCCAGCCGCCCTTCGGCAAGGGCACGCTGGAGATGATCTTCTACAACATCACCGCGGGCAAGGCGGACGTGGACGCCGTCCCGGCGCCGCTCCAGCCGGTGCTGCGGGCCGCGCTCCAGCGTGACCCGGCCAGGCGGCCCAGGGCCACCGAGCTGGCCGCGCAGGTGGAGCGCCTGCTGCCCGGGGCGGGCCGGTCCAGGGTGCCCGACGAGATCACCACGGTCTCGCACTTCGACGACTCCGGCCACGGCGGGCCGGGGGGCCGGGGCTTCCCCGGCGTCCCGGCCGGTCCGGGCGGTCAGGGGTTCCCCGGCGGTGACGGCTCGCCCTCCAGGCCGGGTGTCCAGGGCTTCTCCACGGGACCCGGCGTGCCGGGCCGCGCGGGCGACCCCGGCGACGTGCCGACCCCGGTGGCCTCCCGTCCGGGCCTCTCCCCGCAGTCCACACCGTGGCCCCCGGCCCCGGCGGCGCAGCCGCGCGAATACGTCTCGCTGCTGGGCGAGCAGCCGCCCGACCCGTCACCCACCCGCCGGGTGACGGCCGAGGAGCTGCGTCAGGCGGCGGCGGCCCAGCAGGCCTCCTACGACCTGCCCACCGGCATGCTCAGCCCCGAGGACATCCCCACCAGGAACCGTTTCCCTGCCGGCGGCCAGCCCGGGGCCGACCGGCCCGGGGCCGACGCCGGCCTGCTGGCGGCCACGGCGCCCGTGGCCGACGGCGACATCCCGACCCAGCGGGTCCGTCCCCAGGACCTGGCGGAATACGTCCGCGTCCACACTCCGCAGCCGGGCCGCCCCGCGCAGCCGGGTCATGTCCCGCAGCCGTACCCGCCGCAGCAGGCCTCGTTCGAGCAGACGCCGCACGTCCGGCAGCCCGCGCAGCCGCCCTATTCCTACCCGGGGCAGCCCCAGGCGCCCGTGTCGCCGCACCCCGGGCAGCGGCCGGGCCACATGTTGCAGCGTTCCAAGGCGTACGGCGTGGCGAGCGGGCTGATCATGATCGTCGTGGCGGTCGCGGCGGTCCTCGCGCCGGTCGTCGTCGCCGCCGTGGTGATCCCGGCCGCGATCCTGCTCCGGGCCGCCGACATCGCCCAGCCCAGGCTCAACACCCGCCGTGCGGCGGGTGAGGCCGCCGCCGACGTCTTCCGGGTGTTCGGCCAGCCGGCCGCTCTCCTGAAATCGGTGGGCATCACTGTCGCGCTGGTGCCGTACGCGCTGATCCTCGGCCTGCCGGTGACGCTGCTGCTCACCGTGGTCGCCGTGAAGATGTCCCCGGCCAACGCGCTGAGCTGGGGCACGGCGGTCGCGCTGTGGACGGTCTGCGCGGGACCCGGGGTGGAGGGCCCCGGACGCCAGATGCGACGTACCCTGGCATCAATGCTGCCTTCGCGCAGCGCGGCCATGATCGTGGCCTCGATGCTCGGCGCGTTGGCCGCCCTCATGATTCTTATCGCGATCGGCACCGTGGGGGACGGGGCACGACAGGCGCGGTGGGCGCCGGTCGATGTCGGGACGGTGGTGACGGAACTGACGGATCTACGAAAGGCGGCGCGATGACGGGGGACACGCAGGCGCCTGAGCGACTGGGACCGTACCGTCTGCTCAGAAAGATCGGCGAAGGCGGCATGGGGGTCGTCCACCTGGGGCTCGACGAGGACGGGCGGGAGGTGGCCGTCAAGGTCCTGCACCCGCACGTCGCCGCCGACCTCAAGGCCCGCGACCGGCTCACCCGCGAGGTGGAGACCATGCGGCGGGTGCGCAGCCCGCAGGTCGCGGAGGTCCTCGACGCCGAGCTGACCGGCAGGCAGCCCTACATCGTGACCCGCTTCGCCCCGGGCCGCACGCTGGAGGAGACCGTCCTCGCCGACGGGCCGCTCGCGCCCGCCGAGGTGGTCAGGCTCGCCCAGGGCATGTGCGCGGCGCTCGTGGCGATCCACGCCGCCGACGTCATCCACCGCGACTTCAAGCCGTCCAACGTGATGATCGTCAACGGCGAGCCGCTGGTCATCGACTTCGGCATCGCGCACCTGGTCAACGCCACCCGGCTGACCCAGACCGGCATGTTCGTCGGCACGCCCGGCTACCTCGCCCCGGAGATCATCCGGGACACCGAGATCACCCAGGCGGCCGACGTGCACGCGCTGGCCTCGACGGTCTTCTTCGGGGCGACCGGCAAGCCGCCGTTCGGCACGGGCAGCTTCGAGATCGTCTGCTTCAACATCATGGAGGGCCGGGCCAACATCGACCTGGCCCCGGTCTGGCTGCGCGGCTGGCTCCGCCAGGCCCTGGCGGTGGACCCCTCCGTCCGGCCGAGCGCACAGGCGCTCCACCGGATGGCGCGTGCCCTCGACCCCTCGGTGACGGTCTTCGAGGAGACGCCGCCCACCACCGCCGTCATCGACGGCGGTACCAGGGTGATCAACCCGGACGGCACGAAGGTGCTCAACTCCGACGGCACCCGGGTCCTGGACGGCCAGACCCAGCCTCCGTCCTCCACCACGCAGCCCTCGCCGAACGGCACCCGGGCGCTGCCGCAGGACGGGAGCTACTCCGACCTGCTGACGCCGGTGGAGTACGCCAAGCCGGAGCGGCGCGAGCGCAGGCCGCGCGGCGAGCCGACCCGCGCGTCGGGGGTGGCTCCGCCCCCGTACGTCCCGGCGACCCCGCCGCCCTACGTGCCGGCGCCGTCCCCGGAGCAGCGGCCGAGGTCGGCCCCGCCGCCCTACGCCGACCAGCGGGTCGCCGGCTACCCGGCGCCGCCGCCGACCGGCCAGGCGCAGCCGTACGCCCCGCCGGCTGTCCAGCCCCGGCCGCACACCCCGCCGCAGGACCGCCCGCGCTACCGCACCGGCCACCCGCTGGCCGCGGTGCTGCTGCTGACGATCCTCGTCGCGCTGGCCTGCGTGCTGCCGGTCATGGTGAGCGCGTTCGCTCTGGTCACGGTGCTCTGCCTGCGGGTCGGCGAGTATCTCTTCGGGGACCTCGCCGAGCGCCGCTCGGTCCGGGGCAACAGCGCCACCGACCCGCTGCTCGCTGTGCTCGGCACCCCCTGGGCGTTGATCAAGGCGGTGCTCGCGACGGTGGTCACGGCCCCGCTGGCCGCGATGTTCGGCATGTGCGTGTGGGGCGTGCTGGTCTACATCGGGCAGATGAAGACCGATCCGGCCGCCGCCTACGCGGCGGGCGCGTTCGTGGCCGGGCTGTTCGTGCTGCCCGGCGGAGGCAAGCCGCGCAAGGCCGTCTCCCGCGCGCTGACCGGCGTGATCCGCAGCCCCGGGGCGGCCATGGTGACCACCATCGTCCTGGGCACGCTGGCGTTCTTCTCGGTGATGGCAGCGCTGGGGATGGCCCCGTCGTTCGCGCCGTGGGACCAGCCCAGCGATGTGGTGAAGGCGGTGAAGTTGGAGTGGCAGACCCAGGTGGAGAAGGGCAAGATGGGCGTGCTCGACCTCATCGGCGGTCTGGTCAAGGATCTGATGAGGAGTCTGGGCCTGGGGTTCCTCACCTTCGGAAAGTGATCCGTGCGCGATCGGCCCCTCTGGTGCACGATGAAGGGGACACGCCGGAGGGAGTCGCATGGGAGCGCCGGACGGTGAGCGCCTGGGCCCGTACCACCTGTTGTCGACGCTCGGTGCGGGAGGTTTCGGAGAGGTCCATCTCGCGCTGGATCCCGAGGGGCGCACGGTGGCCGTCAAGATCCTGCACCCGCACGTCGCGGCCGACCGCACCGCCCTCGCCCGGCTGGCCCGCGAGGTGGAGACCATGCGGCGGGTCCAGGGGCCGTACGTCGCCGAGGTCCTGGACGCCTCGCTGGAGGGCGCCCGCCCCTACCTGGTCACCCGTTACGTGCAGGGCCGCCCGCTCAGCGCGGTGGTCGCCGGTGACGGGCCGGTCGAGGGCGACGATCTCGTACGGCTGGCGCGCGGCCTGGCCGAGGCCCTGGCAGCCGTCCACGCCGCCGGGGTCGTCCACCGCGACCTGAAGCCCGCCAACGTGATACTGACCGACGGCGAGCCGGTCGTGATCGACTTCGGCATCGCCTGCGCGCTCGACTCCGCCTCGGTCACCGTGTCCGGCGCGGTCCTCGGCACCCCCGGCTACCTGGCGCCCGAGGTGCTGGAGGGCGCGGGCTCGGGCGCGGAGGCCGACCTGTTCTCCCTCGGCGCCACGCTCGCCTACGCGGCCACCGGGCGGCATCCGTACGGCACGGGCCCGCCCTCGGCGGTCGGTTACCGTGTGGTCCACCACGCCCCCGACCTGGAGGGCGTGCCCGGCTGGCTGGAGCCGCTGCTCCAGGAGTGTCTGCGGCGGGATCCGGCCGCCCGGCCGTCCGCCGCCGAGCTCCTGGACCGCCTGGGCGCCGCCGGCCCGGCCGTCCACGCGGCGATCCCGAGGGCGCGCCCCTCCACCTTCACCACCGCGGCCACCGGCGGCCGGGGAGCCGTCCGGGGCCAGGACGCCACCGACCTGCGGGACGCGGTCCTGCGCGATGCGGGGGCGGCGGGGGGCGGTGTGCAGGAGCTCACCACCCGGCAGTGGCGTCCGGGACGCCGCCCGCCGCCCGGCAGGCTCTCGGCGGAGGAGGCCCGCGAGCGCCGCCGGACGGTCCTGCACCGCCGCTGGATCGTCGGCACCGGCCTGCTCGTGTCCCTGGCGGCGGCGACGGCCAGGGAGCCGCTCCCCGAGGTGTCGCTGCTCCTTCTCACCTCCTACGGCCTGGTGATGCTCGTTGACGGGGGGATCGCCCTGTTCGGCCGCCGGGACCGCGCGCGCATGGTCGTCGATCTGGCCGGCGCCGCCGGCGCCATCGCGCTGTGGGCCGCCCTCGGCACGTTCTTCAGCACGCTCACCCTCGCGCTGGCCCTGGGCACCGTCGTCTTCGTCCTGGTCGCGATCCTGATGGCCAGCTGAGACCTCCGGAGCTCCGGAGGCCCGGGATCCTGCGCAAATTCTGGAACATAGTTCGGTATGGTGGAGGAGTGACCGATCGGGCGGGCGGACGGTTGTCCGGTGTGAGCTGTGCAACCTGGTGGTTTGCACCTAAGCTACCGATGGGTAACATGATGTCGGAGGGCCAGGGCGGGCACATCCCGACCGGGCCACCCGCTGTCACACCGCCCTCGGGCACCTGGCAGTCTTGGCATCACGCGCACGTGCCCCGCGTGCGCGTACCGAGCATCCGGCGCCAACCGCAACGACGCGGTGGCGCACGCGAATACGGGAGGTCGGCCACCGGCCATGAACATCGTCGTCTGCGTGAAGCAGGTCCCCGACACGGCGACCGAGCGCAAGCTGAGGTCCGATGACAAGACGCTCGACCGTGACGCCGCCGACGGCGTCATCAACGAACTGTGTGAATACGCGGTCGAAGAGGCGCTGCTCCTGAAGGAGGCCCACGGCGGTGAGGTGACCGTCCTCACCATGGGCCCCGACAAGGCCAGCGACACCATCCGCAAGGCCCTGGCGATGGGCGCCGACAAGGCGGTCCACCTGGTGGACGACGCGCTGCACGGCTCGGACGCGCTGGGCACCTCCTACGCCCTGGCGCAGACGCTCAGGAAGATCGGCTTCGATCTGGTCGTGCTCGGCTCCGAGTCGACCGACGCCCGCACCGGCGTGCTCGCCGCGATGCTGGCCGAGCGTCTGGACGTGCCGCAGCTCACCTTCGCCAAGAAGGTCGAGGTGAACAGCAAGTCCATCACGATCGAGCGCGTCACCGACTACGGATACGACAGGGTCGAGGCCTCGCTGCCCGCCGTCGTCTCCGTGGTCGAGAAGATCAACGAGCCGCGCTACCCGTCCTTCAAGGGCATCATGGCCGCGAAGAAGAAGCCGGTCGAGAAGCTCGGCGTCGCCGACGCCGAGATCGACGCCTCCCAGGTCGGCCTCGCCAACTCCTGGAGCGAGGTCGCCGACTTCGCCGCCGCCCCGCCGCGCGCGGCCGGCACGATCGTCAAGGACGAGGGCGACGGCGGCGTGAAGACCGCCGACTTCCTCGCGTCGAAGAAGTTCGTCTGAGAGCGGGGGTTAGCTGATATGTCTGAGATTCTCGTTCTGGTCGAGCACGTCGAAGGTCAGGTCAAGAAGGTCACGCTGGAGCTGCTGACGCTCGCCCGGAAGCTGGGCACGCCGTCGGCGGTGTGGGCGGGCCCCGGATACTCCCCCGACGCCAAGGCCAGGCTGGCCGAGTACGGCGCGGAGAAGATCTACCTGGCCGACTCCGCCGACATCAGCGACTACGTCGTCGCCCCCAAGGCGGAGCTGCTGGCCCAGCTCGTCTCCGAGAAGTCCCCTGCCGCGGTGCTCGTCGCCGCGACGGCCGAGGCGAAGGAGATCGCCGGCCGGCTGGCCATCAAGATCGACTCAGGTGTGCTCACCGACGTCGTGGGCCTCCAGGACGGCCTGGTGGCCGACCAGTCGATCTTCGGTGGCGGTGTCAACGTCCAGTCGCGCGTGACCAAGGGCACCCCGATCGTCGCGGTCCGCCCCAACTCGACGCCGGTCGAGGCGGCCGCGGGCGCCGGTGCCGAGGAGCAGGTCTCCGTGACCGTCTCCGCCGCCGCCAAGGGCGCCAGGGTCGTCGACCGCGTCAAGGAGGAGAAGGGCGCCCGTCCCGAGCTCACCGAGGCCGCCATCGTGGTCTCCGGTGGCCGCGGCGTGGGCTCCGCGGAGAACTTCTCGATCATCGAGAAGCTGGCGGACTCGCTCGGCGCCGCCGTCGGCGCCTCCCGCGCCGCCACCGACGCCGGCTGGTACCCGCACCAGTTCCAGGTCGGCCAGACCGGCAAGACCGTCTCGCCGCAGCTCTACATCGCTGCGGGCATCTCCGGCGCCATCCAGCACCGGGCCGGCATGCAGACCGCCAAGACGATCATCGCGATCAACAAGGACCCGGAGGCGCCGATCTTCGAGCTCGCCGACTTCGGTGTCGTGGGAGACCTGCACCAGGTCGTCCCGCAGCTGACCGACGAGGTCGTCAAGCGCAAGTAACCGCACAGCGAGAACGGCGCCGCACACATCGTGTGCGGCGCCGTTCTTCTTGCCGTCCCGAGTGCCGCCGGGTGGGGCGGGCGGCCATCGGGACACATCATGTGCGGCGCCGTTCCGTATGCCGCCGGGCGGCCATCGGGACACATCGTGTGCGGCGCCGTTCTCCGCACCGCCCCGAGTGCCGCCGGGCGGATCAGGCGGCCATCGAGAACTCGCGCTCGGGGGTCTCGGCCGGGGCGGAGTCGCTGAGGCCGCGGGGCAGGAACCGGGCAACCAGGGCGATCACGACGCCGAGCACCACGGCGATGCCGAGTGCGGTCCCGAGCGTGGCCACGTCCGAGAGGAAACCGATGATCACCGGACCGAGCAGCAGCCCCGCGTAGCCCATCGCGCCGGTCTGGGCGATGGCCGGGCCCGGGTTGTCGACCGCGCCGCCCGCCAGGGACATGGCCATCGGCGAGACCGTCGCCACCGCGATGCCCACGAAGAACATGGCGGAGAGGGCGACCAGGGACGTCGAGGCCGTGATGACCACGGTGAAGGTGGCGGCGGTGGCCAGCCCGGAAGCGATGATCATGCCGCGCGCGCCGAAGCGGGCCCGGACGCGGTCGCCGGTGAGCCGGCCGAGCAGCATGCCCGCCTCGAAGATCGGGTATCCCAGCGCGGCCAGCGCCTCGGGGGCGCCGAGGACGTTGCGCAGGTAGAGCCCGTTCCAGTCGGCGACCGTGCCCTCGACCATGAACGCGCAGAACGCGATCACGCCGAGGAGGTAGACCACCGGGGGCATCCGGTGGCGGGCTCGCGCCTCGCCGCCGGTGGCGACGGCGGGGTCCGGCAGGTAGGTGCGGCTGATGAAGACCAGCAGGGGCAGCGCGAGCAGGGCGATCAGGGCCAGGTGGGCCGTGAACGACAGTCCCGCCGCGATGGCCGCGGTGCCGAGCAGGCCGGCGGAGATCGCGCCCACGCACCAGCCGGCGTGCATGCCGTTCATCAGCGGGCGGCCGTAGGCGCGCTCGACCGCCGAGCCCTGCGCGTTCATCGCGATGTCCACCGCGCCGAACGCCATGCCGAAGAGCCCGGCGGCGACCAGCAGCAACGGGAACGTCGGGGCGAACGCCAGCAGCGCGAGGGTGGCCGCGCAGAGGGGAGCGCCGACCCGCAGGATGCTCCGGCTGCCGAAGCGCGTCATCACCCCGCGCATCGACTGCATGGTGACCAGCGCTCCCAGCCCCCACACGAGGAGGGTGACGCCGATCGACCCCTCGGACAGGCCGAGTTTGTCGGACAGCGCGGGAATACGCACGGTCATCGATCCACACATGAGGCCGGCAAGCACGAATGTGAGAACTGCCCCGGTTCGAGCGGTCCTCAGGTCGCGGGTCATGACGCAATCCCTTCAATGATGTTTCGGGTGCCGAAAATCGGGCACACATAAACCGGTCGCTTCCGTTGAACGGAAGCGACCACCAATATGTACGGAGAGTGATCCCGGCTACGCGGGCAGCAGATCCAGCAGACGCCGTTTCAGCTCGGCGTAGTGGTCGTCGTCGTAGAGATCGGGATCATGGGTGGCCACGTCCCACAGTCCCTCGCAGGCGAGACGCACGATCTGCGCGGCCGCGGGGTCGGCCTCGGAGCCGAGTCCCTCACGGTGCCACCGGGCCATCGCCACGCGCAGCGGGGCGAGCAGGTAGAGGCTGCCGGAGGCGCCCGTCACCACCGCCCAGCGTCGGAGTGTGCCGCTCTGCACGGCGGCGAACGTGGCGGCCAGATAGTTCTTGGTGTAGGTGTCCTGGCCCTGGGCGGCGATGAGCTGGTCGAAATCTTCGATCAGCCGCTCGACCATGCCCTTGATCAGGGCTTCTTTGGAGGAGAAGTGGTAGAGCAGGCCGCCTTTGCTGCATCCGGCGCGCTCGGCGACGGCTGCCAGGGTGAGCGCCTGAGAGCCCTGGTCGCAGAGCAGATCCTCTGCCGCGTCCAACAGCTCTTCCCGTCTCATGGAAATTACTGTACCGTCTGGACGGTTTAGTGGTCAAACCCGTGATGGCGCCTCCCGAGAGCACGGATACGCTTGGAAGGCAAAAGTGCGATGGGGAGGGGAGTGCGGCCGTGGAGTCCGCTTATCTCGATCACGCGGCGACCACGCCGATGCTTCCCGAGGCGATCGAGGCGATGACAGCCCAACTCGGTCGGGTCGGTAACGCGTCGTCGCTGCACGCGGCCGGCCGGCGCACCCGCCGGGTCGTGGAGGAGTCGCGCGAGACGATCGCGTACGCGCTCGGCGCCCGGCCCAGCGAGGTGGTCTTCACCTCCGGCGGCACCGAGGCCGACAACCTGGCGATCAAGGGCCTCTACTGGGCCCGCCGCGCCGGCGGCGCGAGCCGGATCCTGATCAGCGCGGTGGAGCACCACGGCGCGCTGGATCCCGCGGGCTGGCTGGGCGACCGCCAGGGCGCGACCGTCGAGCTGCTCGACGTGGACGAGTACGGCAGGGTGCACCCGCAGACCCTCCGCGCCGCCATCGAGCGCGATCCGGAGAGCGTCGCCCTGGTCAGCGTGATGTGGGCCAACAACGAGGTCGGCACCGTCCAGCCGGTCCGGGTGCTCGCCGGGATCGCCCACGATCACGGCATCCCCTTCCACACCGACGCGGTCCAGGCCGTGGGCCAGCTCCCCGTGGTGTTCACCGGCTCCGGAGTCGACGCGCTGACGCTCTCCGGTCACAAGGTCGGCGGCCCGATGGGGGTCGGCGCGCTGCTGCTCGCCCGGGGCGTGGACCCGGTGCCGGTCCTGCACGGCGGCGGCCAGGAGCGCGACGTGCGTTCGGGCACCCTCGACGCCCCGTCGGTCGCCGGGTTCGCCGCGGCGGTGAAGACCGCGGTGGCCCGCCAGGCCGAGACGTCGGCGCGGCTGATCGGTCTCCGTGACGACCTGATCCGCAGGGTCCGCCACGCCGTGCCCGATGTGATCCTCAACGGCGACCCGGTCAACCGGCTCCCCGGCAACGCGCACTTCTCCTTCCCCGGCTGCGAGGGCGACGCGCTGCTCATGCTCCTGGACGCCAAGGGCGTGGAGTGCTCCACCGGCTCGGCGTGCTCGGCCGGGGTGGCCCAGCCCTCCCACGTCCTGCTCGCCATGGGCGCCGACGCGGTCCGGGCGCGGGGTTCGCTCCGCTTCTCCCTCGGCCACACCTCGACCGAGGCCGACGTGGACCGGTTGATCGCCGTCCTCGGCCTGGTCGTCGAGCGCGCCCGCCGCGCGGGCCTCAGCTAGGTCAGGAAAGGCGAGATCGCGCTCCAGCCCGGGTCGCCGACCACGTCGACCCGGGGCCGGCCCTCCTCCCAGCTCACGATCAGCTCCTTGGCGTGGATGGCCGCGTCGCCCACGGGGTCGGCGTAGACGTGCAGCACCCGCTGGCCCTCCGCGCTCATGTGCGCGGCGAACACGGCGCTGCCGTTCAGCCTGCTGATCCGCCCGGCGAGGCGCTCCTCGAAGTCGCGCAGCGCCTCCAGGGACCGCCCGACGGGCAGCCCGTCCGCGTCGCCGTGCAGGTAGGGCAGGGTGATCGCGATGTGCTGGTCGAACAGGGGATGGTCGACCGGCCGGAGCGGGTAGCGGGCGGTGGCGATCAGGCGGGCTCCGGTGGCGGTCTCGCCCTCCAGCAGCGCCCACTGCTCGTCCCGGTAGCCGGAGGCCAGGTCGGCGACCACGCTGGGCAGGTGTACGGCGGGCACCGCGTCGATCGGCTCGAACCCGGCCGCGGAGATGTCGCCGACCCAGCGGGCCACGTCGTCCTCGCCGAGCAGCCAGTCGAGGGCGAGCAGGGTGGCCTCGATCCTGGTGTCGTCGTCCAGGATGGTGAAGATCGGGTGGTAGGCGACCACGTCGACGCGGGGGTTGCCCAGGGGCGCGCGCAGGCCGAGCATGAGCTTGTCGAGCGCGAACTCGTAGCCGCCCACGTCGAGGGTGAGCTCCATGGCGTGCGGGTTGGCCCGCCGGGACGGATGGAACTCCCACAGGGCGTCGGCGGCGGGCGCGGCGGCCGCCCAGCGGTGCGCGGTGGGGCGCAGCTCCGGATCCCCGGCGGAGGTGACCACGAGTGCCTGGTCGGAGCCGAGCCCGGGGGCGATCTCCCACACCAGGGAAGGGTGGACGACCTGAACCGCCGGCCCGATCCACTCGGCCAGCCGGTCGGCCTCGCCCGCGGCGACCATCGCGTCGAGCTCCGGCCTCGCCTCGGTCCACCACGTCCAGAATTCGCCGATGCCGTCAGCCGGCTCGGCGGTGAATTCGTCCTTGCGCCCGAACAGTCGCATGACCCCGGATTCTCCCAGTACGACGCGGCGCACGCCAACGCGGGTACGCTCAGGGTGTTATGAGACTTCGCGTGCTTGCCGCCATGTCCGGCGGCGTCGACTCCGCCGTGGCGGCCGCCCGTATCGCCGAGGCAGGCCATGACGTCACCGGCGTGCATCTGGCGCTCTCGGCCAACCCTCAGTCGTACCGGACCGGCGCTCGCGGGTGCTGCACGATCGAGGACTCGCGGGACGCCCGCAGGGCCGCCGACGTGATCGGCATCCCCTTCTACATCTGGGACATGGCCGAGCGGTTCCACCGAGACGTGGTCGAGGACTTCGTCAGCGAGTACGCCGCGGGCCGCACGCCCAACCCCTGCCTGCGCTGCAACGAGAAGATCAAGTTCGAGGCGGTCCTCGACCGGGCCCTCGCGCTGGGCTTCGACGCGGTGGCCACCGGGCACCACGCGCGGATCGCCGACGGCGTGCTGAGCCGCAGTCCCGACGAGGGCAAGGACCAGTCCTACGTGCTCGGCGTGCTCACCAGGGAGCAGCTCAAGCACGCGATCTTCCCGCTGGGCGACTCCACCAAGGCGCAGGTCCGCGAGGAGGCCGCGCGGCGCGGGCTCATGGTGGCCGACAAGCCCGACAGCCACGACATCTGCTTCATCGCCGACGGCGACACCCGCGGCTTCCTTGCCGACCGCCTCGGCGCGGCGCAGGGCCCGATCGTGGACGAGGCCGGCGCGGTCGTCGGCAGGCACGAGGGCGCGTACGGCTTCACCGTCGGCCAGCGCAAGGGGCTGCACATCGACCGCCCGGCCCCCGACGGCCGCCCGCGCTACGTGCTGTCCATCGAGCCCGTCTCCAACACGGTCACCGTCGGACCCCGCTCGGCCCTGGAGATCACCGGCATCGTGGCCACCCGGCCGGTCTGGAACGGCCCGGCGGACGTGCCGCACGAGCCGCTGTCCTGCACCGTCCAGCTCCGCGCCCACGGCGAGGTGTACGGCTGCCGCGTCCAGCTCTCCGGCGACGAGGTCCACATCGCGCTGGACACCCCCGCCACCGGGGTCGCCGCCGGCCAGGCGGCCGTGCTCTACCTGGGCGACACCGTGATCGGATCGGCCACGATCGCCACGGCGGCGTGACCGACGCCGGGGCGTGACCGGCGCCAGAAGGCATGACCATGACCGGCGCCGGGACTGGCGCCGGGGGTGGGACCGACGGCAGGAGGTGTGACCGGCGTCAGGGCAGGGTGACCGACTCGCCCGGCTTCAGGCGGCGCATCTCGGCCTTCTGCCTGTCCGACTCCAGGCCCAGCCATGAGTCGACGATGCCGAGGCCGAGGTCGTTGAGCAGGCCGTCGTGGGTGGAGAAGGCCCTGGCCGGGCGGACCTGGCGCAGGTATTCCACCATCTCCGACGCCCTCATCCACGGCGCGTTGGTCGGCACCAGGAGTGTGGGGACCTCGACGCCGGGCGGGGTGAAGGCGTCACCCGGGTAGAAGACCTCCTCCTCCACCAGGAAACCGACGTTGCGCACGGTCGGCATGTCCGGATGGTTGGGGGCGTGCCACTCGCCGACGACCTTCACCCCGAAGCCCGCCGTGTCGAAGGCGTCGCCGTGCCGTACGACCTGGATCTTCGCCGGGACGTCGGTCAGCGTGGCGGCCACGCCCTCGTTGGTCCAGATCTCCAGTGAGGGGTTGGCCTCGGCGGCCCGGCGCAGCCGGTCGGCCTCCACGTGGTCGAAGTGCTCGTGGGTGATGAGGACGGTCTGCGCCCCGTCCAGCGCGGACTCCTCGCTGAAGGAGCCCGGGTCGATCACCAGGACCGAATCGCCTTTCTCCAGGCGAACGCACGCGTGGCCGAACTTCGTGAGCTTCATCGGCTCAGCCTAACGGGAGCGGGGCGGCCGAAGCCGCCCGGCCTCAGTAGGGCTTGTAGCCGCCGCCGCGCTCCATGGATGCGATGCCGGGGTGCCCGGCGAGGGAGTGGTAGCGGCCGTAGGTGTACAGGACTCCGGCGATGATGTTGTCGACAGGGTCCTTGATCACCTTGTGGCCCTCGGGGCTCCAGGCGGCGAACGTGGGCGGGATCGTCTGCATCAGGCCCTGGGACGGGACGCCGTTCCTCGCGTTGACGTCCCAGTTGTTCTGCGCGTTGGGGTTGCCGCCGGACTCGTGGAAGATGATCGTCCAGATCCGCTCGATGTCCTTCGGGTCGTTGGGATCCAGGTCCTTGACCTTCTCCAGGAGTCCTTTCCGGGCCAGGAAGGCGTCGATCTTCCCCGATCTGATGATCGTGAGCGCCTCCTTGATCCACTCTACGACCTTCTCCTTCGGCTGGGGGATGGTCCCGCCCGACGAGGTTCCGCCGGAGCCGATCACGCCGGACACGTCTCCCCCGGAGCCGCTTCCTCCTGACCCGCTTCCTCCCGACCCGCTTCCACCGGAGCCGCCGTTCGTGCCGGCGAGGGTCGTCTGTCCCGGGCCGGCCAGCGGGGTCTTCTGCCAGTGGAGGATGCGGTCGGGCGCCATGAACCTCTCGTCGCCGACCGCGGGGATGTCGGAGAAGTGGATCGACCGCTCGTCCATGTATTTCTTCAGGTCGCCCGCGGCTTTGGTGACGGCCTTGTCGGCGTTGTCGAGGTGGAGGCGGGCGTCGGAGACGGCCGCGTCGACCGTCGGTTTGATCCCCGCCGCGAGCTCCGCCTCCGTCCTGGTGGAGCCGTCGGCGTTCTTGCTGTTGTTGGCGCGGTAGGTGTTCCACTGGGTGACGAGGTTCTCGGTGAGGGTCTTCACCTTGGTCTCGGCGGTGTCGAGCGCGTCGGCGGCGGTGTCGAGCGCGCCCGCGCAGTTGGTGAGAGCGCCACGCAGTGCGTGGCCGGCCTTGCCGTACTTGCGCATGTAGTCGTCGAAGGCGTCGGCCGAGTCGCCCTGCCAGGAGTGGTCCACCGTGTTGACCGCGCGGGTGAGCTCGATGGCGTGGTCGTTCAGGTCGCCCGCCGTGGTCCGCCACCGGTTGGCGATCGTGGTGATCGACTCTTTCGCGCCGTTGACCTTCATGGCGATGGTGAGCAGTTCCGAACTGCCCGGGACGAGGGGGGTGAGCGGCTCCCTGTCGCCGCCCCTGTCGGTCAGCGATCCGCGGTCGTCGCTCAT
>NZ_NGFP01000137.1 GCF_002149035.1 Streptosporangium minutum
CCCCTGGCGGGGCCGGTCGGGGTGGACGCGGGCGCGGCGGCGTATGTGATCTTCACGTCGGGGTCGACGGGGGAGCCGAAGGGGGTTGAGGTGTCGCATCGGGCGGCGCTCAACACGGTGGTGGATGTGAACGAGCGGTTCGGGGTGGGGCCCGGTGACCGGGTGTTGGCGCTGTCGGCGCTGGACTTCGACCTGTCGGTGTGGGACGTGTTCGGGCTGCTGTCGGCCGGCGGCGCCCTGGTGCTGGTGGAGGAGGAGGCCCGGCGGGAGGCGCGCCGGTGGGCGGAGCTGATGGCGGCGCACGGGGTGACGGTGTGGAACACCGTCCCGGCGCTGCTGGACATGCTGCTGGTCGCGGTGCCCGAGGGACTCCCGCCGGGCCTGCGGCTGGCGATGGTCTCGGGCGACTGGGTCGGGCTGGACCTGCCCGGCCGCCTGGCCGCGGCGGCACCGGGCTGCCGCCTGGTCGCCCTGGGCGGGGCCACGGAGGCGGCCATCTGGTCCAACGCGTTCGAGGTCGCCGAGGTGGACCCGCGCTGGCGGTCGATCCCCTACGGGTTCCCGCTGCGCAACCAGTGCTACCGCGTGGTGGACGGCCGGGGGCGTGACTGTCCCGACTGGGTGCCGGGCGAGCTGTGGATCGGCGGGGCCGGGGTGGCGCTGGGTTACCGGGGTGATCCGGAGGTCACGGCGGCCAAGTTCGTCGAGCGTGACGGCGGGCGCTGGTACCGGACCGGCGACCTGGGCCGCTACTGGCCCGACGGCACGCTGGAGTTCCTGGGCCGGGCCGACCACCAGGTCAAGGTGCGCGGCCACCGGATCGAGCTGGGCGAGGTCGAGTCGGCCCTGCACGCCCACCCGGATGTGGACCACGCGGTGGTCACCACGGTCGGGCACCCCACCCGCCGGCTGGCCGCGCTGGTGGTCGCCGCCGCCGGCACCGGCCCGCGGGAGCTGCGGGACTGGCTCGCCGAACGCCTGCCGCCCTACGCCGTGCCGCCCACGATCACGATGCTCGACCGGTTCCCCCTCAGCGCCAACGGAAAGGTGGACCGCGGCGCGCTCGCGAAGCTCGCCGAACGGGACGGGCAGGGGACCGACGAGGACGCGCCGCCCTCCGGCCCCGTCGAGGAGGCGCTGGGCCGGATCTGGTGCGAGCTGCTGGGCCTGGACCGGGTCGGCAGGCACCAGAGCTTCGTGGCCCTCGGCGGCGACAGCATCCTGGCGGCCCGCCTCGCCGAGGAGATCCGGATCGGGTTCGGCGTGGACCTGGCCCTGCGGGAGATCTTCGCGGGCCCCACCGTCGCCGAGCACGCGGCCCTGATCGAGCAGCGGCGGACCGAGACCGAGACAGCGGCCTTCGAGGAAGGTGCCTTATGACCGAGCGGACCGAGTGGACCGGGCGGACCGAGGAGACGGACAGCGCCGCAGCCGTGCGGCCGGAGAGGGCCGCGGGCGCGGCCGGGCCGGGGAGGGCCGGAGGAGGGGAAGGCATGACCGCCGGATCGGGCAAGGCCGGGGAAGAGGAGCGGGTGGCCGCGGGGCGGCTCGTCACCGAGCTCGAACGCCAGGGCGTCCGGCTCTGGGAGGAGGACGGGCGGCTCCGTTTCCGGGCGCCGCAGGGCGTGCTGACCGATGAGCGGCGGGCCCTGCTGTCTGCGCACAAGGAGGCCGTGCTCGACCACCTGAACCGGCCCGGCCCGGAGGTGACCCCTCAGCCGGAGGACCGCTATGAGCCGTTCCCGCTGACCGACGTCCAGGCCGCCTACGTCCTCGGGCGCAGGGAGGCCTTCGACTACGGGGGCACGGCCTGCCAGGTCTACGCCGAGCTGGCCTTCCCCGAGCTGGACCCGCCCCGGCTGGAGGCCGCCTGGCGGGCGCTGGTCCGCCGCCACGACATGTTGCGGGCGGTCGTCCACGTCGACGGCTACCAGCAGGTGCTGGCCGACGTGCCGGACTACCGGATCGAGGTGACGGACCTGCGCGGCGAGCCCGCCGGACGGGTGAGCGACCATCTCGACGAGGTCCGCGCCGCGATGGACCACCGGGTCTACGAGGCCGACGCCTGGCCGCTGTTCGAGCTGCGCGTCACACGCACCGACGGGCAGGCGTTGCTGCACGTCTCCATCGACTTCCTGATCGCCGACTACCTGAGCATCCAGCTGCTGCTGACCGAGCTCAAGCGGCTCTACCTCGACCCCGGCCACCCCCTCCCGCCCTTGGAGATCGGCTTCCGCGACTACCTGCTCGCGGCCCGACGGCTGCGTGAGGGCGCCGCCTACGAGCGCGACCGCGACTACTGGGAGGGACGTGTCGACGAGCTGCCGGGGCCGCCGGAGCTTCCGGTCCGCGACAACGCGGCGGCGGAGGCCGGCAGCCGCTTCACCCGCCACCAGGTCACCCTCGACGCCGGGCAGTGGGAACGGTTCCGGGCCAGGTCGGGCGCCCACGGCGTCACCCCCTCCACGGCGGTCCTGGCCGCCTTCGCCGAGGTGGTGGCCAGGTGGAGCCGGCGCCCCCGGTTCTCGCTGAACCTGACCCTGCTCAACCGGCAGCCGCTCCACCCCCAGGTGGGAGGGCTGGTCGGCGACTTCACGACGGTCAGCCTGCTGGCCGTCGACGGCGAGGCGGGCGCGGCCTTCCACGGGCGGGCCCGCGCGCTGCAGGACCGGCTCTGGGAGGACCTTGACCACCGCCTCTACTCCGGTGTGGAGGTCATGCGGGAGATCGCCCGCCGCCGAGGCCGGGGCGCCGCGCTGATGCCGGTCGTCTTCACCAGCACGATCGGGCTCAGCGACGAGGCGTCGGGTCACGAGGGCATGAACGGCCTGGCCGAGGTGGTGTACGGCAGGAGCCAGACGCCGCAGGTGTGGATCGACTGCCAGGCGGTGGTCGAGGGCGGCGCGCTGGAGGTCAGGTGGGACGTGCGCGACGGGGTGTTCCCTCCCGGGCTGGTCGAGGACGCCTTCGGCGCGATGGAGGAGCTGCTGCGCGCCCTGGCCGCCTCGGACGAGCCGTGGGACAGTGCCTGCCCGGTCGCGCTGCCCGCCGTACAGGCCGACCGGCGCGACCGGGTGAACGCGACCGCCGAGCCGCTGCCCCCCGGGCTGCTGCACGAGGCGGTCGTCGCCCAGGCGCTGCGCGCGCCCGACAGGGCGGCCGTCGTGACGGGGGAGCGCACCCTCACCTACGGCGAGCTGCTCGCCAGGGCCGCGGGCGTGGCCGAGACGCTGCGGGCCCGGGGGTTCGCGCCGGGCGCCCTGGCCGCGGTCATGATGGACAAGGGCTGGGAGCAGGTCGTCGCCGTCCTCGGCACGCTCCTGGCAGGTGGCGCCTACCTGCCGGTCGACACCGGCCAGCCGCCGGCCAGGCGGGCGCGGATCCTCGCCGACGCCGGTGTCCGGCACGTGCTCACGCAGTCGTGGATCCGCGACCGCCCGGAGGGAGCCGACCTCGTCGACGTCGACCTCCTCCTGCCGTCCGCGCTCCCGGCTCCTCGGCCGGCGGCCGACCCCGGCGACCTGGCGTACGTGATCTACACCTCGGGCTCCACCGGCGACCCCAAGGGAGTGATGATCTCCCACCGCGCGGCCCTCAACACGGTGGCCGACGTCAACCGGCGCTTCGCGGTGACGGCGGAGGACCGCGTCCTCGGCCTGGCGGGCCTGGGCTTCGACCTGTCGGTGTACGACATCTTCGGCCCCCTGTCCCTGGGCGGCGCCCTCGTGCTGCCCGACGCCGAGGGCCGGGGCGACCCCGCGCACTGGGCGCGGCTGATCGCCGAGCACGGCGTCACGGTCTGGAACTCCGTGCCCGCGCAGATGCAGATGCTCGACCACTACCTGAGCTCCCAGCCCGAGCCGGCCCTGCCGTCCCTGCGGCTGGCGATGCTCAGCGGCGACTGGATCCCCATCGCGCTGCCCGGCCGCGTCCGGGGGCGCCTGCCGGGCCTGGAGCTGATCAGTCTCGGCGGTGCGACCGAGGCGGCGATCTGGTCGATCCACCATCCGATCGGCGAGGTCCGGGACGGCCTGCGGAGCATCCCGTACGGCACGCCGCTGGCCAACCAGGCCTTCCACGTCCTCGACGAGGAGCTGCGCCCCTGCCCCGACTGGGTGCCCGGCGAGCTGTACATCGGCGGCGCGGGCCTCGCCCTGGGCTACCTCGGCGACGAGGACAGGACCGCCCAGCGGTTCATCCGCCGTCCCGGCACCGGCGAGCGCCTCTACCGCACCGGCGACCTGGGCCGCTACCACGACGACGGCACGATCGAGTTCCTCGGCCGGGAGGACCGGCAGGTCAAGATCCGCGGGCATCGCATCGAGCTCGCCGAGGTCGAGGCGGCGATCCAGTCGCACCCGGCGGTCGCGGCGGTCCACGTCCTGCTCGAGGGCAGCGGCATGGAGCGCAGGCTGGCCGCCTTCGCCGAACCGGTACGGCGGCCCGCCTCCGGCGAGGACCCGGCCGCCGAGCTGGCCGCGGCGGCAGCCGCCGCGGCCGATCCGCACACCACCCACATCGACCGCGCCGAGCTCATGGAGTTCATCGGCAGGCTCGACCGGGCCGCGGTGATCGGCATGATGTGGGCGCTGCGGCGGCGGGGCCTGTTCGGCTCCACCGCCGGGCGGACGACCACCGAGCAGGTCCTGGCCGCGACGGGGGCGGCGCCCCGGCACCACCGGCTCGTCCGGCGGTGGCTGCGCGTGCTGGAGCGGGAGGGCGTCATCGCCGGCGACGGCGACGGCTTCCGCGCGCTGCGGGTGATCGAGGCCGCCGACCTGGCGCGGGCCTGGCAGGCGGTGGATGAGCTCCAGCGTGAGGACAGCTACAAGGCCGTGCTCATCGACTACTTCAAGGAGAGCACCGAGCGCCTGCCCGAGCTGCTCCGCGACGAGCTCGACCCGCTTCCGCTGCTGTTCCCCGAAGGCCGGTTGGAGATCTCCGAGGCCGCCTACCGGGAGAACATCATCAGCCGCTACGTCAACCACGCCGCCATCGCGGTGCTGCGCGGGATCGCCGCCCGGCACGACGGGCCCCTGCGCGTCATCGAGGTCGGCGCGGGCGTCGGCGGGACCAGCGCCCACATGATCCCCGCACTGGCCGAGTTCGACGTCGACTACCTGTTCACCGACGTCTCGCCGTTCTTCCTCAACGAGGCCCGCGAGCGGTTCGGTGACCGGCCCTGGGTGCGCTACGGGCTGTTCGACATCAACGAGGACTACCGCGAGCAGGGCTACGCCCCCAACGACTTCGACGTCGTCCTGTGCGCGAACGTGCTGCACAACTCGCGGCACGCGGGCCGGGTGCTGGCCGGGCTCCGCGAGATGCTCAGGCCGGGCGGCTGGCTGGTCTTCATCGAGACCACCAAGGACAGCTACCAGATCATGACCTCGATGGAGTTCATGATGCCGGAGAAGGACCCGCGCAAGTGGGACTACGAGGACCTGCGCAAGGGACGCGACCAGACGTTCCTGGGCCGCGAGGAGTGGCTGGGGCTCCTGACCGGCGCCGGCGCCGACACCACCCTCTGCCTGCCGGGACCGGACGACGTCACCGGCCCGCTCGGCCAGAACGTCTTCGCCGCCCGGTTCAAGAGCGACCGGGCCCGGCTCGGCGTGGCCGGTCTCGCCGAGCACCTGGCCGACCGGCTGCCCGAGTACATGATCCCCAGCCACACGCAGGTCGTGGACGCGCTGCCGCTCACCGGCAACGGCAAGGTCGACCACGCGACGCTGCGGTCCTGGCTGCCCCGCGCGGCGTCCGGGCGCGCCGCGGCGGGCGGTGAGCCCCGCGACGACCTCGAACGCCGGCTCGCGGCCGTGTGGGCCGAGGTCCTGGGGCTGGCCCGGGTCAACAGGGAGGAGGACTTCTTCGAGCTCGGCGGGGACTCGCTGGTCGTCGCGAAGCTGGCGGCCCGGCTCCGCGAGGAGGTGGCGGAGACACGGGACCTGTTCTGGGACGACCTGGTCCGCCAGATCCTGCACCGGCCCACCGTGGCCGCGCTCGCCGAGCACGTCCGCCAGGCAGGGGACGAGGAGGAGACCGGCCCCCGCGGCGAGACCTCCCCGCTGGTCCCGCTCGGCGGGGACGAGGACGGGGGGGACGGCGCGCTGCGGGTGCTCGTCCACGAGGGCAGCGGCACCCTGGCGCCCTACCGCGCGCTGGCCCGGCTGCTGGCGGCCAAGGGCGGGCCGCTGGTCGGCCTGGCGATCACCGAGGTCGAGCGGTATCTCGCCGAGGAGCCCGAGGGCCTCATCGAAAGGCGCGCCGCCCGGTACGCCAGGGCGCTGCTCGACACCGGATCCTCCCGCTTCCACATCGTGGGCTACTGCATGGGAGGCCTGCTGGCCACCGAGGTAGCCCGCCACCTCACCGAGGCGGGCGCCGCCGTGGAGAGCCTCACCGTGATCAGCAGCTACACCCTGCCGCGGATCATCGAGGACGAGCTGGTCGTCGAGTACGTCTTCGCCCGCGTGATGGGGATCGACCCCGCCGACGCGGGCTACCCGGGAGACGAGAACACCATGTCGCGGGTGTTCGAGCTCCTTCTCGCCGAGGATTCCGAACGCGTCCCCGCCGGCCGCGTGGCCCGGCTCACCGGCGACCCGGCCCTGGAGTCGGCCGCCGCCGACTTCCGGCGGCTCGCCGGGCTCTCCCAGCGGGAGCGGCTGGCCGCGATCGGCCGCGCCGCCACCGAGACCCGGTCCGACCCCGAGGTCGAGCGGCACGTGAACTCCCTTTTCCAGGTGGTACGGCACAGCCTGCTGGCGGTCGGCACGCACACCCCGGAGCCGTACGCCGGGGACATCACCTTCCTGCGGCAGCTCGGCGACACCCGTTTCCTGCCGTGGCTGCGCGACGACATGACGGGCTTCTGGCGCGAGCTGTGCCTGGGCGACCTGGAGGTGGTCGACGTCCCCGGAGACCACTTCACCTGCCTGCAGCCGCCCAACGTCGACGAGGTGGCGACCTTCCTGGCCACGTCCCAGGCGGCGCGATGAGGGCCGGCCGCGGGGCGCCCGCCATCGCCGTCCTGGGCTGCTACGGGGCCGTGGGCAGGTCGGTCGTCCGCCGCCTCCGGGAGGCGGGGACGGGCCCGCTGCGCCTGGGCGGCAGGGACCTCGACCGGGTCCGCGCCCTGATCGGAACCGGCCCCGGAGGGCCGGCCGGGGCGGAGGCCGCGACGGGTGGAGGCGTCACCGGCGCGGCCGCGACGGGCGCCGGGGGGATGGAGGCGGGGGCCGGGGCGGACGAGGCCGTGGCGGTCGACCTCCGCGACGCGGCGGCGCTGGCCGCGTTCTGCGAGGGCTGCCACGTGGTGGTCAACTGCGCGGGGCCGTCCAGCCGGATCCTCGACACGGTGGCCCGCGCGGCGCTCGCCGCCGGCGCCCATTATGTCGACGTCGCCGGCGACGCGGCCGTGCGCGACAGGCTCACGGCGGCGGGCCTCCCGGCGGGCTCCGCGGGGCGGGTCGACGCCGGGCTGGTCGTCGTGCTCTCGGCGGGGATGATGCCCGGCCTGTCGGCCCTGCTGCCGAGGCATCTCGCCGGACAGGGGTTCGACCGGGTGGACCGGCTGACCGCTCACGTGGGCGGCGTCGACAGGTTCACCCCCGCCGCCGCGCTCGACTACGTGGCCTCGCTGTCCGACGGGTACGCGACGCCGCTGGCGGCCTGGCGGGGACACCAGGTGATCCCCCGCGCCTCCAGGCCCCGCCGGGGCGTCGAGCTGCCGCATTTCCCCGGCCGGGTCAACGCCTACCCCTACCTCAGCGCGGAGGCCGAGCGGCTCGCCAGATCGCTGGGCTTCGCCGAGGTCGAGTGGTCGAGCGTCTTCGACGGGGAGCTGACGCTCGCGGCACTGGCCCGCCTGCACGACCTGGACGCGGACACCGCGGCCGGCGAGCTGGTGCGGACCTCGCGCCTGGAGGCCTTCGGGCGCACGCCGTACTTCCAGATGGTCTTCCGGATGGAAGGGGAGGCGGCGGGCCGGCCGGTCACCCGGACGCTCGTCGCGCGGGCCGCCGACAGCTACGAGCTGAGCGCGGCGGTCGCCGTGCTGGCGGCCGGGGCGGTCCTGCGGGGCCTCGTCCGTCCGGGACTGCACGACGCGGCCGACGTGCTCGACGCCGGAGCGGTCTTCCAGGCCCTCCTGGACGACCCGGCGGTCACCCGGCTGGAGGTCGTCGACGGCGTGGCGCCGGCCGCAGAGGTGGAGGAGGGGGTCCTGTGAGCGAGCGACCGCGCGTCATCGTCTGCGGCACCGGCTTCGGCCGGGTGCACCTGGCGGCGCTGGGCAGGCCCGGCGTGCCGTTCGAGCTGGCCGGGGTGCTGGCCAGGGGCAGCGATCGTTCGCGGCTCTGCGCGGACCGGGCCGGGGTCCCGCTGTACACCGACGTCGAGCAGGTGCCCGGCGACGTCGACCTCGCCTGCGTGGTGCTCCTGGGGGAGGTCAACGGCGGCCAGGGCAGCGAGGTCGCGGCCCGGCTCATGTCCCGCGGCGTGCACGTGCTGCAGGAGGGCCCCCTGCTCCACGACGAGCTCGCCGCCTCGCTGCGCACCGCCCGCAGGGAGAAGGTCTTCTACCAGGTCAACACGCACTACACCCATCTACCGCCGGTACGCCGGTTCACCGCCGCCGCGCGGGTGCTGCTGGCCCGCCAGCGTCCCCTCTTCGTGGACGCCGTCTGCGGCATCCAGGTCTCCTACAACCTCGTCGACATCCTCGGCAGGATCCTGGGCGGGCTGCGGCCGTGGGGGTTCGCCGACCCGCCGCGGGTGCCGGAGGAGATCCGCCGGCTGTCCGGCGCCGAGCCGCCGTTCCGCACCCTCAGCGGAGTCCTGGCCGGGGTGCCGCTCACCCTGCGGGTGCAGAACCAGCTCCACCCGGCCGACCCGGACAACCACGCGCACTTCCTGCACCGCGTCACCCTGGGGACGGAGGGGGGCACGCTCACGCTGGTCAACACCCACGGGCCGGTGCTGTGGTCCCCCCGCCCGCACCTGCCCGAGCAGGCCAGGGGCCTCGCCACGCTGGACGGCGCCGCCGACGAGCACCTCGACTTCCCCAGCAGCACGCCCATCGGGCCGGCGCGGGCCCCCAGCTACCGCGAGATCCTCGGCGAGATGTGGCCCGCCGGGGTCGAGAGGGCCCTGCGCGCCACCTGGACCACACAGAGTGATGGAGTTGATCCGCTCCGTGACGGCCAGTATCATCTCGCGGTCTGCAAGGTGTGGCAGGCGATGGCGGGGGCACTGGGCTTTCCCGAGCGCCTGCTGGGCCCGGCGCCGCGTCCGCTCTCCGCCGACGAGCTGATCTCCGCCATGAGATCGCAGCACGAGGAGCTGCTCACATGACGACCATGACGACCGAGATGCGCGACCGGTGGCTGCGCTGCCAGCGCGCCGCCCCCGCGCCGCGGCTGCGGCTGGTGTGCTTCCCCCACGCGGGCGGCGCGGCCGGCTTCTTCCGGACCTGGGCGGGGCGCCTGCCGTACGGCGTCGAGCTGTACGCGGTGCAGTACCCCGGCCGCCAGGACCGCATCGAGGAGGAGTTCGCCGCCGACATGGACGGGCTCGCCGGACCGGTCGCGGCGGCCCTGGAAGACCTGCCCGGCGTCCCTGTCGCGCTGTTCGGTCACAGCATGGGCGCGGCGGTGGCGCACGAGGTCGCACGGCGGCTCGAAGAGCGGGGGAGGGTGCCACTGGCGGGCCTCGTCGTCTCCGGACGGCCCGCGCCGGACCGCCTGAGACCCGCGGAGGTGCACCTCGGCGGCGACGAGGCCCTCCTGACCGACCTGCGCAGGCTCGGCGGCACCAGCGAGGAGGTCCTGGCGGACCCCGCGCTGCGCGCGCTCGTCCTGCCCGCGCTCCGCGCCGACTACCGGCTGATAGAGACCTACGAGCCGCGGCCCCGCTCGCCTGTCCGGACGCCGATCTGCGTCTGCATCGGAGACGCCGACCCCGAGGTCGACCTGGACGAGGCGGCGGCGTGGGCGGACCACACGACCGGCGGCTTCGGGCTGCGCGCCTTCCCCGGGGACCACTTCTACCTGGTCGCCCACGAGGACGAGCTGATCAGGGAGGTGTTGCGCCACTGCCGCCTGTCCGACCCATGGCCCTCGACCCCGTGACACGTTACGAAAGGAAAGCGCGTTGGAGACCAAGGCAATCGAGAACGAGCTGCTCGCCCTCGAAGAGCAGGGCTGGGCGGCGATATCGGTGGGGGACGGCGACTTCTACCGCCGGCTGATCACCGACCGCACGCTGTGCGTCGAGCCCGACGGCCTGCAGACCGGGGCGGAGCTCGCCGACGACATCGACGCCAACAAGTCGCCCTTCGACGACTACAAGCTGCAGGACGTCAAGGTCCTGCCGCTCACCGCCGACAGCGCGGTCATCACCTACCGGGCGGTCGTCAACCTCAAGGAGGCCGGCTTCGTCTTCCAGCTCTACATGAGCAGCGCCTACGTCCGCCGCGACGGCGCCTGGAAGCTCGCCTTCCACCAGCAGACACCGGTGAAGCAGGAGGACTGAGGCGCTTCCCCGGCCGTTCCCCGGCCGTTCCCCGGGTTCCGTCGGCCGGTCGTGCGCGCCGTTCCGCCGTCTCCGGCGGCCCTGGTGGAATTGTCGCAGGGCGGTTCCGTGGCGATTCCCGTGCTTTTCACGCTCGCCCGGGGTGGCGGTGGCGGCGGCGATATAGGCGCCCGTTTCCCCGCGCCTCCATCGCCGCCGCCAAGTGATTCGACATAGGGGGAGGAATTCCTCCGGGACTTTTCAGTCCCGGAGGAATTCGACGAGCTGATAATTGATTTTCCCTTCCGGGGCGGCGCAGCCGGCCGCCCGGAGAACGGCCGGTCGCCAGCCGTGCCGGGCGGCGATCTCGCCGACGAGCGCCGCGTTGCCGAGGTCGGTGAAGCCGAGCATCAGCCGTCCGCCGGGGGTCAGGTGATCCCCGGCGTCGCGCAGGAAGGCGTCGTGCGCGGTGTAGCCGGGGTCGAAGAACGCGCGCTCCAGGTCGTCGGCCGCGGCCTCGCCCGAGGGCGCCTCGACGAAGTTGGAGTTCCAGTAGATCAGGTCGAAGCGGTCCTCCGCGCCCAGCGGGGAGAACATGTCCCCGCAGGCCACGCGGACGCGGTCGGCGACGCCGTGCCGTTCGGCGTTGAGCCGGGTGTTGTCGGCCGCGGCCTGGCTCATGTCGATCGCGGTCACCGCGTCGCATCCGCGGAGGGCGGCGGTGACGGCCACGTAGCCGGTGCCGCTGCCGATCTCGCAGAAGGAGCCGTGTGCCGGGTAGGGGAGCCACTCGGCGTACAGCGCCGAGGACTGTGACAGGTGCGGGGCGTAGACGCCGGGAAGGAGGTCCCAGTCCAGGCCGAGCAGCCGGAAATTCTGCCGCAGCGTGATTTCCCGATGGCGGGCGAGAAGATTTCCGGCGGCCTGCCGGGCGCGAGTATTCATCGTCTCTCCGGTCTCCGATGGACGTTGCATTAGATAATTATAGGCATTAGCGTTTAAATCATGCCACGCACGGCATGTAGCTATGAAATATGTAATGACGGATGGAGAGGCTGATGTCGACGACCACCGATCTCATCCGGCTGGGCGCCTCCTACCGAAGGGACGGCGTCGACCCCGGGAAGCTGGAGAGCGACCCGCTGGTCCAGTTCCGGCACTGGCACGACGAGTGGCTGGGCACCGGCCCGGCCGCGGGCCAGGCCGCCGTGCTCGCCACGGCGGACATCCACGGCCGTCCGTCGGCGCGGTGGGTCGACCTGGCCTACGTGGACCACGGATTCGTGTTCTTCACCAACTACGGCAGCCGCAAGAGCGCCGACCTGGCCGTCAACCCGCAGGCCGCGCTCTGCTTCGGCTGGCTGGAGGTGGGCCGGCAGGTGCGCGCCGAAGGCGGCGTCGCCCGGCTCACCGACGTCGAGTCCGACGCCTTCTTCGCGGGCCTGCCCCGCGGCGTCCAGCTGCTCTCCTGGGCGAGCGACCAGCGCCGGGTGGTCGGCGACCGGGACGTGCTTCAGGCGCAGCTCGCCCAGGCAGGCGACCGCTTCTCCGGACAGGAGGTGCCGCGGCCCGCCCACTGGGGCGGCTACCGCCTGACACCCGAGGAGGTCGAGTTCTGGCAGCGCCGTACCGACGAGATACAGGACCGTTTCCGCTACCGCCGCGAGATCGTCGGCGACGGCTGGCGGAGCGTGCAGATAGCCCCCTGAGGAGGGAGAAGCCGATGATGCCCGGATGTGTGCAGTGGCCGGAAGAGGTGGCCGCGCGTTACCGGAGGGAGGGCTACTGGCGCGGTGAGACGCTCGGCGACCTGCTGCGCCGCGTGGCCGCTGCCCACGGCTCCCGGACCGCCCTGGTGTCGGGGGACTCGCGCTGGAGCTACCGGGAGCTCGACGAGCGCGCCGACCGCCTCGCGGCGGGCCTGAGCGGGCTCGGCATAGGCCCCGGCGACCGCGTGCTGGTCCAGCTGCCCAACACCCCTGACCTGGTGTTCCTCTGCTTCGCGCTGTTCCGCCTCGGGGCGGCGCCGGTCCTCGCCCTGCCGCCCCACCGGCACAGCGAGATAGGCCACCTGGCCGCCGCCACCGACGCCGTCGCCTACGTCGTCCCCGACGTCTGCCAGGGCTTCGACCACCGCGAACTCGCCCGGCTGGTGCAGGCGTCGGCGCCGTCGCTCCGCCACGTCGTCGTGTCCGGCGACCCGCAGGAGTTCACGGCCCTGGCCGACCTCGAACGCGACCCCGTGCCGCTGGCCTCCCCCGACCCCGGCGACGTCGCCCTGTTCCTGCTGTCGGGCGGGACCACCGGCCGCTCCAAGCTCATCCCGCGCACCCACGACGACTACGCCTGCAACATCCGGCTCAGCGCGGAGAACGCCGGCCTGGACGAGACCTCGGTCTACCTGGCCGCGCTGCCGATCGCGCACAACTACGCGCTGGGCTGCCCCGGCGTGCTCGGCACGCTGCAGGCGGGCGGGACGGTCGTCCTCACCCCGACCCCGAGTCCCGACGACGCCTTCCCGCTGATCGAGCGCGAGCGGGTCACCGTCACCGGTCTCGTCCCCTCGCTCGCCCAGCTGTGGGTGGAGGCGGCGCAGTGGGCCCGGCAGGACCTGTCCAGCCTCCGCCTGGTCCAGGTCGGCGGCGCCGCGGTCTCGGGCGAGCTGGCCGGCCGGGTGGGCGCGGCGCTGGGCCGGCTCCAGCAGTCCTTCGGGATGGCCGAGGGGCTGCTCAGCCAGAGCCGCCGCGACGACTCCGAAGAGGTGCTCGTGTCCACGCAGGGCAAGCCGCTCGCACCCGCCGACGAGGTGCGCGTCGTCGGCGAGGACGGCGGCGACGTCCCCCCGGGAGAGGCAGGCGAGCTCCTGGTCCGCGGCCCCTACACCATCCGCGGCTACTACCGCGCGCCCGAGCACAACGCCGCCGCCTTCACTCCGGACGGGTTCTTCCGCACCGGCGACCTCGCCCGGCTGACCGGCACCGGCCATCTCGTCATCGTCGGACGGGTCAAGGACGTGATCAACAGGGGCGGCGACAAGGTGCCCGCCGACGAGGTGGAGGACCACCTCCTCGCCCACCCGGAGGTGGACGCCGTGGCGGTGGTCGCGATGCCCGACCCGTTGCTGGGGGAGCGGACCTGCGCCTACATCGTCCCCCGCAGGGACGCCCCGAGCCTGAAGACGATCGAGGCGTTCCTCCGCAAACGCGGCGTGGCCGCCTACAAGGTCCCCGACTGGATCGAGGACGTCTCCGCCCTGCCGTACACCCCGGTGGGAAAGATCGACAAGGCCCGCCTGCGCGCGGACATCGCCCGCCGGCGGGGCGGCAGGCGGCCGTGACGGCGCTGACGCCGGGACGCGCGCCCCAGCAGCCCGACTGGAGCGACCCCGGCCTGCTCGACGAGGTCAGGCGGACGCTGGGGGCGCTGCCCCCGCTGGTCACCGAGGAGGAGTGCGCGCGGCTGTCGGCGTCGATGGCGCGCGCCGGCGCCGGCGAGGCGCTGGTGCTCCAGGGAGGCGACTGCGCCGAGCGTTTCCGCGAGTCCAACCCGTGCGACGTCGGCAGGAAGCTCGACCAGCTCTACCGGCTGTCCCACGGGCTGGGCGCCGCCGCGGGAGTCCCGGTCGTGCCGCTCGGGCGGCTCGCCGGCCAGTACGGCAAGCCGCGGTCCGACGCCTGGGAACGGGTCCCCGACGGCACGGTCATGCCGGCCTACCGGGGGGACGCGGTCAACAGCCCGGACGCCGACCCCGACGCCCGCTTCCCCGACCCGGCGCGGCTGCTGCGGGCCTACGAGTGCGCCGAACGGGTGCTCGCCACGGTGCGGGCCTCCTGGAACGGCCGGGAGGACATGGAACGGGCACACGTCTCCCACGAGGCGCTGCTGCTCGACTACGAGCACCCCCTCGTCAGGCAGGGGAGCGGCGCGCGGTTCGCCTCCTCGGCGCACTCCGTCTGGATCGGCGACCGCACCCGCTCCGTGGAGGGGGCGCACGTGGCGTTCGCCGCGTCGGTCGCCAACCCGATCGGGGTGAAGATCGGCCCCACCACCCGCCCGGCGGACGCCGTACGGCTGAGCCGCCTGCTCAACCCGGAGGCGGTCCCCGGCCGGCTGGCCTTCATCGTGCGGATGGGCGGCGCGCGGGTCCGGCGGCTGCTGCCGGAGATCGTGGGCGAGGTCGCCAGACGGGGGACACCGGTGCTGTGGTTGTGCGATCCCATGCACGGCAACACCATGCGGATCGGCATGGGCCTGAAGACCCGGCCCGTGGGGGCGATCCTGGAGGAGGTCGTGGCGTTCGTCCGGGTGCTGCGCTCCCTGCGGCGGCACCCGGCGGGACTGCACCTGGAGATGACGCCCGAGGACGTGACCGAATGTGTGTCGACCCCGCGTCCCTTCTCCGCGCTGCCTCCCCTGCCGAGGTACCGGAGCGCGTGCGATCCCCGGCTCAACGCCGAACAGGCGGCCGAGGTGGTCGAACGCTTCGCGAGCGTGCTGTGAGAACGGCGGGGAGACGGGAAGAGGAGGGACGCGCAGGCAGAGGGAAGGAGAGGCATGGGCTTCGAGGGGATTCCGAGCAGGGCGTTCGCCTTCTACGAGGGGCTGACCGCCGACAACTCGCGTGACTACTGGCATGGCCACAAGGAGATCTACGAAAGCTCCGTCCGGGAGCCGCTGCTCGCCCTGCTCGGGGAGATCGAGGACGAGTTCGGCGAGGCCAAGCTGTTCCGCCCGCAGCGCGACACCAGGTTCGCCAAGGACAAGTCGCCCTACAAGACCTATCAGGGGGTGACGGTCGGCGTGGGCGGGACCGTGGGCTACTACCTCCAGTTGGAGGCCGCCGGTCTGTTCCTCGGCGCGGGCTTCCACGCGTTCGACTCCGCCGAGACCGCCCGCTACCGTGCGGCGGCCGACGACGGGCGCACCGGCGGCGCGCTCGTCAAGATCACCGATCGGCTGGTCAAGGACGGGTTCGAGCTGGTGGGCGAGCGCGTCAAGACCCGGCCACGCGGTTACCCGGCCGATCACCCGCGCATCGAGCTGCTCCGCCACAGATCGCTGGGCGCCGAACGGCGGGTGCCGAAGTCGAAGGTGCGGGGGCGCAAGGCGCTCACCGTGGTCCGTGACGACTGGCGCCGCCTGCGCCCGCTCGTCGACTGGCTGCTCGAACACGTCGCCAAGGGGTGAGCGCCGAGGCCGGCACGGGATCTCACAGCCGGCCTTGACACGTTCCACGGGCGGACCACCGGTGGGGGTCCTGCGGTGCGGCCCCGATGAGCGCCGGATACGGCCCGGCCGCCGCCGCCCGGGTGTGGATCTTGACACGTAGCCGCAACAAGGCCGTTACATCCAAGGGTTGACCTTGAACGGACATATGTGGGTACCCTCCGTGAGGGTCCCGCAGCCCGTATCCCCTCGGAGCCGCCGATGAGCAGCCTGGCCTCGCCCGCACTCGTTGGACGCGTCGCCGAGCTGCGGGCTCTCATCGACGCGATGGCCCGCCCGCCGGCCGTGGTGCTGGTGGAGGGAGAGGCGGGCATAGGGAAGACCCGGCTCGTCCACGCCGCGCTGAGCCGTCTCGTATCCGGTGACCGGTCCGTCCTTCTCGGCTACTGCCACCAGATCCGTGAACCCTTTCCGTACGGGCCCGTGGTGGAGGCGCTGCGGGAGATCGCGGGCCGGCTGCCGCCGATCGACGCGCTCGACCCGGTCACCGGCGCGCTCCGCGACTACCTCCCCGAGCTGGCTCGCGCACTGCCGCCGTCGCCGCAGCGGCTGGACGATCCACGGGCCGAGCGGCACCGGCTGTTCCGCGCGATGCGCGCCCTGCTGGCCGCCGTCGGACCGGCCCTGCTCGTGATCGAGGACCTGCACTGGGCCGATGACGGGACGCGTGACCTGCTGCGGTTCCTGGCCGACCAGCCGCCCCGGGGCCTGACGGTGGTGGCGACGTACCGGCGGGAGGACCTGGGCACGCCCGGACTGCCGCTGGGGCACACCTACCGGCACCCGCCCGGCACGACGAGCCTGGTGATACCGCTGAGGCCACTGGACGTGCCGGGTGTGAGCAGCCTGGCCGGCGCGCTGCTGAACCGCTCCGACCTGCCGTCCCCGTTCGTCGCACGCCTGCACGAGCGTACGGCGGGCATCCCGTTCGTGGTGGAGGAGGTCGTCCGGTCCCTGCCCGACACGGAGGGACCCGACGCGGAGGGGCCCGACGCGCTGGACCGTGTCGGGGTGCCGCTGCTGCTGCGCGAGGCGATGGCCGAGCGGATGGCCGGCCTGTCCGCGGCGGCGGTGAGCGCGGTACAGGCGGCGGCGGTGCTGCGGCTTCCCGTGGGCGAGCAGCTGATCGCGACGGTCGGCGGGAACTCCACCGGGCTGGGCGAGGCGCTGCGCGCCGGCGTGCTCCACGAGCATCCCGGCGGCCGGTACGGCTTCCGCCACGCCCTGGCCCAGCAGGCCGTGTACGACGCGATCCCGGGCCCGGACCGGCGGCCGGCGCACGAGCGTGCGATGATCGCGCTGTCGGCGATGGAGCCTCCGCCGCTGGTCCAGCTCGCCTTCCACTCCCGGCAGGCCGGGGACACGGAGGCCTGGCTGCGCCACGGTACGGCTGCCGCCGACCGGGCGGCCGCACTCGGCGACACCGCCCTGGCCGTCGAGGTGCTGGAGGGCATGCTCGCCGATCCCGACCTGCCCGAACCGGACCGCGGCCCCCTCGCGCTGGCACTGAGCCGCCTGGCGGCGACCGGGCTGCCGCACCAGCGGGTGGTGCGGCTGCTGCGCCGCCTGCTGCGGGACGATCTCCTCGCCCGCGAGGCGCGCGGCGAGGCGCGCCTCAATCTCGGCCTGGTGCTGTGCAACCAGGCGGGCGACAGCGCCGCCGGACGTCCCGAGATCATGGCCGCCGTCGCCGAGCTGCGCGACCGGCCGACGCTGGCCGCCCGTGGCTGGGCGAGCCTCGCGCTGCCGGGATGGGGCACCGAATCACTGGCGACGCAAGAGGAGTGGATGGCCCGCGCCGAGGCGCTCGTCGCGACCGCCGACAACCCGGAGCTGGCGGCCGCGGTCCTGGCCAACCGGGCCTCGTTCGAGATGACGATCGGCTCTCCGGACGCGTTCACCGTCGCGGCCACGCTGCCGGTCGCCGACCCGTCCGCGGCGGTCCGGCGCGAGGCCGCCCGCGGCTACTGCAACCTGCACGACTCGGCGACCATGCTGGGCCACTACGAGGCGGCGGAGAAATTCGGCAGGGAGGGCAGGCGGCTGGCCGCGGAGGCCGGTGCGCAGTACCCCGCCTACCTCGTCGACGTCTCGACGATCCGCAGGCACTGGCTGACCGGCCGATGGGACGGGCTCCGCGACCGGGCGGCCACCCTGGCGGAGCTGGCCACCGAGACGCCGCTGATCGCGGTGGACGTCTGGCTGGTGCTGGGACTGCTCGCCCTGGCCACCGGTGAGTGGGAGGAGGCCGCCGGGCACCTTCGCGGCGCGGGCATGGACGCGCCGGACGCGCGCTTCCTCCCGGTGGTGGTGGCCGCCGCGGGTGGCCTGGTCGAGCTGCACCTCGCCCGCGGCGCGCTGGAGAGCGCGGTCACGGAGGCCGGGCAGGCGGTCGCCCGGCTACGCGGCAAGGGGGTGTGGGTCTGGGGCGCCGACCTGATCCCGTCGGCCGTCACCGCGTTCGCCCGCGCCGGGCGGATGCGGGAGGGGGCCGAACTGGTGGCCGAATTCGCCGACGGGATCGCGGGCCGTACCGCGCCCGCCGCGCACGCCGCTCTTGACCACGCCCGGGGCGCGCTGGCCGCCGATCGGCGGCCGGCCGACGCCGCCGGCTTCTTCGCCCGTTCCCGGGAGGCGTACGCGGCCCTGCCCCAGCCCTACGCGGCGGCGCGGGCGGGCGAGGGGGAGGCGCGTGCCAGGCTCACCCTCGGTGATCGCCACGCCGCCTCGGCCCTCGCCGAGCTGGCGGAACGGTTCGGCGCGCTCGGCGCCACCCACGACGCCGCGCGCTGCCGGCGCGCGCTGCGCGACATCGGCGCGGAGTTCCCGCTGCCACGGGGCCGCAAGGGCAACGCCGGCGCGCTGTCGCAGCGGGAGAGGGAGGTGGCCCGGCTCGTCGCGCTCGGCCGGACCAACCGGGAGATCGCCGACGTCCTGTTCCTGTCGACGCGCACGGTCGAGACCCACGTCGCCACCGTGCTGCGCAAGCTCGGCGTCCGGTCGCGGACCGAGGTCGCCCCGCCCGTCTGAACGCGGGAGACGAGGGGAAGCCCCCGGGACCGGCGGTTCGGTCCCGGGGGCGTCCTCACTCCGCTGGCCCGCCGCTCAGACGGTGATGCTCCACCAGTCGAGAGTGCCGGTGTCCTGGAAGTAGTTGTCGCTCACCTCCAGCAACCACTGGCCGGCCGCCTGCTGGGTGACCGGAACCGTGTAGGTCCGGGTGCCGTACGCGGTGCAGGTGGAGCCGCCACTGCTGTCGAGCAGGTACCACCGTCCGTTCGGGCCGCGGAGCCAGATCTCCAGGTCCTCGGCGCAGGTGTGGTCGATCGTGACGGTGAGCTTGACGGGTGACGTCGCCGTCCCGGTCGCGGTGGAGGTGACCGGGCTCTCGACGGTGTCGAGGTCGTCGATGGTGTAGTCGGTGTCGTTGCGGAACGTGCGGCCGGACGAGGTGCCCTGCACGGTCAGCGTGTACACCGAGGTGTGGGTGGCGGTCTCGCCGGTGCCGGTGACCGTCACCTGGTAGGTGCCGGCGGGCGTCGTGGCCGTGGTGGCGACGGTCATGGTGGACGAGCCGCCCGAGGTCACCGAGGCCGGGTTGAAACCGGCCGTGGCGCCGCTGGGCAGACCCGACGCGGACAGGCTGACCGTCTGCGCGGTGCCCGCCGTGGTGGCGGTGGCGATCGTGGAGGTCGCCGCCTGGCCGGCCTGGACCGTCCCCGACGACGGGCTCGTGGAGATGGAGAAGTCCCGGCTCGTGACGGTGCCCGTCGCGAGCTTCCAGATCGCGTACGCCGAGGCGTCGGCGGCCCGGTCCAGGACGGTGTCGCTGATGTTGCTCGTCGTGTCGCACGCGCGGTGGTAGCAGGGGTCGTACGCCTGGCCCGCCGTACCGCCCCACTTGGCGGCCTGGGCCGATGTCTTGACAGCGCTGGCGCCGGCCGCCACGCCGGAGGTGGCGATTCCCGCGTTACGGAACGACGCGTCGTCGGACCGGTTGGCCCCCTCGGTGTTCTCCTCCGGCTGGAGGTTCAGGCCGTCGTAGAAGGCCTTGAGGTGGGTCGCCGCCGAGGTGGTGATGTTGTTGATGAAGTAGCCGCCGTTGGTCGAGCCGACCATGTCGTAGTTGTGGTAGGTCTTGATCTTGCTCCGCTCGGTGGAGCTGAGCGAGTTGACGTAGAACTCCGAACCGTTGAGGCCCTGCTCCTCGTCGGTCCACCAGCCGAACCGCACGTGCTTGGCCATGGCCGGGTTCTTCGCCGCCAGGGTCAGCGCGACCTCCAGCAGCGCCGACGAGCCCGAGGCGTTGTCGTTGATGCCCGGACCGGCCGAGACGCTGTCCAGGTGGGCGCCGGCCATGATGACCTGGTTGGCGTCGCCGCCGGGCCAGTCGGCGATCAGGTTCGGCCCGGCCCCGGAGGTGCAGCCCGAGGTACAGGGCTGCCGCACCACGGTGTAGCCGGCGGCGGTGAGCTTCTGCTCGACGTAGGACACCGACGCGGTGTAGCCGGCGCCCGTGGACCTACGCGTGCCGCCGTTGGCGGTGGCGATGGTCTGGAACTGCTGCAGGTGCGCCTTGACGTTCGCGACGCTGATGTCCGGCGGGTCGGTCGGGACGGGCCCGCTGCCGACCGTCAGGGTGTAGGCCGCCGTGTGCGTGCCGGAGGCGGCGGAGCCGGTGACCGTGACGGTGTACGTCCCGGCCGGCGTCGACCCGGCGGTGCTGACGGTCATGGTGGAGGTGCCGCCGGACGTCACCGAGGACGGGTTGAAACTCGCGGTGGCGCCCGCCGGCAGGCCGGAAGCGGTGAGGGCGACCGTCTGCGCGCTGCCCGAGGTGGTCTGCGTGCCGACGGTCGAGGTGACCTGCTGGCCGGGCTGTACCGAGCCCGCGGCCGGGCTCAGCAAGACGGCGAAGTCGTTGCCCGTCGCGGCGCAGGTCGGCTCGCCCGACTGCACCGGTACGCTGACCGCGTTCCAGGCCGCCTTGGTGGCGGCGCACTCGGGGCTGCTCGCGCCGTACAGATCCACCGCCGCGGCCAGCGACGCCGTCCTGGCGTTGATGTACTTCCAGGTCGAGGTCTTGCGCATCAGCGCGCCCATGAGGATCTTCCCGGCCTTCTGGATGCCGAGGCCGGTCACCGAGGAGGGCCCGCCGGAGCAGATCGGGCTGTTCGGCTTGCCGCCGCCCGGCGCGGAGCCCTCGGCCAGCAGGTAGAACCAGTGGTTGAACGGGCCGGCCGCGGCGTGCACCTCGGTGCTCGGGATCGAGGAGGACCAGCAGTTGGGGTCGCCCACCAGGGACGGGTTGTACATGTACCGGATCGGGCCGTCGCCGACGAGGTTCACCTCCTCGCCGACCTCGTAGTCCGGCGGATCGTTCGGGTTGTTGGCGTAGGCCTCGGTGAGCGCGCCGAAGGCGTCGCCGACGGCCTCGTTGATGCCGCCGTTCTCGTTGCCGGAGCCGGTGCTGCCGGGGGTGGTCTGGAAGATGGCGTGGCCGAACTCGTGGCCCACCACGTCGATCGGCGTGGCCTGGCGCTGGTTGTCCTGCGAGTGGCCGAAGTTGGTGGTGCTGCCGTCCCAGTAGGCGTTGACGTCGTTGAGCCCGACCTTGGTCGGGAAGCCACCGCCGTTGCCGTTGATGCCGCTGCGACCGAGCCAGTCGCGCAGCATGTCCCATTCCTTCTGCACCGAGTAGAGCGCGTCCACGCAGGCGGTCTCCAGGTTCGTTCCGGAGCCGTTCCCCCAGGCGTCGTCGGTACCGGTGTAGGCGGAGCCGTTCTGCCCGCCGCAGCGGATGCCGCTGCGGGTCGTGTCGGTCATCGAGTACGAACTGCCGGAGCCGCTCGTGTTGATGGTGACCTGGCCGTAGTAGTAGCCGGTCCCGGTGCCCGCCCGCACCTCGTCGTACGAGTCGGCGATCTCACCGGTGCGCGCGTCGACGAACACGTGCTGCTTGCTCGGCTTGCCGTCGGCGATGCCGGAGACCAGGGCCTCCCAGGCGAGGCGCGGCTTGGCGCCCCAGGCCAGGACCACCAGGCGCGGGTCCGTGCTGTCGTCGACCCGGGTCAGCCGGCTCTTCGCCTTGGTGCGGGCGTCCGCGGCGGTCACCTTCGGCGAGGTCGGCACGTTCACGGTGACGCCGGAGGCCGCCGCGGTGTCGCGCACCTTCCCCGCGGAGTCGGTGATCACGACCGCGTCGCCGCCCACCACGGGCAGCCCCTTGTAGGTGCGCTCGTAGACGACGGAGTACATGCCTTCGGAGCCCGGCGTCACGGCGGTGCGCCGGTAGATCTCGTCGGGCCCCTTGCGCAGCTCGTCCAGACCGCTCGCGACGGCCTGGTCGGCGGCGGCCACGGCGAGCTGGGGCGGATCGGCGAAGGAGCGGACATGGAGGGAGCGGGCATGGTCGGCCGGCCCCGGGGAGGGTTTCGCGGCCGCCGGTGAGGAGGGTGCCACCGCGGCCACCACGGCCAGGCCGAGGGTGGCCGCGAGTACGGCTCTGCGTCTCACGCGTGTTCCTTTCGGTCGGTGTCCCCGGCCGCGTTTCGCCGTGTACGCGAGCGGCGGCGGCCGCGCTGCCGGGCGTACGCCCGGCAGCGGGCACGACGGGGATCGGGGGGTGAAAAGGAAGGTGGATGGCGGAATCTCGTCCGGGTGAAGCAGGCGGTGGGATCGGGAAGGGCCACCCGTTTCACGCGGAGGGAGGGCTCCCCCGAGAGGGGGCGGCTAAGGCGGGGAGGGGAGGCGGCGCTCCATCACGCTCCTTACTCTGCGGACCACTCGGTGAACGCGGTGAGCATTTCCAGGCCGCCGGTCCTGATCGGTTCACAACCGCGCGTATCCGCCCCCGGAAGGGAGCGTCGATCTCCTGCGATGACCGGGCTGATGTGCGGCGACCCGTGCCGTGACGCTAGAYCCGCGATCAGCTGCCGAACATCCGTAGCGATATCCGTATACATACGTAAAAAGCGATTTATGCGGGAAGTCCGTTAAGTGTCGCCGGACCGCCGGGAGGCGCGCGGAGGGCCGCGGCGGCCGGTACGGCGCGCCACGGGCCATGGCTCACCTGCCTGGTGAGGGTGGAGGTGCCGGCGTCGAACGGGGAGCCGGTGCCGGTGTGGACCCGGAGCCCGGCACGAGGTGGCCGGTGGGGCGCCGAAGAGCCGGGCTTAAAGGGCATCAATCGGCAAAACGGTAATATTCGATGCCCTTTTCCCTGATAAAGGTGTGCGTATTGTTAGGTGATCTCCTGGCGGCTTTCCCGGGCGATTGAAAGAATCGCCACCATGTCGCCGACATCCCCTCCGCCCGGCCGGACGGCTCCGTGACCGGACCCCCTCCGCCGCCGACCTTTCCCACGTTTCCACGGGAGCTCCTGCTCTCCTACGACCCGCTGGAGTTCATCGGACGGGGAGGCGAGGCGGATGTCTACCTCTGCGGCGTCCGGCCCGGAGACGACCTCGCCGCGGTCAAGGTCTACCGCGACAAGACCATCGACCTGGCGATGCGGGCGGACCTCACCGACGAGCGCTACCTCCGGCACGTCCCCCGCCTGCTCGGCTACGGGAACACCCCGGACGTCCACGGCGTCATGGTCGGGTGGGAGGCCCAGGAATACTTCGGCTGCGGCTCCCTGCGGACGGTGATGTCGGGCAGGGAGGGGTTCCCGGAGGCGGAGATCCGGGAGATCACGGCGGAGCTGGCGGCCTGCGTCGCCTTCTGGCAGTCCGAGATCCGCTACAACCACACCGATGTCAAGCCGGACAACATCCTGGTCCGTTCGGTCGCGCCGTACCGGTTCGTCATCGGCGATTTCGGCGGAGCGGTGCGCAACACCGCGAGCCAGGAGATCGGGACGGTTCTCGCGAGCCACCGCTACATGGCGCCCGAGGCGCTCCAGGCCCGCCGCGGCGAGCCGCCGGCGTGGTGGTCGGTGGGCGTGATCGTGTACGAGCTGTTCACCGGCAGGACGCCGTACCACGACCTCGCCGAGGGCGACATACCCGCTGTCCTGCGGCAGGCGCGCCCCTTCGACCTGTCGGCGATCGCCGACCCCCGCTGGCGCATGCTGGTCCAGGGACTGCTGACCGTCGACCGCGACTCCCGCTGGCAGCACCGGCAGGTCGCCGGGTGGCTGATGGGGGACACTCCCAGCACCCCCACGCCGACCAGGCGCTTCGAGCCCATCACGTTCGCCGGAAGGACCTACGGCCAGCCCGGCGAGCTCGTCCTGGACATGCAGGACCGCTGGACGCTCGCGGTCGCCTGGCTCCTGGAGGGGAACGCGAGGAGGCTGGCGGACTGGATCGGGCGCGGCTTCGCGGACCTCGGCTTCGACCCGGCCCCGCTGGAACGCCTCGGCGGGAGCGGGGCGGGTGGCGAGGCCTGCCATCTCGCCCTCGCCGCCCTCGCCGCGCACTTCCTGCCCGACCGGGTGCCCCGCTACAAGGACTGTGTCATCGACGACGCCGGGCTGCTCTGCCTGGCCAGAGGCACGGTCGAGGACGCCCGGACGCTGCGCGAGATACTGGAGAGCGGCGTGCTCCCGTACGCGGCCAGGCACGAGTGCGCGCACCGGCGGATGTGCCCGGACGGCTGCCGGGTGCTCGGGCGGGTGGCCGACGAGGTGCCCCGGACCGTCGCGGAGGTGGTCCGCAGGCTGAGCTGGCTGCGCCCGGTGATCGAACGGCACGCCAGGAGTCTCGGCCACGACCTTCCGCCGGGAGGGGTCCCCGCCGCCGGCGACATGTGCCTCGCGTGGAGCGCGGCGGCCGAGCTGACGCTCCGCCCGGGAGCGCTCGGCGGCTTTTTGGCTAGAATCCGCAAGGTGAAGAGCGACGCCCCCTGGTGGATCCGGGAACGGAGAGCCGCTCACGACGCCGACGTGGAGAGCGTGCCGGGCCGCGGCATGATCGTGGTCACCCGTCTCCTCGCCCGTTACGCCCCGGCCCCGGCCCCGGTCCCGGCCCTGGTCCCGGCCCCGGC
>NZ_NGFP01000138.1 GCF_002149035.1 Streptosporangium minutum
GCCCTCCACGCCCTCCACGAAGCGGGCCGCCTCCCCGACGCCCACCGTGACCGCGTCCTCGATGGACGCTCCGCCGCCCAGCGCGAGCGCCGCGGCCCCGGCGAACCGGTCACCGGCACCGCAGGCGTCCAGACCCATCGCGCACACCGGTGGCGGCACCCGGACGAACCGCCCGTCCCGCCGGGCGAGCACGGCCCCCCGCGCGCCCACCGTGACGGCCACCGCCTTCGCGTGCAGGGTGCGGACGAGGTGGCGGGCGGCCTGGTCGGGCGATATGCGCGGCTGCGCGCTCAGCACCCGGGCCTCGGACTCGCTCGGCGTGAGCAGCGTGCATCCGGGCACCGGCACCAGGCCGCGCGGGTGCGGGTCCCAGACCAGCGGTCTGGACAGGCCCGGCAGCGCGCTCCTGACGGCCTCGACCGCCCCGAGGCCGTAGTCGGACACCAGGACGGCGGCGGCGCTGCGCAGGAGCGCGGTGATCCGGCGGGCGCGGGCGCCGTCCAGGTCCGCCTCCGCCCGTCCGTCGCCGGTGTCGATCCTCAGCAACGTCTGGCCCCGGGCGCGGACGCGGGTCTTGGTGATCGTGGTCCCCAGCAGCGGCAGCCGGACCACCTCCACCCGGCCGGCGAGCAGGCCCAGCAGGTGCCTGCCGGACAGGTCGTCGCCGACGGCGGTGACCAGGACCACCTCGGCGCCGTTCTCGGCCGCCAGGAGCGCCGCGAGACCGGCGCCGCCGGGGCGGCGATGTTCGTGACTGCCCACCACGACGGGCACGGGCGCGTCGGGGCAGAGGCGTTCCGCGTCCCCTTCGACGTCCACGTCGAGCAGCATGTCGCCGACGACGACGACCGGCCCGGCGGTCATCCCGCGGCCTCCTCGACCGCGTCGCAGAGCATGTGGATCACGGCGAGGTGCACCTCCTGCACGGTCGCGGCGTCCTCGGCGGGAACGGCCAGGACGTCGTCGCACAGCGCGGCGAGCGCGTTGGGCGCCGGGCCGGTCAGCGCCCAGGTCACGACGCCGGCCTCCCGCGCGGCGAGCGCCGCGGCCAGGACGTTCTCGCTGGCACCGCTGGTGGACAGGCACATCAGGATGTCACCGGACCTGCCGTGCGCCCGTACCTGGCGGGCGTACACCTCCTCCGCCCCGAAGTCGTTGGAGATCGCGGTGACGGTGGAGGTGTCGGCGTGCAGCGGGATCGCCGCGTAGGGGGGCCGGTCGACGCGGAAACGCCCGACCAGCTCGGCGGTCAGGTGCTGGGCCTCGGCGGCGGAGCCGCCGTTGCCGCAGACGAGCAGCCGGCCGCCGCCGGACAGCACGGCCGCGAGCTTGCGGCCCCACACGACGATCGTCGCGCTGTCGGCGTTCACGGCGGACAGGGCGGTGCTCAGGCGCGACAGATGGGGATGCACGTCAGCCTCCCGCCATGGCGATCCGGGCCCGGCGCCCGGCGAGCACGTCCAGGTAGACGGCTTCGACACGCGCGGCCACCTTCGGCCAGCCGTACCTCGACCGGGCGCGCCGCTCACCGGCCGTCGCGAGCGAGGCCCGCAGCTCCGGGTGGGCCAGCACGTCGTGCAGGGCTCGGGCCAGGGCGAGCGGACGGCGGGGAGGGACCAGCACCCCGCACCCCGCGACCGTGTCGAGGTGGCCGCCGACCGCGGAGGCGATCACGGGCACCCCGCAGGCCATCGCCTCCACCGGGACCATGCCGAACGGTTCGTACCACGGGACCGTCACCAGCACGTCGGCCGAGCGCATCAGCGCCGGGACGTCGGAGCGGCCGACGCTGCCGAGGAGGCGGACCCGGTCCGACAGGCCGTACTCGGCGGCCATGCGCGCCAGCCGTACCGCCTCGTCCTCCTCCGGCGTGCCTCCGGCGATGAGCAGCTCGGCGTCCGGCAGACGGCGCAGGGCCCGCACGACGGTGTCCACGCCCTTGCGGGGGACCATGCGGCCGATGGTGAGGACGCGCGGCCTCGGCCCGCGGGGGGCCATCGGCCCGTCCGGCTGGAAGAGGTCGAGGTCGACCCCGCACGGCACGACGGCGATCCGTTCCCGGGCGATCCCCATCCGCAGGAGCTCGGTCACCTCGTCACGGCAGGTGGCCACCACCGCGTGAACCCTCCGGCCGAGGCCGGCCTCGGCGGCGACCCTCCCGGGCGGGCTGGTGTCGGCCGCGCCCTGCCAGCGCCGCTTGACCGCGCCCAGGGCGTGGAACGTCTGCACGACGGGGATGCCCAGGTCCGGGGCGGCCGCCAGCGCGGCCAGGCCGCTCATCCAGAAGTGGGCGTGGACCACGTCGGGCGGCCTGGCGGCCCACTGCCTCGCGAGATGCGCGCCGAAGGCGGTCATGTGCGGCAGGAGCTCGTCCTTGGGAAGGGCGACGGGAGGGCCGGCGGAGACGTGCTCGACGGTCAGGCCCGGAGCGGCGGAGACTCTGTCCGGCTGGTCGGCGGCGGTGCGGCGGGTGTGGACGGTGACCTCGTGCCCCCGCTCGGCCAGTGCGGCTGCCAGGGCCGCGACGTGGACGTTCTGCCCACCCGCGTCGACGCCGCCGACTGCCGCGAGGGGACTCGCGTGCTCCGATATCAGGGCAATCCTCAACGAACGGCCTCCTTCGTGAACGCCAGGCGGTTGACGGCCTCGACGACGTCGGCGCTTGGCACGGACGACAGGCAGGGGTGACCGGCGATCGGGCACACCCTGGCGCGGCTGCCCCGGCAGCCGGCGTTCTGGTCGCCCAGCACCACGCTCGGCACGCCGTACGGCGCCCAGCGGGCGGCCGGAACCACGGGGGCGAAGAGGCTGACCACGGGCGTGCCGACCGCCGCCGCGAGATGGGCGGGGCCGGTGTTGGCCACGACCACCGCGCTCGCCCCGGCGAGCACCGCCGCCAGCTCGGCGAAAGTCGTCCTCCCGCCCAGGTCCGTGACGGATTCCCAGACGGACGCGCCTCCCTTCTCCTGCTCCGATACGGCCCCCCGCGGGAGTCGCGTCTCCTCCGCCGAGCCCAGGACGGGCGCCCTGCCCGCCCAGCCGTCCGGTACGGCGGGCCGGCCGGAGAGGCCGGCCCGCCTCGCGCCGGCCACCCGCGCGGTGAGCGCGCGCTCGCCCGGACCGCCGGTCACCACGACCCGCCAGCCCGCGCGGACGAGATCGTGGACCGCCCTCGTCCAGCTCTCCGCCGGCCACGCCCTGGCCTGGACGGAGACCCCGGGGTGCACGACCACGTAGCCGGGCGGCCCTGTCAGGTGCCCGACCTCGGGCAGCGGACGCCGTACGGCAAGCGCTCCCCCGTCTCCGGGCGGTAGCTCGAACCCCGCGGCCCCGGCCAGTCCGAGCATGCGCTCGGCCTCCGGGACGTCCAGCTCCTCGTCGACGACGTGGCGCACGTCGAGCAGCGAGCCGGGGTAGTCGGCGCAGATGGCGGCGGTCTTCGGCGTCCCGGCCAGTCTCAGCAGCAGGGCCAGCGGCAGCGGTGACTGGTGGAAGGAGGTGAGGATCAGCGCCAGCTCGGGTGCCACCCCCTGAACGATCCGCAGCAGCCGCAGGGCGTGCGGTCCGGTCATGGGCGGCGGGTTGGGGTCGATCCACGGCGTCCGCCACTCCACCACCCTGGACACGCCGGGCAGCAGTTCGGCGGCCGCACGGCCCTGCGGCCCCGCCAGCAGCACGACCTCCCTGGCCCCCGCGGCGACCGCGCGGATCGCGGGCCCGGCCAGCAGGACGTCACCCGCGTTGTCCGGCCGGGCGACGAGAACGGTGCCGATCATCTCCGGACCCGCAGTTCCCCGCCGAGGCGCCGCGCACAGGCCACCGGTGGAATGACCACGCTCGTGATCACCATCCGTCCGATCTCCTCTCTCGTGCGCGGTCCCGGAGCGATGCGGGCCCAGGCGAACTCGGCGGTGAGCGCCGCCCACGCCGCTGTCGCCACGGCCGCCGCCCTGCCCGGCCGCGCCGTCCACATCACGGCCGCGAGCACGCCGAGCCCGGCGGTCAGTGCGTGCCTGCGCAGCCGGCCGGGCGCGCCGCCGACGGCGGAGCGCCAGCCGGGACCGTGCACACGGCGCATGAGCGCGTCGTCGGCGTTGCCGCGCTGCAGGCGGACGCTGGCCCACGGGCCGTCGTCGCGGATGGGGTGCAGGGTCACACGCTCACCTCTGACCAGCCGGTATCCGGCTGCGAACATCCGCAGCGCGAGGTCGGCGTCCTCCCGGTAAGCCCGGGGGAAGCGCTCGTCGAAACCGCCCGTCCGCTCCAGCGCGGTGCGCCGGTAGGCCATGTCCGCGGTGATCCAACCGGCCTCCGCCAGGCCCGCGGTGTTCCGCTCCGCGTCGGTGAGCCTCCGGCCGGACGGCAGCGGCACCTCGATCCGCCCCTGGCTGCCGGCCACCTCGCCGGGCAACCCGGCCAGGTCTGCGCGTAACGCCTCCGCCCAGCCGGGCCGGGGCACCACGTCGTCGTCCAGGAAGGCGATCCACGGTGTCCGCGCGGCCCGCCACCCGGCGTTGCGCGCGGCGGCCGGGCCCCGCCCTCCCGAGCGGAGCACCCGGATCCGCCCGCTCGCCGGGCCCCCGTCGCGGAGAACCTCCGCGACCTCCGGGGCCGGTCCGCCGGAGGTTCTCGCCGGAGCGGCGGCCCCGGGGCGGTCGTCGACCACGATGACGTCCAGCGACGGGCCCAGCGCGGCGAGGGTGGCGCCGAGGCTGGGGCGGCCGATCGTGGGGATCACCACGGTGATCATGAGGCGTACCTGCGGATCAGGTAGGGGCCCAGGGCCAGCAGGTCCACCGGCGCCGAGCCGAAGCACTCCAGGGCGTCGCGGGGATCGTCGACCATGGGCCGCCCCGCCGTGTTCAAGCTGGTGTTGACCACCACCGGCAGCCCGGTGCGCGCCTCGAACCCCTCCAGCATCCGGGCGAGGAGCGGTTCGGCGTCCCGGTCCACGGTCTGGACCCTGGCGGTGCCGTCGACGTGCACGACGGCCGGGACGCGGTCGCGCCACGCGGGCCGTACGTCGTGCACGAAAAGCATGTAGGGGCTGGGGAGCGGCCCTCCTTCGAAGATCTCGTGCGCCCGCTCGGCGAGCACCATCGGGGCGATCGGGCGGAACTGCTCACGGCCCTTGACGGCGTTCAGCCGCTCGGTGTTGGCCGCCCGTCCGGGATGGGCGAGCAGCGAGCGCCGGCCGAGCGCGCGGGGGCCGTACTCGCTCCGGCCCTGGAACCAGGCCACGATGCGGTCGGCGGCGAGGCCCGCCGCGACCTCGGCGGCCATGTCGGCGGGCCGCTCGTACGGCACGCGCGCCGTCTCCAGCCACGCGGCCAGCTCCTCGTCGCTCCAGCTCCGGCCGAGATCGGCCCCCGGCATCGGCGCGGCCGGCTCGCCGAAGGACTGTGCCAGGTGCAGCGCCCCGCCGAGCGCGGTGCCCGCGTCACCCGCCGCGGGCTGCACCCAGAGCCTCTCGAAGGGGCCCTCGGCCAGCAGCCGCGTGTTGGCGACGCAGTTGAGCGCCACTCCCCCGGCCATGGTCAGGGACCGGTCGCCCGTACGCCCGTGCAGCCACCGGGCGAGGTCGAGCAGCACCTCCTCCAGCCGCGCCTGGACGCTCGCCGCGAGGTCGGCGTGTTCCTCGGTCCAGGACTCGCCCCTGCCCAGCGCCTTGGCGTAGCCGCCCCAGTCGACGGGCTCGACCCGGAAGCCGCCGTCGCCGGTCGGGTAGATCAGCTCGCGCAGCTCCCCCAGGTGGCGCGGCTCGCCGTAGGAGGCCAGGGCCATGACCTTGTACTCGTCGCTGGAGCGCAGGAACCCCAGGTGCTCGGTGACCTCCTCGTACATCAGCCCGAGCGAGTGCGGCAGCTCCTGCGCGGCCAGCACGGTCAGCTCCCCGTCCCGGTAGTGCCCGGCCAGGTGCGAGACCGCCTCCCCGCGCCCGTCGCAGACCAGCACCGCCGAGTCCCGGTACGGCGCGGCCAGGCCCGCCGAGGCCGCGTGCGCGACGTGATGGGGCACGTAGCGGACCCGGGCCGGGTCCAGACCGGGCAGGGCGGTGGACAGGAAGGCCGGGGCCCGGCGGGCGTAGGTGGTGCGCAGGTCCTCCCAGCCCTCGTCGAGGCCCCGCCCGCCCGGCCGCACCAGATCCGGGTCGTAGGAGTAGGCGACGGCGTCCAGGTCCTCGGGCCGCAGGCCCGCCTGTTCCAGGCACCACGCGGCGGCGCGCTCGGGCAGCTCCCAGGCGGAGAAGGGAACGGGGCGCTTGCCGTGCTTGCGGCGGCTGAACCGTTCCTCCTCCGCCGCCGCGACGATTTCCCCGTCGACCACGAGCGCCGCCGCCGGGTCATGGAAGATCGCGTTTATCCCGAGAAATCTCATGGATTCGCCTCCCGTGTGTAACTGGTTAACTACCTAACGGAGCGGTTCTCAAACGATGACGTGGGGAAAAGTCCTGGTAAGAGACCTGCATATCGTCAGATATCACTCTCTGTAGTTTTTCGGGGGCTGTCCCTCCCACCCGCCGAGCACCCGGCCCGTTGACGAGAGACACCCGGAGGCGCCCGTGCCGAGCCGCGACAATCCAGCCGCCGTCCTTTTCGACCGGGACGGCACGCTGATCGTGAACGTCCCCTACAACCGCGATCCCGGCCGGGTGGAACCCGTACCCGGAGCCCTCCGCGCGCTGGACCGGGTCCGCCGCGCGGGCGTGCCGGTCGGCGTGATCACCAACCAGTCCGGGGTCGCCAGGGGGCTCATCGGCGCCGAGGAGCTGCGCGAGGTGAACGCCCGGGTGGACGAGCTGCTGGGCCCGTTCGCGGTGTGGGCGGTGTGCCCGCACGGCGAGAGCGACGGATGCGGATGCCGCAAGCCGGCTCCCGGGCTCGTGCTGCGGGCGGCGGCGGCGCTCGGTGTGGACGCCCGCGACTGCGTGGTCATCGGGGACATCGGCCGGGATGTCGAGGCCGCTCGCGCGGCCGGGGCCCGGGGCATCCTCGTGCCCACCCCGCAGACGCTCCCGTGCGAGGTCGAGGCCGCCGAGGAGGTGGCGGACGACCTGGCCGCCGCCGTGGACAGGGTGATCGGGACCGCGGCGGACGGCGAGGCCCGAGCCGCGGCCGGAACGGCCCGGAGCGGGTCCCCGCGCGGAACGGCCCAGAACGAGCCCCCGGCCGGAGCGGCCCGGAGCGGGTCCCCGGGCGGAACGGCCCGGAAGGAGCCTCCGGGCGGAGCGGCCCGGAGCGGGAGCCGAGCCCGGCCGGACGCCGGAGCCCGCTCATGAGAATCCTGCTCTGGCACGTGCACGGGTCCTGGACGACGGCCTTCGTCCACGGCGCCCACGACTATCTCGTACCCCTCGTCCCCGGCCGGGGCCCCGACGGCCGCGGCCGGGCCCGGACCTACCCCTGGCCCGCCACCGTGCGCGAGGTCCCGTGGAACCGGCTCCGCGGCGAGGACGTCGACCTGGTCGTCCTGCAGCGCCCCCACGAGCTGGATCTCGTCCGGCGCTGGCTGGGCCGCCGCCCCGCCCGGGACGTGCCCGCCGTCTACGTCGAGCACAACGCCCCGGCCGGGAACGCCCCGGGCACCCGGCACCCGATGGCCGGACGCGGCGACATCCCGCTGATCCACGTGACCCACTTCAACGACCTGTTCTGGGACTCCGGCAGGGCGCCCACCCAGGTGGTCGAGCACGGCGTCGTCGACCCCGGCCACCGCTACACGGGCGAACTCCCCAGGGCCGGCGTCGTGGTCAACGAGCCGATCCGGCGCGAGCGGGTCGCCGGAACCGACCTGCTGCCGAGGTTCGGCYCCGCCGCCCCGCTCGACGTCTTCGGCATGAAGGTCACCGGCCTGCCGCACCGGCTCCGCTTCCCGTTCGGGACCTTCGAGGACCTGCCCCAGCGGGCGATGCACGCCGAACTCGCCCGGCGGCGCGTCTACCTGCACCCCTATCGGTGGACCTCGCTCGGGCTCTCCCTGATCGAGGCCATGCTGCTGGGCATGCCCGTCGTGGCGCTGGCCACCACGGAGGCCGTCGAGGCGGTGCCGCCGGAGGCGGGGGTGATCTCGACCCGCCTCGCCACCCTCACCGCCGCGCTGCGGACCTTCGTCGACGACCCGGCCCGGGCCCGGCAGGCGGGGAAGGCCGCACGCGCCGCCGCACTCTCGCGTTACGGCCTCGGACGCTTCCTGTCCGACTGGGATGGCGTGCTCGCCCAGAGCGCCGGAGGCTGACGCGCCTCCGGCGGGACACCGGAGGCCGGCGCACCAGCGGTCGTCCCACCGGCGCGGCCGGGCCCGCCACAGCCCGGCGGCCCGCCGGCCTCGTGCCCGACAATTGCGCCTCGGCTGTCAGTTCCAGATGGATCTGGCCATCGTTAACGCCTCTGACCTGCTGTCGGCCAGTTCTCACTGAACGGATCGGAGGGCGAGTTGTTCATCCGACGCCGTCCGCATCCACATAGGCCGCATCGAACCTGCTGGCCGCATCCAGCGAATCCGCACTCACTTAGTCATCGTGGCCACATTTCTGCGGACCGGCTGCCTGCTTGACCAGATCTCCTCGGAATCGGCCACATCAACGATGACCTGAAAGCTCGCCCAAGCCATGCGCCGAGACGTCACCGTGGACGGGCACCGAAGAAATGAGTAACGTGAGCCCGTGTCTCGAACCTCTCTTCTGGCCGCTGCCCTCACGTTGTCGGTCTGCCTTGCGAATGCCTCAGCGGCAAGCGCATCTTCATCGTCGCCGACCCAGGCGTCGATGGGTGCTGCTCACGCATTGATGTCAGCCAAACCGGGCCTGCTACAGAGGCCGCAAACCTTGATCACGCCCAAGCAGGCGGCCATCAACAAGGTCAAAGCCCTGCTGACAACATTCTTTACCGATCAGCAGCTGTCCAAAATCCTGGACGCAATGGCGGAAGACATATACGCCAAGAAACCTTTTAAAGAATCCTTCGACACCCTCATCGCCTCGGGCATTCTCACCCAAAGTCAAATGGCGATCCTAGCGAAGGTGGGGAGCGGCTCGCAGAACGATTCCGGGGCGACCTCCGAGGTTCCGCTGACAAAGGCCCGCGCAGTCCTTCTCCGCAGGTTTGAACCATATTACAATAATATGAGCAAGACGATTCTCGCAATGAGAAGTAATCGGAAGGCGAAAGCGGACTGCTTCAATCAGGTTTACGTGATGGTGAATAAATATCTCACCAAAGCCAATGTCACACCGGTTCTGACCGAGATCAAAAGCAGTCTGACGTCGAAAGAGTGGCAGTCCATGAGAACTCATGGCTCGGCACTATTTCTTTGGAGCAGGTACGGGTTGTAGGGCCGCCTAGTCTGCGCTGGCCGAAGTGTCGATCGTCCAGGCGCGCCGGAGGAGTCGGCGAGGCGGTTCGGTGCTCCACGGAGCGGCCGAGCCGCTCAAGCGACCTCGTCGCTGATCTACACCTACGGCATTCCTGGACCCGTATACCCCCATCCACCGCGCCAAAGCGCTCCGCGGGCCGTCAACGCCGGCTACAGGATGGCTGCCATGCCGGTTCGTGAGAGCGGGTGTTCATCGCGATGTCACAATGCGCCCAGGGAGTCAAGGCGGTTGACGGGAGTGCCGGAATCAATGGCGGGATATACCGCAGTGCTACGGCTCCTGGCAGGCGGTCTACAGCCTGTTTCACCGCTGGCAACGGCCGGCGTCCGGCAGCAGATCCTCACCCGGCTGCAGGCGTCGGCCGATGCTACCGGCCGGATCGCGTGACAGATCGGAGTGGGTTCCACGATCTGCCGGGCGCATCAGCATGCGGCGGGCGCCCGCCGCGACGGCGAGCAGCAGGCCGAACCACCCGGCGGAGTACGGCCCGAGCCCGCTGACCACGCGCTGGGACGGCTCTCAGGGGGGCTGGTCGACCGAGCTGCGTCTGGTGTGCGAGCGGGGTCAGCGGATGCCGGCGCCGGTGCCCACCGCCGGGCAGCGCGGGGGCGCACCGCAGTTTCTCGCGGTGTTAGCCGCCACCACAGTGCCCCGGTCAGGCCCGGGCAGGCCGCGCACCCGGCCCGAGGTCGTCCGCGCCGACAAGGCTTACTCCTCCCGCGCGATCCGCACCCATCTCCGCCCGCGCAGCATCCCGCCCACCTCATCATCGGGGATCGCCGGGTCGGCCGGCACCGGCAGGATCACGTCCATCACCACCTGCCGGTCCTCGCCCTTCTTGGCCCGCTCCACCAGCGCCTCGTCCGTCTTCGGCTTCGCCCGCGACTCACGAGCCGACACCGCCTGATCGAACAGGGCCACCACCTCGTCGAGCTGGTCGACCGCGGACTGGCCACCTACTTGGCCAGATCTCCTCGGAATCGGCCACATCGACGATGACCTGACATCGGCCAGGTGAATTCCGTGACGAGGGGGGAACAGGAGGTCAATGAAGACTCCGACCGTGCTGGTGGTTGTGGGAGCGCTGGCGATGGGGGCGGCCGGTTGCGCGTCCTCGGACAGGGTGCCCGCCGAGCAGGCGGTGACGCGGTTCTACACGGCGGTGCACGACCGCCATGGCGAACAGGCGTGCTCGCTGCTGACGCCGGAGGCGGCCGAGAGCCTGCGGACGGGGGGGCAGACGTGCGCCGAGACCATCCTCGACCTCGACCTGCCCGGCGGCCAGGTGCGCGACGCCGAGGTCTGGGGCGACGAGGCCCAGGTCCGGCTCACGCGGGACACCGTCTTCCTCCACAGGTTCCCGCAGGGCTGGCTGGTGCGCGGCGCCGGCTGCCGGCCCCGCGGCGACCTGCCGTACAGATGCGAAGTGGAGGCCTGAAATGCGCGTCATGTTCGTCACGACCGCCGCCATCGTCGCGATCGGCCTGATCTACATCTTCGCCATCGGCCTGCTGCGCCTCTAGGGGAGACTCATGAAACGTTTCGTCAAGGAGAACTCCCTCAGCCTGTTCTTCCTCGTCGCCTTCCTGCTGGCGCTGGCCGGCCAGTCCTTCGCCGGCAACGCCGCCGCCAACGACCGGCTGCTCAGCGAGGGCGGAGCGCCGATCTCCTGGGGACAGTACGTCACCTCCTCCGACTTCGCCGTCGACGTCGCGGAGAACTGGCAGTCGGAGTACCTGCAGTTCCTGCTGTTCATCCTCGCCACGGTCTGGCTGGTGCAGCGGGGCTCACCGGAGTCGAAGAAGCCCGGCGATGAGGGTGGGGAGAGCGACGCCGAGCAGAAGACCGGACGGCACGCCACACCGGGCAGCCCCGCGTGGGCCAGGGCCACCGGGCTGCGGCAGACGCTGTACGGCAACTCCCTCGGCGTGCTGATGGGTGTGATCTTCGTGCTGTCGTGGCTGGGCCAGTCGGTGGCCGGCACGGCCAGCTACAACGAGCAGCAGCTCGCCCAGTTGCAGGATCCCGTGAGCTGGGGCGGCTACGTCACCTCGGGCGACTTCTGGGACCGTACCCTGCAGAACTGGCAGTCGGAGCTGCTCGCCGTGCTGTCGATGGTCGTCTTCTCCATCTACCTGCGCCAGCGTGGGTCACCGGAGTCCAAGCCCGTCGGCGCCCCGCACCGGCAGACCGACGTCGAGGGCTGACCGGGGGCGGCGGCGAGGCCGGGAGCCCCGCCGGGGACCGCCGGGGAGGCGGTCCGCAGGGGAGGCGGTCACCCTCCGTCGCCGCCCCCGTCCTCCGTGTCCCACGCCTCGGATCCGGCGGCGCCCTTGCGGTCGTCGGGGACATGCGGCGTGGGACCGCCGGGGTCCACGCCGGTGGGGGCGTCGGCGCCGCCGGCGTCCTCCCGGTCGTCCGGCACCTGGGCCGGAGGTTCGCCGGACGTGCTTTCCGGATCGGTCTCGGTCATGGGACTCCCCTGTCGTCGAAAGGCTCCCCGGAGCCGGGGAGACACGCAGGGGGTTCCCTGTCCACCGCGGGCCGTCTTATAGCCCATCCGGGCAAAGCTCTCCGAAAGAGCTCGGCTGCGGTGTCCCTCGGAGGCCGGCGGGCACCGGCCGGTTCAGCCGCCGGTCTGCGGGATGATCGGGCCCTCGCTCGCCTGGACCAGGACGAAGCCCTGGCCCTGGAAGGCGAGCTGCGCGGCCTCGCCGCTCCCCCGGCCGATGAGCGCCCCCGCCTTGAGAGTGCGGTTGACGCCCACGTGCAGCCCGGCGCTCCAGCACACCGCGGACTGGCTGTCGGCGAAGGTCGGCGCGTGGGAGGTGTCGAGCAGCACCGGCGCGCCGTGCGCGGTGACCGCCACCCAGCCGGTGCCCTGGATGGTGGTGTTGAACAGGCCGCCGGTGGCGATGCCCGCGCCCTGCAGCCGCTGGATGTCCCAGCCGAGCTGCGGGTCGAAGGCCAGCAGGTTGGTCCCGTTGACGGTGATCGCCTCGTTCTCCAGGTAGAACAGGTGCACGTCGTCGGCGTTGTTGGCCACGAAGAGCGCGCCCTGCCCGCGCACCCGCATCAGCGGTGCGCCCTCGCCGGTGACCATCTTCTTCAGGAACCGCCCGACCCCGCCGGATCCCTCGTAGTCGAAGTCCATCTGCCCCTGGAAGGCGACCATCGACCCCTGCCGCGCCAGCACCTCTCCGTTCAGCTGCACCCGCAGCATCTTGGGGTTCTGCAGAGCGAAATGGCCGGGGAACTGGCCCTGGTCCAGGTTCCCGAAGAACGAGCTACGCACGGGGAGATGCCTTTCAGCCTCGGAGGAGTCGCATGAGGAGTGACGAACGGAGCTGGACGGGAGTTCCCCCACGGCCACGGTGCCGGCGCGGGCGCTCGGCCGGGTACGTCCACATGAGAGCCGCCGCCGTTCGAGATCGACGGCTCCGCCCCGCCGTCGGTCCGGGTCGTCGCGTCGCCGGAGGCGCATCCGGACGGGATCTCCGCCGGATCCGCGATGCGGGCACGTCGGCATCGACGTCGATCTCACCGTCCCGCGCTCCGGAATGGCGACGCCCCTGACTTTCGGCAGTGGAGTCACCCCCTGCGGCTGGGTAGCGTCGACGGATGAGGAAGACGGTCGCTGACTGGATCAGCCGGTACCACGTGCTCACGGACGTCCTGCTGTGGTCGGCCCTGTGCCTGCCCGTGCTGTGGGCGGGGCTCACCTCCGCCGAGGACGCGTACGCCGGGTGGGAGACGGCGGCGGGGCTGGTCCTCGTGGGCGGGGCGGTGGCGCTCGGCCGGTCCGTCCCCCCGGCCTCGATGCTGCTCGCCCTGACGTTGTGGGAGGCCTCGGTCRTTTCGCGCGGGGAGACGACGTTGGGCATCGCCCCGTTCCTCCCGGCGGCGGTCGTCCTGAGCTACCTGGCGGGCGTACGGATGGCACGGAGCCGGCCCGGACTGCTCGGGCTGGCCGGCGCCACCGCCCTGACCGCGTTCCTCGTGCCCGTCCTGACCGGGGACCTCGGGGCCGGGTTCGTCGCGACCGTGGGGGTCGCCCTGTTCGGGGCCGTCCCCTGGCTGACGGGGCGGGGCCGGCACCAGCATCTGGAGCTGGCCCGCTCCGGCTGGGAGCGCGCCGAGCAGCTCGAGCGGGCGCAGCAGATCGTCGCCGACCAGGCCCGGCTGCGCGAGCGCGCCCGCATCGCCGGGGACATGCACGACCTGCTCGGGCACGAGCTGAGCCTGATCGCGCTGCGGATCGGCGGGCTCGAGGTCGCGCCGGGCCTCGACGCGCGCTACCGTGACGCGGCCGGCGAGGCCCGCAGGGCCGTCACCGTCGCCTCCGAACGCCTTCAGGAGATCATCGAGGTGCTGCGCGACGACTCGGTCCCCTCCTCGCCGGACCTGCCCGGCGAGAGCGTCGCGGAGCTGGTGAGACGTGCCAGGGCCTCCGGCGTCCCGGTCGAGGCGCACGGGCTGCGGGAGGGGGACGAGCGGGAGGGGGGACGGCTCGCGCCGATGGTGGAACGCGCCGTCCACCGCGTGGTGCAGGAGGCGCTGACCAACGCGGTCAAGCACGCCGCCGGGGCCCCGGTGACGGTCAGGCTCGACCGTCTGGCGGACGAGACGGTGGTGACCGTGACCAACGGCGCCCCACCCGCGCATCCGGCATCCGGCATCCGGCAACACTGGAGGCCGCGGGCGGGAGGGCCTGCCCGCGGGGAGAGACCGCGGACGGGAAGGCTCGGYGCCGTATGAGGAGCATCGGGGGGAGGGCCTGCCTGCAAGGAGAGACCATGGACGGGAAGGCTCGGCGCCGTATGAGGAGCACCCGCGGGAGGGCATGACCGCGAGAGGAGAGCACCGGCGGGAGGGCATGATCGCGGGCGGGGGTTACGGGCTGATCGGCCTGGCCGAGCGGGTCCGCCTGTGCGGCGGGACCCTCCGGGCCGAACGGCGCGGCGACGGCTTCGAGCTGGCCGTACGGCTGCCGCACGTGCCGGGCCCGGCCGGGGGGACTCGGACCCCGTCGCCGTCCACGGCCCGTCTGGGGGAGGCGCGGCGGCGGGTGCGCCGCGCTCGCACCCTGGCGATCGGCGCGGCCCTGGCGACCTGTGCGGGGGCGGCGGTGGCCGTGAGCGGCTTCATGGCCTACGACACCGTCACCTCCGCCCTGCCGGCCGCTGATTTCGACCGGCTGCGGGTGGGGCAGGATCGGGCCGAGGTCGAGGCGGTGCTGCCCGCGCGGCCCCGGGCCGACGCCGCGGGCAGGCCGGGCCCGCCGGTGCCCGCCGGGGCCGAGTGCCTCCACTACGGAAAGCACCGCAACCCGTTCGCCGAGCGGCGCGGCGACCTCTACCGGCTGTGCTTCCGGGACGGCCGGCTGGTGGGCAAGGACTTCCTGCCCGCGGCCTGGCCCCCGCCGGCGGTCGCACGGCAGGAGGCGGCGCGTTGATCCGGGTGGTGCTGGCCGACGACGAGAGCGTGGTCCGCGCGGGGGTGCGGATGATCCTGGCGGCCGATCCCGGCATCGAGGTGGTCGCCGAGGCCGGCGACGGGCGGACGCTGGTCGAGCTGGTCCGCGGGCACCGGCCGGACGTCGCCCTGGTCGACATCCGCATGCCGGACCTCGACGGGCTCGCCGCGACCGCCGAGATCCGCCGGGCGGTGCCCGGGACGGCGGTGCTGATCATGACGACCTTCGGCAGGGACTCCTACATCGCGCGGGCGCTCGCCGACGGCGCCGCGGGGTTCCTGCTCAAGACCGGGGACCCGCGCGAGTTCCTGCTGGCGGTGCGGGCGGCGGCCGAGGGCGGCGCCTACCTGTCGCCCAAGGTGGCCGCGCGAGTGATCGGCGAGCTGGCCGGCGACCGTCTGGCCCGCGGGACCGCCGCCCGCGAGCGGATCGACGTGCTCACCCGGCGCGAGCGTGAGGTCCTGGGGCTGGTCGGCGCGGGCCTGTCCAACGCGGAGATCGCCCGGCGCCTGCATCTGGTCGAGGGCAGCGTGAAGACGTACGTCAGCACGATCCTGGGCCGGCTCGGCGTACGCAACCGCGTGCAGGCCGCCGTCCTCGCCCACGAGGCCGGGCTGGCCGATCTCGGCTAGCCCCTGCCGGCACGCCCGGTACGGCTCGCGGCCCCTGCCGCGGTGAGCGCCGGGCGGAGCGCCCCCCGGCTTCGCAGGCGCTCCACCGACGGGATGAGCAGGGGCGTCAGGGCCAGCATCAGCAGCGGGACCACGGCCGCGCCGAGCAGGCAGCCCGCGATGACGTCGTGCGGGTAGTGGACGCCGACGAAGACCCGGGAGAAGGCCCCCAGCGCCGCCGCGACCAGGACGTAGGGGGCGGTCCGCCGCCAGGCGATGACGAGACCGGCCGCCGCGGCGGCGGCGAGCGTCGCGTGGTTGCTGGGGAAGGACCAGTCCCCGTACGGGGGGCAGCCGGCGAGGGCGGAGACACCGCGCAGGACGCGGCACGGCCGGTCCTCCGCCACGAGGTTCTTGAACAGTTCGCTGATCACGTAGGCCACCACCGTCGCGGCGGGGGCGAGCAGGGCCAGCGTCATCGCCCGGGTGTCCTCGCGCCGGGCCCGCCACCAGGCACCGAGGAGAAGGGCGGCGAAGACCACCAGCACGGCCTCCGTTCCGATCTCGGCCAGTGCCTGGAACCAGGACGGGGTGCTCCGCGCGAACCCGGTGATGTCGCGGTACAACTCGGCGCTGATGTCGGGCACGCCGTCGATCCGATCGCTCACTTTTCCTCCGTGTCGTCCCTTCTGGGGCGCCTACGACTGTAGGAATCCGGAGGTCAGGCGGGAGTCACCGATCGTCAGCGACCGGCATTGACTTTCGTCAAGGTCACGGGGGCCGGGCTCAGGCCAGGCAGCGCAGGACCGCCCTGAGCCTGCGGTCGATCGGGTGGTCGTCCGGCAGCCTGCCGACCGTCGCCTCGACGAACACGGAGACGGGCAGCTGCGCGCTCACGTCGGCCGCGTGCACCCAGACCCGTTCGGCGGTCAGCTCGACCTGCGCCTCCGAGCCCTGCTCCCCCAGCACGAAGCTCGCCACCTCGGCCCGCCACCGGGCCCGCCCGTCGACCTCGTCGTCCGCGACGGGAGCTCCCACGTCGTCGGCGTGCGTGGCGTACTCCGAGTCGTAGTGGAAGGTCTGCAGGCCCACCGGGTACGGCCCCGCCATGGTCGGCAGTTCCGCGTCACGGCCGAGCGCGCGCATGCGCTCGCGCGTCTCGCCGTTCGCGCGCCGCCACTCCTGGAGCACCTCCTCGACGGGCATGCCGCGGCCCCGCCGTACGCACCAGTCGTTGAAGCCGTCGAAGCCGCCGGTGACGCCCTCGCGTTCGAGCATCGCGGCGAACCCCCGGATGTCGCCGTCCAGGCAGGCGTGGTTGTAGAGCTCCTCGCCGGCCAGGTGCCCCAGGACGTCGCGCACGGACCAGCCCGCGCACCGTGAGGGGCGCTCCCAGCCCTCGTCGTCGAGCCGGGAGAAGTGGCGGTCCAGGCGGGCCGCCTCGGTGTCGAAGATGTCGAAGGGGTCGAGATCGGCCAGCCGATCCTTCGGTGCTGAGGTCATGCATCAGAGGTACCCAGAGATGCGGGGTCACGCGTCCGGGGCCCGGATCCGCTGAACCGGCTCCCGGCCCGAGCCCCGCTTTCATCAGATTTCAAGTGAAGGGCAAGCGGCAACCGCGAAGGTTGGCCGGTGAGGAAGACACCGATGAACCCGGCCGGGAACGACGTCCACCCGCGGCCCGGGGAGCAGGCCGGCGGGGAGCCGGAGCAGGGGCAGATCACCGGGCTGACCCGGCTCCTCGAACTGCAGAGGGAGGCGGGCGACCGTGAGGCCGCGCTCGCCACGGCGCGGCAGGTGCTGGAGCGGGCCCGCCGGCTGCCCGCGCACCGTCTCACCGTCGCCACGGCCCTGCGGGAGCTCCGGGAGGAGCTGATCACGGGCGAGCTGTGGGACGAGGCGCGGGAAGTGGCCGTCGAGACCGTCCAGGCGTACGCCGCGCTCAGCGCGGAGGATCCGGACCAGCGTTTCTGGCATGCCCTGGCCCTGGACGAGCTGGCCGGGATCGACCTGAAGCTGGGCGAGCCCGCCGGCGCGCTGAAGGCCGTCCTGACGTCGACCGGGATGTACCGGGCGCTCGCGGGCGAGGACCCCGCCTACTACCGCCCGGAGCTGCTGCGCTCCCTGCACAACCTCAGGCACGTCCACCGTGAGCTCGGCCGGCTCGGGGACGCCGCCGGCGCGATGCGCCAGGCCGTCGACCTCTGCCGCGCGACCCGCGACGACGACCCCGGCTGGACCCCGAAGCTGGCCCGCGCACTCGACTGCCTCGGCAGGGACCTTGAGGAGAGCGGGCAGACCGAGGCCTCGGTCGCCGCGATGAAGGAGTCCGTGGCGCTCTACGGGGACTGCCCAGACAGTGAGGAGGTCCGGGCCGACATCCACGAGCGGCTGGGGATCGCCCTCAACGCGATGGACCGGAGCGCGGAGGCGGTCGAGGCCGCCGCCGCGTCCGCCGCGCTGCTGCGGGGGATCGGCGACCCGGGGCGGCTGGCGACCGCCCTGCACAACCTCGGCATCTGCCTCCAGAACGCCGGCCGGACCGCGGAGGCCGTGGAGGCGGTGCGCGAGGCGGCCGAGATCCTTCAGCGGCTCTACGACGCGGATCCCGGCTGGGCGGCCGGCCTGGCCGGCGCCCTGGGCTACCTGGGTCTCCTGCGGGAGACGTGCGAGCAGTTCGAGCGCGCCGTCACCTCGGGTGAGCGCGCCGTGAGCCTGCTGGAGCGCCTGCACGCCTCCGGGGACGGGGACCACGGCCATGAGCTCGCCCAGACGCTGCACCACCTGGGCCGCTACCACGAGCGGCTGGAACGGCCGGAGCGGGCGTTCGCGTGCCTGGAGCGGGCTCTGGCGCTGTACGGGGAGCTGGCCCAGCGCGCCCCGGACCGTTTCCGCTCCGGCCTGGCCGGCGCGTGGGTCGCGCAGAGCGTCTACCTGGCCCTGCTGGACCGCCCCGAGGAGGCCGTGGCCGCCGCGCAGCTCGCGGTCGACCTGTACGGCGCGACCGCCCCGGCCGGGACGGAGCACCGGGCGGGGATGGCGGACGCCCTGTCCCACCTGGGTGACCGGGCGGCGAACGCCGGGCACCCGGAGCGCGCCGTCCGGGCGAAGGGCCGGGCCGTGGAACTCTACGAGGATCTCGCCGCGCTCGACCCGGACCGGTACCTGGGCAGGCTGGCGGACGAGCTCGACAGCCTCGCCGTACGGCACTGCGACCAGGAGGACCACGAGAGGGCGCTGCCCCTGCTCGAACGGGCGGCCGCCATCTGGGAGGATCTCGGCCGTGACGGCAAGCTCGCGGTGACGCTGCGCAGGCAGCTCCTCGTTCTGAGCTGCCTGCACCGTGACACCGAGGCGATGACCGACAGGCTGCTGGAGGTGGCGGACGACCCGGTCGACGCCTTCACCACGCTCGGCGAGCAGCTCATCGGCGTCCAGCACCGGGAGGCGGCCCTGGAGCACCTGATCCGGGCCGCCACGCTGTGGGAGATCGTCGCGATGGGGCAGCCGGACGCCCCGCCGGCCCCCTACGCCCGCGCGCTCAGCCTCATGGCCACCTGCCTGGACGACCTGCTCCGTCTCGACGAGGCCGTCGCGGCCCAGCGGAAGGCGGTGGAGATCCTCACCGCCGTCGTCGGGGAGGAGCCCGAGCACCTGCCCCTTCTCTCCTGGGCGCTCGGCGAGCTGGCCGACTACCTGCGCCAGACGGGCCGCTCCGACGAGGCGCTCGGCCACCGCCGCCGGGCCGTCGAGATCGACAGTGGGCTCGCCGCGCGGGACCCGGCCCTCCACCGCCGCTCCCTCGCCGGCTCGCTGACCGACCTCGGCCACCTCCTGGCGGATCTCGGCGACCAGGCGGAAGCGGAGGGGGTGCTGGCCCGGGCCCGCCTGCTCACCGCCACGCTGCCGGAGGCCGAGCAGGCTCCCTGAGCTCGCCGCGGTCGTGTCCGGCGCGGAGCGCGGCACCGCGCGGCGCTAGTCGTCGGAATCGCGGCCGCGCGGCGGGGAGGTGAGGGCGGGTCCGGGGTCGCGCAGGAACCCGGAGTCGCGCAGGAAGACAAGGAGCGGCCCCTCGGAGGCGAGCCTGCCCTTCCGCCGGGCCTCGGCCAGGTCGCGGCCGAGCTCGCGCAGCTCGTCACGGGCGTCCCCGCCCTCGCCCTCCTGGATCTTCCCGGCGATTTTGGCGATCTTCCCGCGGAGCTTGCGGGCCAGCTTGCGGTCGATGCCCCCCTGGCGTTCCTGCTCGGTGACGGCACGGCTGAAGGCCGACAGGCGTGCCCGCCATCCCTGTGACGCCGCGGTCCGGCTGGGGGCCGGCGACGGGGCCGCGGACACGCGTTGCGAGGCGGTCCGCGACGGCGACGGCGACGCGGACGGCGGCCCGGACCGCGTCGCGGCCGGTGCCGCGGACGTGATCGCGGCGGCGGCCGATCCCGCCGGGGCCGACGGGGCCGACGTCCACAGGGCCCCGGCCACGAGGACGGCGAGCACGCCCAGCCCCGCCCCGACGTGCCACCCTCGCAGGCGGCCCGGCACGGTCCCCGCGCTCCGGGCGGCCTCCCCGGTGCGCGACCGCGCCGTCCACGCCTCCGCCGTCCAGACCTCCGTGCTCGGGGCCCGCCCGGCCTGAGCCTCCGCCGTCCAGACCTCCGTGCTCCGGGCCCGCCCGGCCTGAGCCTCCGCCGTCCGGGTTTCCATGCTCCCGGCCTCCGCCGTCCCGGCCCGTACGGCCTGAGCCTCCGCCATCCGGGCCTCCGCGTTCCGGGCTTCCGCCGGCCAGACCTCCGTGCTCCGGGCCTCCGCCGGGCGGATCCGCGCGGGCGGGCCCGGTTCCGGCTCCGGAGGAGGGGGCGCCGCGCCGTCACGGGCGCGGGACGCCACCTGGCGGGCGACCTCGGCCAGCACCCGGCGGACGACCTCACCGCTGGGGGGACGCGCGGCGGGGTCCTTCTCCAGCAGGGCCAGCACCAGCCGCTCCAGCTCCGCCGGGACGTCCGGGCGGTAGCGGCGGGGCGGATCCGGAAGGCTCCGCACGTGCTGGGAAATCAAGTCCGCCGCCGGTCCGACGAACGGCGGGCGCCCGCACAGCAGCTCGTAGCAGACGCAGCCGAGCGCGTACAGGTCGGAGGCCGCGTCCCCCGCCTCGCCGAGAATCTGCTCGGGCGACAGGTAGGCGGCCGTGCCGATGACGTCTCCCCCGGAGGTCAGCCGCGTCGCGGCCTCGGTCGCGACGCGGGCCGTACCGAAGTCGACCACCTTGAGCGCGCCGTCCCCGCTCCGGTGCAGGTTGGCGGGCTTGACGTCGCGGTGCACGACCCCGGCCCGATGCGCGGCGTCCAGCCCGACCGCGGCCTGCCCCGCCAGGCGGCACATCGCGAAAATGCCCGGCGGGCCGTCCTCGGCCAGCTCGGTGGCGAGGTCGCGGCCGGTCAGCAGCTCCATCACCAGGAACGGCCGGCCCTTGTGCTCGCCCACGTCGAACACCGTCACCACGTTGGGGTGGACGACCCGCGCGGCGGTCCGCGCCTCCCGGGCGAACCGCTCCCGCATGGAGACGTCGGTCACCTGCGGCGACAGGATCTTGACCGCCACCGGCCAGCCCGGCCGCAGGTCATGACCGCGCCACACCTCGCCCGTCCCGCCCCGGCCGATCAGCTCCTCCAGCCGATACCGGCCGGCCAGCACGGCCTGCGCCCGTTCCCAACCGCCCACGATCCCCGCCATCGATTCCGAGCCCGGCAATTGGGACCCCACCTTACGGGGGCCCGGCCGTGGAGGCGTCCGCGCGGGCGCGACGCTAGGGATTCGCTCCGGCCGCACCCGCGCGGGCGGATGGATCGGGGACGCCGTGCAGGATCACCTCCGCCGTCACGTCGTCCGGCTGGTTCTCCGCGGCGATCTCCGCCTCGGCCTGCAGCCGGTAGCGCTCCGTCTCGCGCCGCGTCGCGTCGTCGTCCCAGCCGAGGACCGGGGCGATGAGGGCGGCCACCTCGGGCGCGGCGGCGAGGCCGCGGTCCTTCTCCTCCATGAAGATGTGCGTACGGCGGGTCAGCACGTCCTCCAGGTGGAGGGCCTGCTCGTGCGACGCCGCGTAGACGGCCTCGGCCTTCAGGTAACCCGGGGCCCCGTCGAGCACCCGCCCCAGCGCGGGGTCGGCGGTGATCATGCCCAGCAGGTCCTCGACCCCCGACCCGTAGCGGTGCAGGAGCCGTTCCACGGTGGGGACGCTCAGCCCGAAACGGTCGGCCAGACGGTGCCGGCCGTTCCACAGCGCCTCGTATCCGGCCGCGCCCAGGAGGGGCACCCGCTGGGTGACCGACCCGGCCACGTCGGCGCCGAGCTCCCGCACCGCCATGTCGACGGCGTCCTCGGCCATCACCCGGTAGGTGGTGTACTTGCCGCCGGCGACGATCACCAGGCCAGGGACGGGATTGGCGACCAGGTGCTCGCGCGAGAGCTTCGCGGTGTTCGCCTCGTTGCCGGCGAGCAGGGGGCGGAGCCCGGCGTACACGCCTTCGATGTCGTCACGGGTCAGCGGCCGGCGCAGCACCGCGTTGACGTGGTCGAGCAGGTAGTCGATGTCGGCTCGGCTCGCCACGGGACGGTCCTTGTCGAGGCTCCACTGCGTGTCCGTGGTCCCGATGATCCAGTACTGCCCCCACGGGATCACGAAGAGCACGCTCTTCTCGGTCCGGAGGATCATGGCGGTGCGGAGATCGATCCGGTCGCGCGGCACGACGATGTGGACGCCCTTCGACGGCTTCATGGTCCGGGTCTCCCCGGCGCCGGCCATCGCGAGGGTCTCGTCGGTCCAGACGCCGGTGGCGCTGATCACCTGGCCCGCGCGGACGGTGATCTCCCTGCCGGTCTCCAGGTCCAGCACCCGCGCCCCCGTGACACGGCCGCCTTCGCGGAGCAGGCCGGTCGCGCGTGCCCTGTTCACGACGGCGGCGCCGTACCGCGCGGCCGTCCGGGCGATCGTCAGCGTCATGCGCGCGTCGTCGGTCTGCGCGTCGAAGTACTGGAGGGCGCCGATGAGGGCGTCGGGGCGGAGCGCGGGAGCCTCCTCCAGGGCACGGCGGCGGCTCAGATGCCGGTGGCGCGGGACGACCGACCTCAGGCCCCCCAGGAGGTCGTAAAGGGTCATGCCGACGCCGATGTAGAACCGTTCCCAGATCCGGTGCCTGAGCGGGAAGAGGAACGGGACGGGCCGGACAAGGTGGGGCGCCAGGCGGGTCAGCAGCAGGTGACGCTCCTTGAGCGCCTCCCGCACGAGCCGGAAGTCCAGCTGCTCCAGGTAGCGCAGACCGCCGTGGATCAGCTTGCTGGACCGGCTGGAACTGCCGGCCGCCCAGTCGCGGGCCTCGATCAACGCGACCGTCAGGCCCCGCGACACCGCGTCGAGCGCGGCCCCCGCGCCGACCACCCCGCCGCCGATGACCAGCACGTCGTATTCGTTGTCGCTCATCTCCCGCAACGCCGTCGCCCGGTTTTGCGGTCCCAATGCTGCAGATCTCACGGTAGGGCTTCCTCTCCTTCTGGGGTGAGCGTGGTCTCCCGAGAAGGCGGGGCCCGGCCGCGCCGCCGGACGAGGTCGCGGGCCGACGGCCGGTCAGCCAACGTCGACCCAGTTGAGCGTGCGTTCCACGGCCTTCTTCCAGCCGGCGTACCCCCGCGTGCGCTCTTCGTCCGTCCAGTGGGGCTGCCAGCGCTCGGCCTCGTTCCAGTTCTGCTTGAGCCCGTCGGTCGACTCCCAGAAGCCGAGCGCCAGACCGGCCGCGTAGGCGGCGCCCAGTGCCGTGGTCTCGGCCACGACCGGCTTGGAGACGGGGACGCCGAGGATGTCGGCCTGGATCTGCATGCACAGGTCGTTGGCCGTGACGCCGCCGTCGACGCGGAGCACGTCGAGGACGACGCCGGAGTCGCTGTACATGGCCTCGACGACGTCGCGGGTCTGGTAGCAGATCGCCTCCAGGGTCGCCCGGGCGATGTGGGCGTTGGTGTTGAAGCGCGACAGGCCGACGATCGCGCCCCGGGCGTCGGAGCGCCAGTAGGGGGCGAACAGGCCGGAGAAGGCGGGCACGAAGTACACCCCGCCGTTGTCGTCGACCTGCCGGGCCAGCGCCTCGCTCTCGGCGGCCCCGGAGATGATGCCGAGCTGGTCGCGCAGCCACTGCACGGCCGAGCCGGTCACCGCGATCGACCCTTCGAGCGCGTAGACCGGCCGGTCGGCGCCGAACTGGTAGCAGACGGTGGTGAGCAGGCCGTTCTTCGAGCGCACCAGCTCGTGGCCGGTGTTGAGGAGCAGGAAGTTGCCGGTGCCGTAGGTGTTCTTGGCCTCGCCGACCTCGAAGCACACCTGTCCCACGGTCGCCGCCTGCTGGTCGCCCAGGTCGCCCGAGAGCGGCACCTCCCCCTTCAGCGGCCCGTAGCGCCGGGTGACGCCGTAGAGGTCCGGGTTGGACGACGGCCGGATGGCGGGGAGCATCCGGTACGGGATGCCGAAGAACGACAGCAGCTCGTCGTCCCACTCCAGCGTCTCCAGGTCCATCAGCATGGTCCGGCTGGCGTTGGTCGGATCGGTGACGTGCACGCCGCCGTCGGTCCCGCCGGTGAAGTTCCACAGCAACCAGGTGTCGGTGTTGCCGAAGATCGCATCCCCCGCCTCGGCGGCCTTGCGCACCCCGTCGACGTTCTCCAGGATCCACTGGATCTTGCCGGCCGAGAAGTAGGTCGCCGGGGGCAGGCCCGCCTTGCGGCGGATCACATCACCCCGGCCGTCGCGATCCAGCGCGGCGGCGATGCGGTCGGTACGGGTGTCCTGCCAGACGATGGCGTTGTAGTAGGGCCGGCCGGTGATCCGGTTCCACACCACCGTGGTCTCGCGCTGGTTGGTGATGCCCAGCGCGGCGAGGTCGGCGGCGGTCAGGTTGGCCCGGGTCAGGGTCGTCTCGATCACCGCCCTGGTCCGCTCCCAGATCTCCAGGGGGT
>NZ_NGFP01000139.1 GCF_002149035.1 Streptosporangium minutum
GTGGAGGCCTGGTGGCCGTCCGCTGCGGGCGGGGGGCTGACGGAGCCCACGGCACTGCCGGCTCCCAGCGCTCCACCGAAGATCACGGCGAGTCCGAGGACGTAGGCTCCGAGCTTGGCGGGTGCGTTCACGACGGGGTCACCACTTCGTACCCGGCCTCCTCGACGGCGGCCGTGATCGCGGCGGCGTCGGCGGAGCCCTCGCCGTCGACGGTGAGCAGGCCGGTGGCCAGGTCCACCTCGACGCCGGTGACGCCGGGGACGGCGCTGACCTCTTCGGTGACCGAGCTGACGCAGTGGCCGCAGGTCATGCCCTTGACGGTGTATGTGGTGGTGCTCATGACGATCACTCCTCTTATGTATGGATCTGTAAGTCGGTCAGGAACGGACGAGACGGGCGATGGCGTCGGAGGCTTCCTTGACCTTGGCCTCGGCCTCAGGGCCGCCCTTGGCGGTGGCCTCGGCCAGGCAGTGCGCCAGGTGCTCCTCCAGGAGGGCGATGGCGAAGGACTGCAGGGCCCGGTTGGCCGCCGACACCTGGGTGAGGATGTCGATGCAGTACTTGTCCTCCTCGACCATGCGCTGCAGCCCGCGTGCCTGGCCCTCGATCCGGCGCAGCCGCCGCAGATGGTCCTGCTTGGTGTCGCTGTATCCGGCCATTTCCCCGCCTCCGGTCACTCTTGTCTCATCGGTTCATCCGTAACAACACGGTACCCCCCTAAGGTATTCCGGTAGGGGTGGGGGGTACCGTTCGGGAGCAACCCCGGCTCCCTACGCGCCGAGTGACTCCGCTCGGGTGCCTGCGTCCGACTGGGAGGCCGCCCGGCGCCCGCGCATGAGCAGCAGGGTGAGCACGGCGCCCAGCGCCGCCACCGCTCCGGCCCCGATGAAGGCGCCCTGGAAGCCGTCGGTCAGCTTGGGGAGATCTCCCAACTCGGCGGCGCCCCGGGAGGTGGCGATCGCGGTCATGACCGCCAGGCCGAGGGCCGAGCCGACCTGGTAGGTGGTGTTGACGATGCCCGAGGCCAGACCGCTCTCCTCCGGCCGCGCCCCCGACATGGCCGTCATCATCGCCGGGATGTAGGCCAGCGACATGCCGACCGCCGCGACCAGCGACGCGGGCAGCACGTCGGAGGCGAACGCCCCGTCCGGCCGCACCAGGGACAGCCCCGCGACGCCCAGCGCCAGGATCGCCAGGCCGACGACGATGAGCGGCTTGGCGCCGAAACGGCCGAGCAGCCGGGCGGTGACACCGATCATGAAGATCATGATCGCGATGGTCATCGGCAGCAGCGCCGCCCCGCTGGCGAAGGCGCCGTAGCCCAGGACCTGCTGCAGGTAGAGGTTGAGGAAGTACCACATCGGGATCCAGGCCGCCCCCAGCAACGCCATCGCCAGGTTGGCCGTGGCCAGGCCGGGAGTGCGCCAGATGCCCAGGGGCATGAGGGGCTCGCGGACGGTGCGCTGGATCACCAGGAACAGCGCCAGCAGCGCAACCGCCCCGGCCAGTTCCAGCAGCGTGGCCGGTGAACTCCAGCCCTGCCCGGGGGCCTGGACGATGGCGTAGACCGCCAGGGCGATCCCCGCGGTGACCGAGACCGCGCCGAGTACGTCGACCGAGCCGCGCCGGCCCTGGACGGAGGGGAGCAGGGCGGGGACGGCGGCCAGGGTGGCCAGGCCGATCGGGACGTAGACGATGAAGACCCACGGCCAGCTCAGATACTCGGTGATGACGCCGCCGAGGAACACTCCGGCGGTGCCGCCGGCGGGCGCGGCGGCGCCGTACAGGGCCATGGCCTTGCCCAGTTCGCGGGGGTTGTGGCCGAAGAGCATCATGAGCAGGGTCATCGAGGCGGGGGCGATGAGCGCCCCGCCGACGCCCTGGACGGCGCGGCCGCCGATCTCGATCCAGACGTTGCCCGCGGCGGCGGCGACGATCGAGCCGGCGATCAAGATGATCCAGCCGGTGGTGAAGACCTTGCGGGCGCCGAACAGGTCCGACAGCCGCCCGCCGAGCAGCAGCAGGCCGCCGAAGGCGATGACGTAGGCGTTGAAGACCCACTGCAGGTCGCCCTGGGAGAAGCCGAGGTCGCGCTGCATGTCCGGCAGGGCGACGCCGATGATGGAGGTGTCCATGATGACCATGAACTGCGCGGCGGCGAGCACGACGAGTGCCTGCCACCTACGTGGATTGACGGCGTTCATGCCGCACTCCTGGTTTCTCGCGTCCCGCCGGGTGGCAGGATGCGTGGTGGGGGATTGGTGTGATTCGAGTCGGACCGGCCCCGCGGTGGGCGTGCACGCCAATGCACGCCCACCACTTGTTCTCAGGACAAGCTGGTTTTCAGGACACGCTGACCGGTGAGGTGTCCGCCAGCGCGTAACCCGCCCGGTCCACCGCCGCGCGGATCTCCTCGTCGGAGAAGCCCGCCCCGCTGACCGTGACCAGGCCGGTGGCCAGGTCGACCTGGACGCCGGTCACTCCGCCGACGCCGCCGATCTCGGTGGAGACCGACGAGACGCAGTGGCCGCAGGTCATCCCGCTGACCGTGTAGGCCCTGCCTTCAGTGATCTCCACCTGGGCGGAGGCGCTGTCCTGGGTGCCGCACGCACATGCCGTGCACATGGGTTTCTCCTCTCAGATGTACCCCTGTGGGGTATGTCTATGACCGTAACATACCCCTAGGGGGTTCTATTTCTCAAGTCTGGGATTCGCCGCGCAGCGCCGCGGGCGGGCGGGCGGACGTCGGCGGTCACGCGTTCCCCGCCGTCCGGCGCCCCCGGTCCCGCCGGGAAAATCCGGCAGTACCCGATCCCGCCGTGAAAAGACGTGCCGATGGAGAACAACCCCGGGATGTCGCGCATCTAACGGTTCATGATCAGAACGTCGGCCGGGCGCGCGGCGGTCGCCGGGGGCGGCGGCATCCGGCGGCTCCCGTGCGGGTCGCCGAGCGCTCCCGTGCGGCGCCACGGCCCGTGCCGGGACCCGCGGACGCCGGCTCCGAGGGGCCTGCGCCCCCTGCCGTGAACGGGTCGCCGGCCCGGGACGCCGGTCCGGCGGGGCTCTCCGGAGCTCCCTGAAACCTCCCGGTGGGCGAGGGGCCTCGCCCACGGGGAGATCGTGTCCTTCCATGTCGCGAGCGCGCTGGGGCCGCTCGCGCCTTCTAGTGGAGCAATCACTTGCTTGATAAAAAACGAGGGATCATCGGGCCGGGCGCACTCGCCCTGACCTTCCTGACCCTTCTGGCCTGCGGGCCGGTCGAGCTCTCCCTGGCCGACAGCCGGGGCACGGTCACCTGCCGGCCCGGCCAGTTCTCCACCGTGACGGGGACCGACGCGATGAGAGGGCGGGTCGCCTTCGTCGGCCTGCCCCCGGTGGAACTGGGCAAGGACGTCGACTGGCGTGCCGACCCCTACCGGAACCGCTCGTGGGCGCTGAACCTGCACACCCTGCGGTGGATGGGACGGCTGGTCGTGGACTACGAGGCCAACGGGCGGCGCGAATACCTCGACCGGGCGGTCGAGATCGCCAGGGACTGGGTGCGCGACAACCTACGCGGGAAGGCCGGCATCAGCCCGTGGGCCTGGGCCGAGCATCCGGTCGCGCTCCGCGCCCCGGCCCTGGTCTGCCTCAGCGCTCACGTCAAGGACGACTGGCTGGCCGCCAGCCTGGCCGAGCACGCCGAGATGCTGGCCGACGCCGCCCTCTACAAGGGCGGCCACAACCACGGCCTGGACCAGGACATCGCGCTGCTGGGCATCGGCTGCCGCTTCGGCGAGCAGAAGTGGACGGCGCTGGCGCTGCGCCGGATGACCGCCTCGGCCGAGCTCGCCATCGACGCGCAGGGAGTGCTGCGCGAGCAGGCCCCGCGCTACGGGCTCTACGTCCACCAGCGGATGCGCGTCGCGATGGACGAGATCAAGGACTGCGGGGCCGGCATGCCCGCCGAGCTCACCCGGCGGTGGCGGTCGCTGGAGGACTACATCGCCCACGCCACCCAGCCCGACGGCCGCCTGGCGCCCATCGGCGACAGCCCCGCCGACCTGCGCCCCAAGGGGATCTCCCCGGGAGAGGACACCGTGAAGGTGTTCACGGGCGGCTACGTCTTCGGCAGGACCGCCTGGAACGACGCGGACTCGGCCTACTACTCGATCAGGTTCGGTCCCGGGCGCGCGCTCCACGGGCACGAGGACCACCTCGGCGTGACCTACCACGCGCGACGGCGCGACATCCTGGTGGAGGCGGGCTTCCACTCCTACGAGAAGACGCCCTACCAGCGGTGGACGCTCTCGCCGCAGGCTCACAACGTTCCCGTCGTGGTCGGCGCGGACTTCCGGGAAGGTACGGCGGCACGCCTGCTGGGGGAGACCGCCGGCCGTACGCGCCAGTCCTTCCGGCTCGCCGACGAGGCCTACGGCCTCACCCGTACCCGGTCCGTGCTGGTCGAGCACGGCACGGATCTGATGGCCGTACTGGACGCGGTCCCGCCGGGGCGGCAGGTACGCCCGCTGTGGCACCTCGGCCCCGCGCTCAGCGCGACCGCCGCCGGGGACGGCAGGGTGGTGCTGGCCGACGGACGCTGGCGGGCGTCGCTGATCCAGCTGGAGATGCCCGCGTGCAGGCCGATCGGCGGCCAGTCGGTCCGGTCCGGGGAGATCTCGCCCGGTTACCTGAAGAGGATCAGGGTTCCGACGGTGGTCTCCCCGGCGGCGGGCGCCCTGCTGACCGTGGTCGTGCCGGGGGCCGCCGACCCGGAGATCTCCTGTTCCGGTGGGAACGTGCGGGTCCGCACCCCGGACGGCATGGTCTCCTTCACGGCCGGCGTCTCCACAGGACTCTTCTGACGGACTCCCGCCTCCGCCTTCCCGGTCCGGCGGGCCGGGGAGGCGGCCCGGAAGGCGGGTGGCGGCGCGGTCAGCGTCCGTCCGGCGGGACCCCGCCCTCGTGCGCGGCCTGTCCCCTGGCCAGCTCGGAGTGCCGGTAGGAGTATCCGAAGTAGATGACCAGGCCGATCAGGAACCACACCAGGAAGCGCACCCACGTCTGCCACTGCAGGAAGGTGATCAGCCAGAGCGAGAAGACGACGCCGATCGCGGGCACCAGCGGCATTCCGGGGCAGCGAAAGGTCCGCGGCAGGTCGGGCTGCCGGTAGCGCAGCACGATCACCGCCGTGCACACGACCGCGAAGGCGAGCAGGATGCCGATGTTGGTCAGCTCCGCGGCCTCCCGGATGGGGAGGAACCCGGCGATGAACGCCGAGGCGATGCCGACGATCCACGTCACGCGCGTCGGCACGTGCCGCGTCGGGTGCGTCTTGGCGAACCACTTGGGCAGCAGCCCGTCGCGGCTCATCGAGAACCAGACACGGCTCACCCCGAGCATGAAGGTGAACATCACGGTGAGGATGCCGACGATCGCCCCGACCGCGATCACGTCGGCCAGGCGGCTCAGGCCCACGGACTTGAACGCCGTGGAGAAGCCGCTCTCCTTGTCGATCTCCGTGTATTTCTGCATGCCCGTCAGCACCAGGCAGGCCAGCACGTACAGGACCATCGAGATGGCGAGCGAGTACACGATCGCCTTCGGCATGTGGCGCTGGGAGTCCTTGGACTCCTCCGCCGCCGTGCTCATGGCGTCGTAGCCGAAGACGGCGAAGAAGACCGTGGCCGCCCCGGTTATGGCGCCGCCGATGCCGTAGGGGAAGAACGGGACGTAGTTGGCGGAGTTGACGTAGAAGAAGCCGACGATGATGACCATCAGCACCACGGCGACCTTCAGCCCGACGACGGCCGTCTCGAACCGGGCCGCGCTCTTCATGCCGAGGTTCAGCAGATACGCGATGAGCAGGCACAGTATGGCGGCGAACAGGTCGACCCGGTGCCCTTCCCCCGTCCCCGGCGCCCCCAGCATCCACGCGGGCACCTGCGCGCCCAGGTCGCTGATCAGGAACGAGAAGTAGCCGGAGATGCCGATGGCGACGACCGCGACGATCGCGGTGTACTCCAGCAGCAGGTCCCAGCCGATGAACCAGCCCGGCAGCTCGCCGAGGACCGCGTAGCCGTAGGTGTAGGCCGACCCCGCTTTCGGGATGAGGCCCGCGAACTCCGCGTAGGACAGTGCCGCCGCCGCGCTCGCGATCCCGGCGATCAGGAACGACACCACGACCGCGGGACCGGCCGTGCCGTTGGCGACCGTGCCCGCGAGCGTGAAGATGCCCGCGCCGATGATGCCGCCCACCCCGATCGCGGTGAGCTGCCAGAGCCCCAGCACGCGGGTGAGCTGCTCGCTGCTGCCGCCCTCCGGTTCCTCGATGTGTTCGATGGGTTTACGGCGCAGTACGCCCGATCCCGACCGAAATATGGCCATGGCGCATCCTCTCCGCAGACCCCAGCGGACCGGCTTGACCCGATATCGAGTCCAGTGAAGGGCTCTTACCCCGTTTCACCTGGGCCGATGCTGGCGGCATCCGGTCCGGGGCCGGGCTGTCGCCGGCCGCCTCGACGCGCTCGCCGTACCGACCGGTCGGGCGGTCACCGGGACTCCGGGCCGAGGGGCCGGAGCCCACGGCCCCCGGAGGCCACCCGCCGGCCCCTTCCGGCCATCCGGCGGCCAGGTCGCGATCTCCGGACCCCGCTCTTCCATATCCACGTCGCCCGCCGGACCCTCCCATTAGTGTGGAGAGGGTCGATCATTACCGGCTCGGGGCTGTTAAGACGATTACCCACATTTCCATATCGCCATGAGTGAGGCATGAGTGAAGACACCGTTCGCCGCCTTCCGGCTCCGAATCGCGTTCATCTTCCTGGCGGTAGCGGCTTTCGTCCTGGGCTACGTCGGCATGCGGACCTATCTGGTCTCCCGGCCGGAGTTCGCGCGCTCGCCGCTGGACATCGTCTATTACGATCTCCAGCTGTTCGTTCTCGATCCCACCCCTTTCGACGGCATGACCCCGCTGCCGTGGACGCTGGAACTGGCCAGGTTCATCGCGCCCGCCGTGACGGTCTACGCCCTGATCGAGGCGGCGCGGCTCATGCTCACCACCGAGATCCGGCGGATCCGGGCGCGGGAGGCACGGCGGCACGCCGTGATCTGCGGGGAGGGGCCGATGGCCCGGGGGCTGGTCGAGAAGCTGCGCGCCGCCGGGCGTGACGTCGTGGTGGTCACCTCCACCCACGTCACCGTCCTGGACGACCCTCGCGTGCTCCAGGTGGTCGGCGACGCCCGCACTCCCGCCGTGCTCAAGGCGGCGGGAGTCGGCAGGGCCGAGGTGCTCTACGCCTGCGAGCAGGACAGCTCCACGAACACGGGGATCGCCCTGGCCGCCCACAGGGTCAGGCGGTCCGCGGCCGGCCCGCTGGCGGCCTACGTCCTCATCTCCGACCCCGACCTCTGCGCGGCCCTGCGCGCCCGGCGGCTGGGCGTGGTGGATCCGCCCGGCCTCCGGCTGGACTTCTTCAACCTCGACGAACTCGCCGCCCGGGTGCTGCTGGACCGCGATCCCATCGACGAATGCCTGCCCGTCACGCTTGTCGGCCTCGACGGCTTCGGCAGCGCGCTGCTCGTCGGGCTGGCCCGGCGGTGGCGGCTACGGTCTCCGCAGTCCCAGCCGAGACTGCCGGTAACCGTCATCGACGCGGACGCCGACGCGGCGCTGTCCGCCATACGCCGGAGGTGCGAGTTCATCGACTCCGTCCTCGACCTCACGACCGTCCACCCCCGTCTGCTCGACTCCGGCGGACACATCCCCGCCGACGTGCCGCAGCGGGTGTACGTGTGCTACCGCGACGAGGACCTGGCCCTGAAGACCGCGCTGACCACCCTGCGGCTGTGGACCAGGTCGCCGCGCTCGCTCGTGATCCGGGTCGAACGGCAGGGCATGTTCGACCAGGCCTTCCAGGGAGTGAGCCTCCTGGAGGACCTGGCCGGCCTCCTGCGGGTGTTCGCCGTCACCGAGGAGGCCGGTGATCCGCGTCTGATCGCCGAGGACCTCATCGAGCAGCTGGCGCGGACCATCCATGAGAACTACGTCTACGACTGCCTCACGAGCGGAGAGTCGCCGGAGACCAACGACTCGCTGGTCGCCTGGCCGAAGCTGCCCGAGAGCCTGAAGAGGGCCAATCGCGGCCAGGCGCAGGACATCGGCCGCAAGCTCAAGGCCGTCGGGGCCGTCCTCGCCTCACGGGTGGACCCCGGACTCGGGTTCGCCTTCACCGAAGCGGAGATCGAGCGGCTCGCCGCCATGGAGCACCGGCGCTGGATGGACGAGCGCGCCGCGGAGGGCTGGGCCCACGGCCCCTCCCGCGACACCGTCCGCAAGCTCCACCCCGACATGGAGGACTGGGCCCGCCTCCACGAATCGGCCAAGGAGAAGGATCGCAACGTCATACGCCATCTGCCCGCCGTGCTCGCCATGGCCGGTTTCCAGATCGTCCGCCTGGAGGGGGCCGCCCCGGAGGCCCCGCGGAGCCCCCTTTGAGCGCGGGGTCCCCCCGGCTTCTCCGCGGCGCCGTACTTCCCGGCGCATGCCCGGTTCACGGTCCTGGTGGCCGGCTCCGGAAGTTCTCCGGGGGGTGACGCGACGGTCGGTCGCGAGGTGCGCGGACCGCTGGAGGAGTGCGATCACCGCGGTCGGCGGGGCAGCCCCAGCTCGCCCGCGCGCAGCCCGGCCTGGAAGCGGGAGCCGGCCTCGAGACTGGCCATCAGCTCGGCCACGCGCCGCCGGTAGGTGCGCAGCGAGACGCCGAGCCGTTTGGCCGCCGATTCGTCGGTGAGCCCCGAGCCGAGGGCTTCGAGGATCATGCGGCCGTCGGCATCGAGCTGGGGGACGTCGCTGCGCAGATAGGTATCGAGATCAACAGCGCTGTCCCAGATCGCCCGGAACAGCGAGTGGACGCCGTCGACCAGGATCTGCGACGTCGTCACGGTGTACTCACGGCCGGTGGGGGTCTCCCGGCCGGCGAGGATCATCACCCGCCGGTCGATGAGGATGGTCTCGTGCGGCAGTGGCGAGCCGCTGATCCGGACCAGAGCCCCCTTGCTCCGCACCAGCCGTAGGTGCGCGCGGGCCTCCTCCTCGGCGAGCGCCACCGGGCTGAGCAGCTTGCGGGAGGTGAGGCCTGGGGAACCCGTGGCGCGCATCCGGTTCAGGACCGCTGACCTGGCCTCCGGCTGCGACCAGGTCCTGAGGTCCCGGGCGGCGCACAGGAACTCGGTGCGCGCGGACTCGAAGAGATGACCGGCACGCGCGATCAATTCCGCGTCCCCTCGGACGGAGAACACCTGTTCGTTCCGCACCCCGCCAGTCTGGCAGCAAACTGCCACGAGCTCGCCGGGCGTCGTGGCGGCGGCCAGCATGAGCCTTATGACAACCAAGACTTTCTCCCTCGGCGGAGACCTGACCGTCAACCGGCTCGGCTTCGGTGCGATGCGCCTGGCGATGAGCACCTTCGACGGCCCGCCGCGAGCCCCGGAGAGCGGCGTCGCGGTGCTCCGGCGCGCCGTGGAGCTGGGCGTGAACCACATCGACACGGCCGGCTTCTACGGCAGGGGAGCGGTGCGGGCCAACGAGTCGATCCGTACGGCATTGACCCCCTACCGCGACGACCTGGTGATCGCGACGAAGGTCGGGCCGCTGCTCGGGCCGGATGGCGTGCCGAGCGGGCAGGCGTCGCCTGATCAGCTGCGCGGCCTGGTCGAGGCGGATCTGCGCTCCCTCGGGCTGGACCGGCTCGACCTGGTCTACCTGCGGGTGGGCGGGATGACCGGGCCGGGTGGCGAGTCGATCGCCGAACGGTTCGCGGTACTGGCCGAGCTCCGGGCGGAGGGGCTGATCCGGCACCTGGGCGTCAGCAATGTCGACGCCGCCCAGTTCGCCGAGGCCCGGGCGATCGCGCCCGTCACGGCGGTGCAGAACCGGTACACCGGTGACATGGGGCTGCTCGCGGAATGCGAGGAAGCGGGTATCGCGTACGTGCCGTACTTCCCGCTCGGCGGTGGCCGCGGCCCACTCGACGCCGAACGGCTCGGCAAGGTCGCGGCACGCCTGGGCGTGACCACAGCGCAGGTCGCGATCGCCGCGCTGCTGGCGGCGTCGCCGTCGGTGCTGGCGATTCCGGGCACCGGTTCTCTCGATCACCTGGAGGAGAACCTCGCGGCGAACGACCTCGACCTCAGTGACGAGGACCTGTCCGACCTGCGAGGCTGACGGGCCGACATGGACAACGGCTCCTCGTCCGGGAGCGTCACGGCGTCAGCGCCGACACCGGCCTGTCCGAAACGGACGCCCCTCGGAAGGCCGGAGGGCGCGGTCGTCCGTATCCGGCCGGGCCGGTGCCTGGGCTTCGGCATGTCCCGGATTCAGACCGCGGCGGTTCATCCGGCCACCAGGGGGATCACCACCAGCAGCAGGTCGGCCGCCAGGACCATGGACAGGCTCCGTTTGCGCATCGTCCTCTCGTCGGGGAGGTTCTCGTCGGAGATGCCGGGCAGCAGGCCGAGTTTGTCGATGAGGAAAGCGGCGCAGGCCGCGACGCCCAGGAGCGACCACACCGGGCCGTAGAGCCACCACAGGCCCCACCCGGCGAGCACGAGCGCGCCCGCCGTGGCCGCGCAGGCCACCAGCAGGGAACGGTAGGCGCCGTGCCGTACGGCGGGAGGGCGGTCACCGGCGGCGGCGTCTCCGGCCAGGTCCGGGATGGACCACCACAGCGAGCGTCCGAACAACAGCACCGCCAGGCCGGCGAACACCAGCCAGACGGGCGCCGGGACGTCGGGGCGGAGGGCCGAGTAGGTCGACACGCAGGGCAGGAAGGCGAAGGTCAGGGCGAAGTAGGCGGGGTTGGCGAAGCCGCGCCGCTTCAGGCGGACGGGTTCGAGGTTGTAGAGCAGGTGCAGGACGATCGCCAGTCCCACGCCGATCGCCACCGCCGGGCGGCCGAGCCCCACCGAGACCGCGGTCGCCAGCGCCAGTGCCAGCGTCTTCTCGATCGCGGCGCACCGGAAGGCCACGGCGGGGCTGAGCCGCCGGGTCGCGGTGGCGATGCTGTCCTTCCCCCGCGTGTGGGTGTCCGCGCGGATGTCCAGCGCCGCGTTGAGCGGATTCTGCGAGACGACGGCGAGCAGGTTGGCCAGGAGAGTGACCAGTACGGGCACGGTGAACAGCTGCCGGGGGTCGGTCACCGCGAAGCAGGCGCCCCAGAGCACATGACACGCGTACACCGCCGGGAAGGGGTATTCGAGCCGGTGGATGCGGATCAGCGCCCGTCCCCGGGTCATCGGCCGGCTCTGCGTGGCCAGCGAGGTCATGCGTCCACCTCATCCCTCGGTTCTCGTCACGGAGGCGCCCGCGGCCGTCCCGGCCCGCCGGGGGCACCCGCCGACCGCCATCCTGAGCGGCCCGGGACCCATGGCGGGCCCCCGCAGGTTCGGCACCCCGGCCTCGGGGTTGAGGCAGCGGAGAGCGTGCCGGCGCAGCACCGCCGCGACGACCATCCGCATCTCCAGCATGGCCAGGTTCGCGCCGAGGCACCGGCGGGTCCCTCCGCCGAAGGGGAGATACTCCTGGGCGGATCTCCGCGTGTCCAGGAACCGCGCGGGATCGAAGCGCCACGGGTGCGGGTAGGCCTCCGGGTTGCGATGGGCCAGGGCGATGCACGGGGTGAGGCGGGTGCCCGCAGGCATGGACCGGCCGGCCATCCGCCGGTCCGCGGTGAGCATCCGGTTGCCGGCGACCGTGGCGGGGGGAGAGATCCGCAGGGCTTCCTGGCACACCGCGTTCAGCAGGGGGACCCTCTCGGCGGTGGAGCCGTCGTCGCCGGTCGCGGCCAGCTCCTCCTGGACGTCGTGGCGGACGCGGTCGTCGCGGTGCAGCCAGAACAGGGTCCAGGCGATCGCGGACGCGGTCGTCTCGTGGCCGGCGAACAGCAGCGACACCAGCTGGTCGGAGAGCTCCTCGTCGCCGACGGGGCCGAGGGGCTCGCGTCCGGCGGACAGCCGTGCGGCGAGCGTGGACGGTCCCGCGGCCGCCATCGCGGGACGCGCGGCCTCCAGGAGGCTGTGGACGATCTCCGTCCTGCGCCGCCGGAAGGTCCGCCACGGCGACGGCAGCGGTCCGGGCACCCGCAGGTGGCGGTAGGCGAGGGTACGGGGCCGGGATCCGAGCGTGTACTCCACCCACCTGGTGAAGGGGCCGAGCGTCTCGTGCCCGGCGTGGCCGAGCACGATCTGCCCGATGATCCGGAGCGTCAGGTCGCGGGTCCATTCGGGCAGGCAGAACACCTCGCCCGGGACCAGCCCGTCCAGTGCGGCGTCCACGGCGTCGCGGATGGTGCCGTGGTAGGCGGCCAGCTGACGCCCGCGCAACGCCGTACCGACGACCTTGCGGTAGGCCGCGTGCCGCGGCCCGTTGGCGAAGAGCAGGGAGTGGGCGCCGACCAGTGGTCCCAGGGTGTCGCTGCCCTTCAGGACCATCTGCTGCTCGGAACGGAAGATCTCGCCGACGGTCTCGGGGTGCCAGACCAGCAGTCGCGGCTCCGTCGCCGAACCTAACTCGACCATGCCGGTCCCGTCGGCGGCGTGGGCGTCCAGGAACGACCGGGTGCGCAGGGCGAACCGGTATCCGTTGAGGTTCACGCCACCACCCCCTCCGCGCCTGCCGGGGGAAGAGCACCGGGTGCGAGGGATGCCATCACTGCCTCTCCAGGATCCGGGTCCGGGCCAGGGTGCGCGCGGCCAGCGTCTCGGCCCGGACGACCGCGACGGGGGCGTAGAGGTCCTTGTCGTGCCACAGGGGCGGGTACCGCCGGGCGTCGCCTCGGTGACCGTGGCCGTCGTGCCCGCCGTGGCGCCCATGGTCACGGCGTCCGCCGGGTGCGTCGGGCGTGTCGGGTGTGTCGGGTCCGCCGTGGTCGTCGGGTCCGTCGTGGTCGTGCCGGGCCGGGCCGTCCTGCGCGGCGAGGAAGGCGTCGCCGCGCAGCACGGCGTGGCGCACCGCGCCGTCGTCGCGTGCGGGGGCCCGCAACAGGGTCTGCATCGCGTACGCGGTCTCCTCGGACGTGCCGGACCACAGGCCCCATGACCCGTCGTGGCGCTGGGTGCCGAGCACCCATTCGGTGGCCGCGCGCAGCGCCACGGCGGATGACGCGTCCCCGTGGCGGGCCAGAGCCGAGACGCTGCAGACCGTGGCGTAGTAGGGGGAGGCGTGCCATTTGTCGATCCAGCTCCCGTCGGGCCGCTGCTGCCCGTGCAGCCACCGGGAGATCTTGCCGATCGCCCGCCGGTAGCGGGCCCGATCCGCCGCGCCGGCCTCGTGGTCTCCGAAGGCCATCAGGATGTGGGCGTTGGTGCTGGTGGAAGGGGTGCGCTCGGCGGCGAAGCAGCGGAAATGCGTATCGGACTCGTAGGCCCAGAGACATTCCGGGGACCGTGGCCTGCCGATGAGCGCCAGAGCGTGGAGCGCCCCGGCGGTGTCGTCCGAATCGGGCGGCAGGCCCGCGCCGGCGGGCACGCCGAGGTCGCCGAAGGCGGCGTGCAGGCTGTGGCCCAGCTCACGGGGCGGCGCGGTGCCCGGGAACGCCTCGGCCAGGGCCGACAGCACCCATGCCCGCTCGAAGACGCCGATCGGCGTCACGCCCGGGACCGGGCCGCCGTGCCGGGCCTGCACGGTGTGCAGGTATTCGATCGCGCGCCGCCGCTCCGTGCCCGCCCCGTCGCCGTCCCCGGCCCCCAGCCAGGCGGCGGTGGCGGCCGGCGAGCAGCCCACGGCCCCGTCGACGGGGCGCACCTGGGGAGCCTGTACGGCGGTGCCTCCCAGTGCCTCCAGGGAGTGCCAGACCTTCGGGGGCAGCGGGTGACCCTGCCCGGCGGCGTGGCGGAGCCGGTCGAGGGGGGCGGAGTCCCATCCGTCGGGTGTGTGGAGGCGCCCCGAGCCCTGCCAGGCGTCCAGCCCGGTGACGGGGTGCTTCTCCAGCGCGTCCAGGTGCTGGTTGATCTCGCCGACGAGCCAGGGGATGAGGAACTCCGCCCCGATGGTGTCCGGAAGGACGGCCCTCGACCGGGGGTCCAGCCGTGCGAACAGCGCGTGCAGGCCGCGGTGCGCGGCGCCCGCGACATCGCCGTGGCCTGGTACGGCCCGCTCGCCGGGCCGGGCGGCGCTCGCCACCGTGAGCAGGGCCTCGACCGCGCTGAGGGTGGGGACCAGCACGTAGGGGCCCGGCCCTCCCCAGGTGCCGTCCGGGTTCTGGCAACCGGTCAGGAACTCGATCCGCCGCCGGTGGCCGCTCAGCCACGGCGCCGACGCCACCAGCCGGGCCGTCTCGTAGACCGAGGCGGTGACCTGGCCCATGGGATCGACGGCGATCTCGGCGAGAAGGGCCTGGGGGGAGACTCCGGCGGGACGTGCCGTACGCGTGGTGCTCATCCGTTCCTCCGAGGGGGTGGGGTGCTTCGGGGCCGGCGCTCACGGCTCCGGCGGCGGGCTGCGGGGCCGGTACGGTGCTGTCCTCCGTACCGGTGAGACGGGCGGCCGGCGCTGTCGGGGCCGGCTCACAGGTCTGGCGCTCTCAGATCCGGCTCACAGGTCTGGAGCGCTACCGGAGGGCCCCGGGACGTCGTCGCCGGCCTCCGCCTCCGCCTCCGCCTGCTCGGCAAGGCGCGTCGCCTCCTCGACGAGAGCTTCGATGATCTTCGATTCCGGGACGGTGGCGACGACCCGGCCGCGGACGAAGATCTGGCCCTTGCCGTTGCCGCTCGCGACGCCGAGATCGGCCTCGCGGGCTTCGCCGGGTCCGTTGACGACACAGCCCATGACGGCCACCCGCAGGGGCAGGGGGAACCCGTCGAAGGCGGCGGCGACCTGGTCGGTGAGCCGGTAGACGTCGACCTGCGCCCGGCCGCAGGAGGGGCAGGAGACGATCTCCAGCCGGCGCGGCCGCAGCCCGAGGGACTGCAGGATCTGCGTCCCGACCTTGACCTCCTCCACCGGCGGGGCGGACAGGGAGACGCGGATGGTGTCGCCGATGCCCTCGGCCAGCAGGACGCCGAACGCGGTGGCGGACTTGACGGTGCCCTGGAAGGCGGGACCGGCCTCGGTGACGCCGAGGTGCAGGGGGTAGTCGCAGGACGCGGCCAGCACCCGGTAGGCGGCGATCATGGTCAGCGGGTCGTGGTGCTTGACGGAGACCTTGAGGTCGGCGAAGCCGTGCTCCTCGAACAGGGAGCACTCCCACAGGGCCGATTCGGCCAGCGCCTCGGGAGTCGCGCTGCCGTACTTGGCCAGTAGCCGCCTGTCGAGGGAGCCGGCGTTGACCCCGATCCGGATCGGGATCCCGGCCGCGCCGGCCGCCCGGGCGATCTCTCCCACCTTGTCGTCGAAGGCCCTGATGTTGCCGGGATTGACCCGGACCGCGGCGCAACCGGCATCGATGGCGGCGAAGACGTATCTGGGCTGGAAGTGGATGTCGGCGATCACCGGGATGGTGGATTTCCTGGCGATCTGCGGCAGGGCGTCGGCGTCGTCCTGGGACGGTACGGCGACGCGGACGATCTCGCAGCCCGCGGCGGTGAGCTCGGCGATCTGCTGGAGGGTGGAGCCGACGTCGGCGGTGACGGTGGTGGTCATCGACTGCACCGACACCGGGGCGTCCCCGCCCACCGCGACCGTGCCCACCTGGAGCCGGCGGGTCACCCGGCGCGGCCTGAGGACGGCGGAGGCCGGGGACGGGGAGGCGGGCCGCGAGGCCGCGGGCGGGGCGCCGGTACCGGGCATGCCCAGGAGGACGGGGGCGCTCATGACCATCCTCCGATCGGCCCGGCCCCGCGCGCCGGTGCGGGGACCGGTGCCGTCGGCCGGGAGGCGGCCGGGTGCGCGCCGGCGTGGGCGGGGCCGGGTCCGGGATCGGCCGGGCGGTCGGGGACTCCCAGGTGAACGGCTTCCAGCACGGAGGCGGTGATCGAGCGGTGGTCCAGGCCGGCGGCGGCCAGCAGGTGGGCGCGCTCACCGTGGCCGACGAACTCCCTCGGCAGGCCGAGGGTGCGTACCGGCGTCGTCAGGCCGGCGTCGGCGCACGCGGTGGCGATCGCCGTGCCGACGCCGCCGGTACGCAGGCCGTCCTCCGCCGTGACCACCAGATGGTGCGTGGCGGCCAGCTCGACCAGCACCGGGGAGACCGGCGTCACCCAGCGCGGGTCCACCACCGTCACACCGACCCCGTGGTGACGGAGCTGCGCGGCGGCGGCCACGCACGGTCCCGCGAGCGGCCCGACGGCGACGAGCAGGGCCTGGTCGCCGGTATGGGACAGCACGTCGACGCCGTCCGGACCGCCGAGCCGCCGTGTCGCCGCGATGTCGGGACCGGCGCTGGCCTTGGGATAGCGGACCACGGTCGGCCCGCCGTCATGGCCGACGGCCTCGTGGAGCAGCTCGCGCAGCCGGGTCGCGTCACGGGGGGCGGCGATCCGCAGTCCGGGGATCATGCCGAGCAGCACCAGATCCCACATGCCGTGGTGGCTGGGGCCGTCCGGTCCGGTGATCCCGGCCCGGTCCAGGACGAACGTGACGGGGAGCCGGTGCAGGGCGACGTCCATCAGCGCCTGGTCGAAGGCCCGGTTGCAGAAGGTCGCGTACATCGCCACGATCGGATGCATGCCGTTCAGGGCGAGTCCCGCGGCGCAGGCGACGGCGTGCTGCTCGGCGATGCCGACGTCGAAGAAACGGTCCGGGAACCTGGCCGCGAACTCGGCCAGCCCGGTCGGGCCCGGCATCGCCGCCGTGATCGCGACCACGCCGGGATGTTCGGCGCCGATCACGGTCATCTCGTCGGCGAACAGCGACGTCCACGACGGCGGCGCCGCGCCGGCCGCGTCGCGCGGGCGGCCGGTGGCCGGGTCCAGCACCCCGATCCCGTGCATGTGGTCGGCCCTGTCGTTCTCGGCCGGGCCGTACCCCTTGCCCTTGACCGTCACCGCGTGCACCACCACGGGCCGGCGCAGGGCACGGGCCTGACGCAGCGCTCCCTCCAGGGCGCCGATGTCGTGACCGTCGACCGGCCCCAGGTAGGAGAAGCCCAGGCTTTCGAACACGTTGGGGCCGTCCGGCCGGGGGGAGGGGTTCCCGGAGTCCCGGCCGGGCCGGCGCAGGGCGGCGAGGTGGCTCGCGAGCCCGCCGACGGTGGGGGCGTAGGAGCGGCCGTTGTCGTTGAGCACGATGATCGCGGGGCGGCCGGGCGCGGCGCCGAGGTTGTTCACCGCTTCCAGTGCCAGGCCGCCGGTCAGCGCCCCGTCCCCGATCACCGCCACCACATGCCTGTCCGTGTGGCCGCGGAGCTGGAAGGCCCTCGTCAGGCCGTCGGCATAGGACAGGGCGGTCGAGGCGTGGGAGTTCTCGACGATGTCGTGGACCGACTCCGCCCGGCTCGGATACCCCGACAGGCCGCCGGCCTGGCGCAGCCGGTCGAAGCCGCCCTGGCGGCCGGTGAGGATCTTGTGTACGTAGGCCTGGTGGCCGGTGTCGAACACGATCGCGTCCCGGGGCGAGGCGAACACCCGGTGCAGCGCGATGCTGAGCTCCACCGCTCCCAGGTTGGGCCCCAGATGACCCCCCGTGGCGCTGACCTTGTCAACCAGGAACCGGCGGATCTCACCGGCCAGTTCGGGCAGCCGGTCCGGTGGCAGCCGGCGCAGGTCGCCGGGGCCGTTGATCCGCGGGAGGAGGCCGCTCGTGATCGTCGTGCCTGTGCCGGCGAGGCCGGTCGGCGTTCTCGCGGCGGAGGCGGCGTCCGGGGCCGCGTGGGGGACGGCGATGTCAGCGCTCATGGCGTACGCACTTCCTTAGGCGGGGCGAAGCGGACGGTTTCGGTGGTGTGGCGGTGCTCCCGGACCCGCAGCGGCCCCAGACCGCGGAGAAAGGCGATGACCTCCTCCACCAGGTGGTGCGGGGCCGAGGCGCCCGCGCTCAGGCCGATCACGCGGGCCCCGCGGAGCCATCCGGGTTCGATGCCGCCGGCGTCGTCGATCAGGTAGGCCGGGGTGCCCTGGCGCCGGGCGAGCTCGACCAGCCGTACCGAGTTGGAGGAGTTGACCGATCCGACGACCAGCACCAGGTCGGCGGCGGCGGCGATCCCCGCCACGGCGTGCTGCCGGTTGGTGGTGGCGTAGCAGATGTCGTCGCTGCCGGGCCCGGAGAGCGCCGGGAACCGGTCCCGCAGCGCTTCGATCACCTCGGAGGTCTCGTCCACGGCCAGGGTGGTCTGAGTCAGATAGGACACCCGGGCGGGGTCGTCGACCTCCAGGGCGGCCGCCTCGGCGGGGGTCTGGACCAGCACGCTCTGCCGGGGCGCCTCGCCGAGGGTGCCCTCGACCTCCTCGTGCCCGGCGTGCCCGATCAGCACGACGGTGTCGCCACGGGCCGCGAAGCGCCGGGCCTCGACGTGCACCTTGGTGACCAGGGGGCAGGTGGCGTCGACCACCCGCAGTCCCTTGCGGCCGGCCTGCGCCCGGACCGCCGGGGAGACGCCGTGCGCGGAGAACACCACCGTCTCCCCGTCGGGCACCTCGTCGAGCTCCTCGACGAAGACGGCGCCGCGCCGCCGCAGATCGGCGACCACGTGAACGTTGTGCACGATCTGCTTGCGGACGTAGACGGGGGCGCCGCGGTCGGCCAGGACGCGCTCCACGGTCTCGATCGCCCGCTCGACGCCGGCGCACAGCGAGCGGGGTGAGGCCAGCAGCACCGTCCGGACGGAGCCGTCTACGGGCGGGCCCTGCGCGGATGATCTGCCGGTCGGCGGTCCGTTCATGGGCACTGCGTCCGTGGGCGGTCCGTCGGCCGGTGGTCCGTTCATGGGCGGTCCGCCTGCGGGCGTCGTCGTCGCGGGCACGTCGTCGGCGGCCATGTCAGCGGTCCCGCCGGATGATCAGCTGGGCCAGCAGGCGGAGGTCTCCGGCCGCTCCCGGGGCGGGGTCGGCCTGCCGCAGGCAGGCCAGCGCGGCGGCGAGGTTGGCCTCGGCCTCCCGCTGTGCCCAGGCGCGGGCACCGGCCGCCTCGACGAGGTCGGCGGCATGGGCGAGGGACCGCTCGTCCAGGATCCGGTCGTCGTGGTACAGCTGGGCCAGCCGCTCGCCCGCGGGGGTGCCCGAGGTGAGGGCGGCGACCACCGGCAGGGACTTCTTGCGGCCGGCCAGATCGGAGAAGACGGGTTTGCCGGTGACCGCGGGATCCCCCCAGATCCCCAGGAGGTCGTCTGTGAGCTGGAAGGCCAGTCCGAGATGACGGCCGAACCGCCCGAACAGCCCGGCACGGTCCTGCCCGGCGCCGCCGGCCAGCGCACCGATCTCGCAGGCGCAGCCCAGCAGCGCCCCGGTCTTGCCCGCGGCCATCTCGACGCACTGGGCGAGGGTGACGTCGGTGCGGGTCTCGAACGCCAGGTCGGCGCTCTGTCCCGAGCACAGCCGCAGCAGCGAGCCGGTCAGCACCCTCAGGGCCGGGCTCCCGGCGAGCAGGTCCAGGGCGAGCGTCAGCAGCACGTCGCCGGCCAGGATGGCCTCACCGACCCCGAACACCGACCACGCGGCAGGTCGGTGCCTGCGGGTCAGGTCGCCGTCCATGATGTCGTCGTGCAGCAGCGAGAAGTCGTGGACCAACTCCACCGCGACCGCCGCGGGCACCGCCGCCCGCACGACCTCCGCGTCCTCGCCGCCGGCCGCCCACGCCGACGCCAGGACCAGCGCCGGCCGGACCGCCTTGCCGCCGCCCTGTCGCGGGCGGCCTTCGGCGTCCCACCAGCCCGCGTGGTAACCGGCGATGTGGCGGATCTCCTCCGGCAGGCGGTCCACCGCGCCGCGGTGAGCCGGTCCGGCCAGCTCCTGGGCCGCGGCCAGTACCTCATGTGCCGATCGCGTGGTGCTGTCGGTGAAGCCGAGCACTGGTGCGGTCGTCACCACACTCACCTCTTTCCTGCTGTCCTGTTTTCCGGGTTTCCGGGCGCCGCCTGAGCGGTATGAGCGGACGCGGCCGACGCCGCGTCCCTGCGATGAAGGGCAGGCTCACTTCCAGTACGGCCGCCGCCGCAACGTCTCGGAACCCCCCGGCGCCGGGGGAGTGGTTTCATTTGCCGGCCGTGTTTCACGCCGGTGACCGAGGCCGCGGAGCGCGCCCGCGGCCCGCCGGCGGACGGAAAGGAGAAAGGCGGGAAACCATACGGCGGGAGCGGTGTCCGCGGCCGTCGCCGCAGGTGGAAGCGGTGAGCCGGCCGGCCGTTCCAGGGCGGGCGCCCACCGGCGGCCGGCCCGCCCGGTCCCGTACCCGAGAACGGAGGACTATTGTCGCCGCGCCGGGTGAGAGGACCCGGATGGCGACAGGACACCGACCCAACGTCCGGCTGCGGGCGCTGCTGACCGAGACCGGGTGGACCGGCCAGCAACTGGCCGGCGCGGTGAACGATCTCGGCGTCGAGGCGGGGGTGACACTGGGGTACGGCCGGGCGGCGGTCGCGCACTGGCTGGCGGGCATGCGCCCGCGCCCTCCGGTGCCGGATCTGGTCGCCGAGGCGCTGTCGCGCCGGCTCGGGCGTCCCCTGACCGCCGCCGCGATCGGCCTGGCGAGGCCGGAGCGGGAGCCCCGCGCCCCCGCCGGAGCCGATGCCGGCGGCGCGACCTGGTGGGAGGCGGACGCCCTGGCCGGGCTGGTCGAGCTGCACGCCGGGCCCCGGCCCGGCCGGCGGCGGGTGCTGGAGGAATGCGTCTACAACCTGGCCGCGCTGTCCGTCCCCGGCTGGGCCGACGCCACGGTGGCGGCGGTGACCGTCGGCGGCGGCCGCGATCCGGCGCCGCGGATAGGCGCCCCGCAGGTGGAGGCGGCCGCGGCGATGGCCCAGGTGTTCTCCTACACCGACACGGCCTTCGGCGGCGGCCAGGCCCGCCGGGCCCTGTCGGGGTATCTCGCCGTGGACGTCGTGCCGTGGCTGCGGTGCCGGATGAGCTCGGCCACCCGCCACAGGATGCTGTCGATCGCCGCGGAGCTGACATACCTGTGCGGTTTCATGTGCTTCGACGAGCAGCTCCACGGCGCCGCGCAACGCTACTACCAGGCGGCCCTGAGGCTCGCGGCCGAGAACGGCGACGCGGTCGGTTACGCGGTCACCCTGCGGGCGCTGTCGGTTCAGGCGTACACCCTGGGACACCACCGGCACGCCCTCGACCTGGCCGAAGCGGCCCTGTCGGGCGTCCCGGCGGGGATCGAGCCCGGCACCCGGGCCTTCCTCCACGGGCAGGCGGCCGTCGCCGCGGCCGCGAGCCGGAGCGAGCGCCGCGCCGCGCTGACCCATCTCCGCGCGGCCGAGCACCACCTGGATCACGCCGCCGCCACGACGGGGACCGGCGCGGAGACGGTGGGGGCCTACCATCAGGCGTCCCTCGCCCACCAGCACGCCGCGGTGCTGACCGCGCTGGAGGACCGGCCCGCCGCCGTCGAGGCCCTGACCACCTCCATACGTCACCGCCCGGCCACCGAACGCCGGGCCCGCGCACTCACCTCCGCCACCCTGGCGGTGCTCTACCTCGACCAGGGGCATCTGGAGCAGGCCGCGGCCACCTGGCACACCTTCCTCGACGACTACCCCCATCTGAGCAGTGGACGGACCCGCGCCGCCCTGGTGACGCTCAAAGCGCGGCTCCGTCCCCACCAGCGCAACACCCTCGCCAGAGGGGTGCTGCAGCGCGCCGCGGCCATGTGAACCGGCGGCGGACGCGTGTACCGGCCCGCGCACGGGGAACCCATGGCCTGGCGGGCCGCGCGAGCCCGCACCGAACCCGAATCGGAACCCGAACCCGAATCGGAACCCGAACCCGAACCCGAATCCGGCGCCGGTGGCTCGGCCTCCGGCACGACCGAGGACACAGCCTTGAACAGGACCAAGATCCGGGAACGTTTCGCCTGCCAGAAGGTACCCAGGGGAGGCGTGGTCGTCGCCTCCTCCTTCGGCCACCCCGACCGGGGGGTGATCGAGTGCCCGGCCGCGCCGGCCCTGGGCGCGGGGCTGGCCCGCGACGGGCTGCGCGTGCGCTACGCGCCGTTGACCGCGCACCCGGCCGACCGGCCCGCTCCCCCCGGTGGCCGCATGCTCGCCGTCTCCTACCTCGAACGCGACGGCCGTGCCGCCGGGATCGCGGCCGCCGTCCATCCCGACGATCATGCCGCCGTCGAGGCGGTCGGCGATGCGATGGGGCGGTGGGAGGCCGCCATGCGCAGCCGCCGCGTCCTGCTGGCCGGCACCCGGCCGGCCTGTCCCGGTGCCCGGCGGGCCCTGGAGATCACCCGGGACGCGGCCGGCGGCGGCCAGGCGGTGGTCAGCTACGGCCCCGTCACCGACGACCCCCACCAGACCGGGGCCCTGGCCCGCGAGGGCGTCACCACGGTCACCGATCTCGACCGGCTCCCGGAGGGGGCCGGCGTCGTCTTTCCCGCCCACGGCGTGTCCCTGGCGCTGCGCGCCGAGGCCGCCGCCCGTGGTCTGACCATCATCGACGCCACCTGCCCCCTGGTGGCCGCGGCCCACACCGAGGTGGCGCGCTTCACCGAACGCGGCGACCTCACCGTCGTGATCGGCAGGTCCGGTGACGCCGCGGTCTCCGGCATCCTCGGCCAGGCCCCGGAATCGACCGTCCTGGTGGAGAGCGTCGCCGACGTGGAGCGGCTCCGGCCTGCCGATCCGGAGGCGATCTCCTACCTGGTCCAGACCGGCATCCCCGTCGAGCAGGCCACTCCCGTCGTCGCCGCCCTCCGGGCCCGCTTCCCCGCCCTGCGGGGTCCCGACCCCGGCGACTTCTGCTACCACGCCTCCGACCGAGCGAGCTCCGTCGCCGCCGTCACCGGTGCCAGTGATCTCCTGCTCATCGCCGCGGGGCCACACTGCCCGGACGCCCGGCACGTCGTCCGCCTCGCCGGGACGGCCGGCGTCCCGGCGCAGGTCGTCACCGGCATCACCGACCTGTGCCCGGAACGGCTGCGGGGCGCCGCCACCGTCGCTCTCACCAGCGCCCGGTCGGCTCCGCCCGGGCTCTCCGAGCAGATCGTCATGGTCCTGTCCGGCCTGGGGCCTCTCAGCGTCGTCAACCGTCAGGTCACCAGCGACATCGTCACCGACCGGGCGCGCACGCGAGCGTGACCGGGGGAGGGGCGGGCGCGCCGGCACCGGCCAGGCGGGCCAGGCGGCGGTAGGAGTCGAGCCGCTCGCCGTGGTCGAAGGTGTTCATCGTGACCAGCACCTCATCGGCGCCGCTGCGCTCGACCAGCTCCAGCACCGCGGCCGCGACCTCGTCCCTCGTGCCGTGGATCCGTCCCCGCAACGCCTCCTCGAAGAGGGCGCGTTCCCGGTCCGTCATGTCCGTGGAGAGGATCTCCCCGGCGGGGGTGAGCGGGGGGAAGACCCCGTGGGTGCGGGAGAAGGCGGTCGCCCACGCCTCGGGCATCTGCAGGCGGCGGGCACGCTCGGCGGTCTCGGCGACCGCGATGTCGGCCGCGACGACGACGTACGGCCGCGACGACCAGGCCGAGGGCCGGAAGTGCCCGCGGTAGCGGGCGATCGCCTGCAGCGCGCGCTCCCGGCCGCCTGCCACCGCGATCACCAGCGGCAGGCCGTACTCGGCGGCGATGTCCGCGCCGGCGCCCGTGGCGAGCACGTACGCGGGCACCCGCAGACCTTCCGCCGGAAGCGCGTGCACGCCCGGATGCGCCTTCTGGTCGCCGGTGAAGTAGCCGAGCAGCTCGGCCAGCCGGTCGCCGAAGTCCTCAGCGTCGCGCTTGTCGTGGCCGAGCGCGCGCCGGATGCCGCCGGTGAAGCCGACCGAACGGCCAAGGCCCATGTCGATACGGCCCGGGTAGAGCGATTCGAGGACGCCGAACTGCTCGGCGACGACCAGCGGCCGGTGGTTGGGGAGCATCACGCCACCGGTGCCGACCCGGATGCGCGAGGTCGCGGCGGCGACGGCGGCGGCCAGGACGGTCGGCGCCGAGCCCGCCACCCCGGGCACCCCGTGGTGCTCCGCGACCCAGAAGCGGTGGTACCCCAGGGCTTCGGCCTCCTGCGCGAACCTCACGGTGTCGCGCAGGGCCTGCGCGTGGTCATGCCCCCGGCGGGTGAGGGAGCGGTCCAGGATCGAGAACCGCGTCGCCTGAAGTGCTGCGTTCACCTTCACTTCAACATCCTCGTCCTGCGGGGATTCCCCGGCCGGCTCCCGGAGGCCCCCGGACGCGCGTGCCTCGCGCTGCTCTCCGGACATCCGRACGGGATCGTGAGCACGGAGGAGGCCGGGCGGGCCTCCACGCCGGCCGGGATCAGGCGGTCGCCGGGGGC